>JAFAZC010000047.1 GCA_019239965.1 Kutzneria sp. | reverse complement strand
CGGGTGGGGGGAGCAGCTGTTTCTCGCCTGGGCCGGGCTGCGCGGCGCGGTGCCGATCGTGCTGGCCCTCGTGCCGCTCACCCGGGGTGTTCCCGGCACCGAGCGCCTTGTCGACGTGGTCTTTGTGCTCGTCGTGGTGCTGACCCTCGTACAAGGTGCCACGCTGCCGGCGCTGGCCCGCCGGCTCCACCTCGTCCGCACCGGCGAACCGGCGGAGGTGGTCGTCGACGCGGCACCGCTCGAGCAGCTCGACGCCCAGCTGCTCCAGGTCCGCATCCAGGCGGGATCGCGGCTGCACGGCGTCTACCTGTCCGAGCTGCGGCTGCCGGTGGGTGCGACGGTGAGCCTGATCGTGCGTGGCCGCAACGGGTTCACCCCGAAGTCGACCACCCGGTTGCAGGAGGGCGACCAGCTGCTTGTGGTGGCCACCGACACGGTCCGGCTGGCGACCGAACGCCGGATAAGGGCGGTGGACCGGGCCGGAAAGTACGCACGATGGAAGGGCGAGGCCGGTGACGCGTGAGGAGCGGCTCCCAGGATGTGGGCGAGGCTCGACCGGCCGGCGGCGAATCGGTTAGCGTCAGCCGCGAAGGTCGGTCATGAGTGCCAGCGTGAAGCCCCGGCTTGCTGGCCGGCAACCCTCGTTACCGCGGTGGGGTGCCCCGGGTGAGGACCGGGCCCGACGCGAACGCGCTCGGGCAAGCGCGGACCCCACCGGGGTCCCAGGCCCTTGAGGACACCTCATGTCCGTCACTGTGACACCCGTCCGGACCCGACCCCAGACCGCGGCGGCCGTGCCCGCGGTAGTCGGCTCCCGGCTGAAGGTTCCCCTCGTCACCGGCGAGCTGATCGACTACGCCTCTCTCGACCATGCCGCCAGCGCGCCCTGCCTCGAGCACGTCCGGGATGCGGTCGCCGAGCTGCTGCCGTGGTACTCCAGCGTGCACCGGGGTGCCGGCTTCGCATCCAGGGTCTGCGGCCAGGTTTACGAGCAGGCGCGGGAGACCCTGCGCCGTTTCACCGGCGCCCGGTCCACCGACACCGTGGTGTTCACCCGCAACACCACGGACTCGCTGAACCTGTTGGCCCGCTGTCTGCCACGCGGCACGTCGGTGGTGTCGTTCGACGCCGACCACCACGCCGCCCTGCTGCCGTGGCGTGGCCCGAACGTCCGTCGCATTCGGACGCCGCACACCGTGGACGCGCTCGTTCGGGAGCTGGAGGCGGCACTGCGCGCGTGTCCGGAGGGACCGAGACTGGTGGTGTTGACCGGGGCCTCGAACGTGACCGGCGAACTGTGGCCGGTGTCGGAACTCGCCGCCGCCGCACGTCGGCACGGTGCCAGGACCGTGCTCGACGCGGCCCAACTGGCGCCGCACCGTCCGGTGGACGCCAGCGCCCTCGACGTCGACTACACGGTGTTGTCCGGACACAAGCTCTACGCCCCCTTCGGTGCGGGCGCGCTCATCGGCCGCGACGACTGGCTGCGGGCCGCCGAGCCCTACCTGGTGGGCGGCGGTGCTACCGCCAACGTCGCCGACCGGGGCGACCGTCTGGCCATTTCTTGGTCGGCGACGCCCCAGCGGCACGAAGCGGGTTCACCCAACGTCGTCGGCGTGCACGCCTTGGCCGCCGCGTGCGAGGCGATCACCAGGCATGGTTGGGCCCCGATCCGCACCCACGAGCGGATCCTGCTCGCACGGCTGCGTTCGGGTCTCGCCGACGTGCCCGGCCTGCGTGAGCTGAGCCTGTTCGACGGTGATCGAGCACGAGTCGGCGTCGTCGGATTCACTATCGATGGCCACGCGGCCGGTCTGGTGGCCGCCGTGCTGTCCGCGGAGTACGGCATCGGCGTCCGCGACGGCGCGTTCTGTGCCCACCTGGCCACCCGAAGGCTGACGGCGAGGACGGGAACGGACGCTTCGGGCGCGCTGCGCGCGAGTCTCGGTCTCGGCAGTACCGCGGAGCACGTGGACCGGCTCGTGGCCGCGCTGCGCGCGGTGGTCACCGAAGGGCCGCGCTGGGGCTATCGGATCGACGGCGATCGTTGGGTGCCGGATCCTGATCCGCGGCCGCTTCCGCCCTTTGTCGCGGCCTGACCGGCGAATGGGAGGGCCGGTGGGCCTGTGAGGCGCTATCCTCGCTGCCGAACGTGGTCGAGGGCGTGGTCGGGCCGTCGGTGGGAGTGCTCTCAGGGCTTGGGGGCGGAGGTGCGCCGTGGGTGACGCGGAGTACATCGGTGCGGCGCTGGCGATCTTCGTCCTCCTGGTCTACAAGCTCTGGGTGCTGCGGCGCGCTCCGCTTGACCGCAAGCCGGCTATCCGGCCGATCTGTGCCGTTTGTGCCACTGGATTCTTCAACTGGCTCTTCGCCGCACCGGTGATCGCGGTCCATGTCGATCGGGCGATGCGGATACCCAACCTCTCCACGCTGTTGGTCGGGTGTTTCGGCACGGCCACGGTCTGCTTCATCAGCATGATGCTGTTGTACTGGCACTACCCTCGGGAACGCGCCTGGCGGGCAAGCAGGTGGCCGCTGTGTGGATACGGACTGGCCGCCGCCGTGATGATTGTCCTCTTTGTGGTGGGACCGGCGGTCCCGGAGTATGGCGTCTTCGACTTTCCCACCGCGGTCGCGACGGTGCCGTATCTCGGCGCGTACTCCGTGATCCAGTTGACCACGTGGGCCATCGGGTTGGGGCATGCGGCCGTGCTGTATCGGCGATTCGCCCGCGAGACGCCGGATGGCCAACCATGGCTGAGCCGGGGGCTCACCACCATCGCCATCGGGTTGACGTTGTTGCTGTGTAACCTCCTCATCCTGCTCTGCGCGGTGGTCGTCCGCTGGTTCGGAGGCGATCTGACCTACTGGAGCACGGCGGTGGCACCCACCATCAACGCCGCCGGCGGGATCATCGGGGTTCTGGGCGCCAGCATCATTCCGCTGGCAACCCGGGCGAAATCCATCCAGGAGTTCGTGAATCGCGCCAACGCGACCTTCAGGGATCACCGCGCGTTGGCGCCACTGTGGCGAGCCCTGCGTGGCGTTGACCCGGGCATGGTGCACACGCCGGCAACGGTTCGGGAATGGGCGAGTATCGAGGCGCGGTTGTTCTGGCGGATCATCGAGATCAACGACTGGCTCTACCAGTTGCGTCCCTACAGCGATTCCGCCCTGGTGAGCGCCGTTATCGACGCCGTCGTGGAGCAGCGGCGGCATCTCGGCGACGACGAGTCGGCGGAGGCCGCGCTGGCGCTGGTCGAAGCGGTGCTGATCAGGGCGGCGTTGCACGACGAGGCAGGTGTCGGGCGGACGAACGCGTCGAGCCTGGGCGCGGCGGACAGCCCCGATCAGGCGAGGAACGCGTTCGTGCGGGAACGGGCCAGGCTCGTCGCGACGGCGCGTGCACTCACCACCTCGGCGGCCGACGAGATACTGGGTGTCGTCGTCGCCCGCTGAGACGCGGGTCAGCGGTGCCCGGTCGGCTGGTCCTCGGGTACCGGGAGCGCGGTCACCGCCTCGGCGACATCCACCATGCGACCTGTGCACGTCCACGTCACGCTGGCCGGCCCGAACCCCTCCCCGTGCCGCTCGCGGACCGCGGTCGCCTCCGATTCGGCGCGTATCTCGATGCGGTCGGTGCAGCCCTCCCAGCCGCGGAAGCCGATGATCAGGTCGAGCTCACCGTCGCGCCACACAGGTTGAAAGGTGAAGCCATGTCGTCGTAACTCCGTCAGTGTGCGGTCGACGTCCGTCACGCTCATGACCACCTTTCAGGGCTCGTGGTTCGCAGCTCGTACGGTGGCCGTCGCAGGGAGCGCGGGGGTCACGGTGTCAGTGGCAGGCGCTCTCTCCAGCGAAGAACACCCGGTCCCCGCCGCTCTTCTTCGCTGTCCGCAACGCCGCTTCGGCCTCAAGGCGCAGGTCGAACAAGTCGAGGTTGTCCATGGGCAGGTGCAGCGCGACACCAATCGACACGGTCCGGCCGCCGACGATGGCCGTCTGCCGTGCTGTCACCGGAACGCGGACGCTCACCCGGGAGATCTCGCGCCTGATGTCTCGCGCGACGTCGAACGCCCGGTTCTTGGTCGCCCCGGGGAGAAGAACGAGGAACTCGTCACCCCCGTACCGGCTGACGAGATCCTCGTTGAGGGTCACCATCCGCAGCCTGGAGGCCGTCGCCCGCAGCACCACATCGCCGGCGACATGGCCGAAATCGTCATTGACCTGCTTGAAGCCGTCAAGATCGAGAACGAGCATCGCGGCGGGTATCTGGTTGCGAACGACACGGGCGAAGGCGGCCGGGGCATGGTCTTCCCAGCCCCACCTGTCCAGCAGTCCGGTGAGGCGGTCGGTCGCCATGCGGCCGACCGGCTGGCCGCAGGAGTGGCACCTCGGCATCCGTACCGTGTCCTCAAAGGGTGGGCACGAGTCGGGTTTCACTTGGAGCGGCATCCTCATCGACTGCCTCCCGGCCCGTTGTGCTGGTCGTCACCACGGTACGACACTGGTGTGTTGCCCACTATCGGTAACTCTAGCCCGCAGTGGAATTCAGCCAAGCGCAGCATAGCGAGAATGGTGCGTTGGGAACAACTCCTGTGGCACACTAACCCCAAAGTGAGCACAACAGTGGATGCTTGAAGGGGTGATCTTGGGTGCGGCGCGGCAAGGTGCTGGTGGCACGACCAGGTCCGGACGGTGCGCCGGACGCTGGTGGCGGCGCCCGCGGGTCAGGGGGATGGCGATGACCGACGCGCAGCGGCGGTCGTTCGCCGAGATTCTCGACCAGTTGTGCACCAGTCCGCCCGCGGGACAGGTTCGCCTCACCAACGCCGCGCTGGCCGACGTGATCCGCGCCCGCGGTGGGACGATCACCCATACCTACATCTCCCAGCTGCGCAAGGGCGACAAGGACAATCCAAGCTGCCGGACCATCGAGGACCTCGCGGCGGCGCTCGGTGTCCATCCCGCATACTTCGTGGGTGGCCGCGGCGAGCTGCGGCAGGGCGAATCGCCGCGATGGCGGCCCGAGAGCCTGAGACGACTGTCCGAATCGGTCTATCCGACCAGCAGGGGTCCGTTCTCGCCGGAGGAAGTGGCCAGCAGGATCAGCAGTGGTGGTCAGTACGGCTCGATATCGGCGAGTTACGTCCGTGAGCTGCTGACCGGGGTGAGCGACAATCCGCGGCTGAAGCACGTGCTGGGGCTGGCCGACTTCTACGGGGCCGATCCCGCGTACTTCTTCGACGACGAGCTCGCCGCCAGGATCGACGAACAGCTGGAAGCCCGACTGGCCATGGACAAGCTGGGCGTCAACACGGTCATCTTGCGGGCGACCGAACAGGCACCCTCGCAAGGGGTGCGGAATAAGATAATGATGGCGCTCGTCCGAGCGCTCAAACCCGACGCCGATGTCGAAGACGTGATCATCCGTGCGTGCGATACGGAACCTCCGCACCTGGCGGAGGATGACACGAAAGAATGATGTCGCCCGGCTTCGACGTGGCAGTATGGTATTCCCGCACCGGCTCTCGAAGGAGTGGGACGGTAGTGAAGTCCAAACGCCTACGCGAGCTGAGCGCCGGGTTGATCCGCGACCTCGAACTCGACAGCTCGGCGACCACCGAAGACGTGTGTTTTCGATTGTGCCAGCTGATGGGGGAGCGGTTCGGCCGCGACATCAGGCTCCGGTTCGACGACCTGGGGCATGGCGGACTGAGTGGATTCTGGGCGGTCACCGAAGACGACGTCCACGTCGTCATTGTCACCACCGCGCGGAGCTGGGTGCACCGCCTGCTGATTCTGCTCCACGAGATCGCCCACATGCTGTGCGGGCACACCCCGCATCGGCTGGACGCCGAGGTCGGAAGTCGGCTGCTCTTCCCCGACCTCTCCTCGAAGATGCTGACGATCATGGCCGGCCGGACCGACATGTCCCGCCGGGAGGAGCGCGAGGCCGACCAGGTCGCCGGAGTGCTCGCCCGGTCGCTGTTCGAGTGGGCCCGACAGCGCAACGTCGGCGCGTTCCTGCCCGAGGGCGACGATCTGGCCACCCGAACCTGGTACGCGTTGGGCTTCTCGCCGCAGCGGCACGACATCGACTGAGGCTGACCGCGTGTCGCCGCGACAACCGTGGACAATGGTCGGGTGAGCACCGAGCCCAACACCGAGCATCCCGACACCGGGGCGGCCACCGGACCCGCCGTCCGCTCACGCCAGATCGGCCTGCTTGCCGCCGCCGCGGCCGTCGCGCTCGCGCTGGATGTCATCACCAAGGCCGCCGTCGTGGCCAACCTGGAGGGACAGCCTCCGGTCAGGGTCATCGCCGGCCTGCTGTACCTCCAGGTCATCCGCAACCCCTACGCCGCGTTCTCGCTCGGAATCACGGGTATGACCTGGGTGTTCAGCCTGGTCGCCTGCGGGGTGCTCGCGGCGATCATCTGGGCGGCCCCCAAGCTTCGCTCCCGCGGCTGGGCCGTCGGTCTCGGCCTGGTGTTCGGCGGCGCACTCGGCAACCTGCTCGACCGCGTCTTCCGCGCCCCCGGCGTGCTGCGGGGTTATGTGGTGGACTTCATCTCGCCGTTCGCCCCCAACGGAGGCGGGTTCGCGATCTTCAACCTCGCCGACGCGTCGATCTGCGTCGGCGGCGCCCTCATCGTGCTGATGGTGCTGCTTGGCCGCGACTACGACGGCAGGTCGACACGGGACAGGGTCAGGGCCGCCAGGGATGATGGTCCGGCGGACGGGACGACGGCCGGTGGCTGACCGGCGCCTGCTCCCGGTACCCGACGGGTTGGCCGGCCTGCGGGTCGACGCCGGACTGGCCAAACTGCTCGGACTGTCCCGAACCGCGGTCGCCGCCATCGCCGACGGTGGTGACGTGCTTGTGGACGGCAGGTCGGTCGGCAAGTCCGACCGTCTCGTCGCCGGAGCCCTGCTCGAGGTCACGTTGCCGACCGCGGCACAGCCGGTCACCGTGTGCACGGTTCCGGTCGAGGGTCTCGCCGTGCTGCACGAGGACGACGACATCGTCGTCGTCGACAAACCAGTCGGCGTCGCCGTGCATCCCAGTCCGGGCTGGACCGGCCCCACTGTCGTCGGCGGGCTGGCAGCCGCCGGCCTGCGGATCTCCACCTCGGGTGCGGCGGAACGGCAGGGCGTCGTGCACCGGCTGGATGCGGGGACGACCGGGATCATGGTCGTCGCCAAGAGCGAACACGCCTACACGGTGCTTAAGCGTGCGTTCAAGGAGCGCACGGTCGACAAGGTGTACCACGCCGTGGTGCAGGGGCACCCCGATCCGACGCGGGGCACCATCGACGCACCCATCGACCGCCACCCCAGGCAGGACCACCGGTTCGCGGTCGTCGCCGGTGGACGGCCCAGCGTGACCCACTACGAGATGATCGAGGCGTTCCGCGCCGCGTCACTGCTCGAGGTGCACCTCGAGACCGGAAGGACACACCAGATCAGGGTGCATTTCTCGGCGCTACGCCACCCCTGCGTCGGGGACCTGACCTATGGCGCCGACCCGGTGCTGGCGGCCCGCCTCCGGCTGACCCGGCAGTGGCTGCACGCCAAGTCGCTGGGCTTCGCGCATCCGGCCGACGGCAGGCAGGTGACGTTCACCAGTGACTATCCGGCCGACCTCGCCGACGCCCTCGACCGGTTGCGGCAGGAGGGCTGACCGTACTCAGCTCTCGACCGTCCAGCTGAGGCTGTACCGCGGGTCGTCAGGACGAGCGCTCCACCGCACCGCTGTGATCACGGTCGACTCCGGCAGCACGTATACGGTGTGCCCGCCGGCGGTCTCCCCGGGTTGCACGCCGATTCGGTAGGGCGGCCGGGAGGACAGCGACACCGGAGCCTTCGAGACGGCCTCGCCGTCCGCGGTGACGAGGACCAGGTACAGGTCGGGCAGCGCGGAGAACGGGATGCCGCCCTGGTTGGTCACCTCGGTGTGCACCACGACGGACCGCTCGCCCTCCTGCAGCCGATAGCCGGCCGCGGTGAACAGGAAGTCGGCGGGATCGACCACCTCGACCAGCTGGATGGACAGCTGCTCACCGGCCAGGCCCGTGGTGAGCTGCCGTTCACCCACGGTGTGGTTGGAAGCCGGCACGCCGCCCGCCGATGGCGGGGCCGGGGGCTGGTCTCCCCGTGCCCACGCGGCGGACTGCGGAGGCCCCCATATGGCGCCGCCCGCGGGCTCCTGACGGGGTGAAACCTGCACGGACAACGGAACGCTTGGCTGCGCCGGGAACCCCCCGGTGCTCGGCGGGGGTGCGTATTGGGGTTGAGGAGCTAGCGGGAACGGCTGCGGCGCCGGATACCCGACGACCTGCGGTGGCTGTCCCTGCAGGGCTCGTGCCGCGGTCAGCGCGGCACGAATGCCGTTCTGGTCGCACTCGACGCCCACGATCAGGGGCATCCCGGTCGCGGAAAGGGCCACCAGCCTGGCGGCGGCGTCCCTGGGGTCGATACCGATCTTGGCCGCCACCTCGTGTACGGCCGCTCGTCCCATCTCGGCGATCAATGAGAGCAGGCGGAAGTCGACAGGATCCGGGGTGGCCACGGATCGCACGCTACCGCGTCGCCGACACGGCCGCGCTGACGGTGTCGACCATGACGGCTGGATCGACCTATCCGGGTTTCACTTCCAGGTCACGGCCTTTTCGCCGAACCCGTACGGCGTTTCCCACCATTCCGCGCCGACCACCGACGAGGTCTGCGGCGCGAGGGCGAGAGCACAGGACTTGAAGGTCGCGCCCTTGGTGGTGAAGTCCTGGGGTGCGTCGTCATTGGGGCACTTGGCGAAGTCGCCGAAGATGGACACCTCGTCCGCCTCCGTGCCATCGGGCAACAGTCCCTTGACGTATCCGTTCACGTCGGCGTTCTTGAAGTCGGAGCCACTGAGGTTCGTCGCGGTCATCCGGATGTAGTACGGGACGAGCCCCTTGGCTTTCTCGCCGAGGTTGAGGCTGGCGAGGTCGGCCGGGTCGCCCTTCTCGATGGAGGTGATGGCCAGCCCGAGGGTTCCCGTGTTGTAGGCGTAGGAGTAGGACAGGGCCGCCTGGGTGCCGATGGGGAAGGTCGAGCCGGGCTTCGCTGTCCCCCCGGCGGGAGCCGGGGCGCCGGCCGACGACGGAGACGACGACGATGGCGGAAGAGGCATGCTCCGCTGGGTCGTCGTGGTGACCCGCGCGTTGCCCGCGGCGACGGGGGTGCCGGCGACTGTCCGGCCGGCGCAGCCGGCGGCGAGTGCGGCGGCCGTGCACAGCACGACAAGATGCCAACGTGCAATTCTCATGACTTCCGTCCCTGGTGTCGGCCCCGTCTCCGACGGGCGACCGTCGTGAAGGTGACCCTTCTTTGTGGATTGTGTCGATCGTGGATTGTGACGTCGAGCTGCCCGCCACGGTTCCCGAGGGTGAATCGCGGTACGAACGGACCGGCCCCTTATCCGGTGACGGTACCTGGTGCAGTCGTTACTCATCAGTCCGATGGGGACGGCGCACATATGGTGCTACGCAGGGTGACCGCTCGATGCTCTCATCCGGTCGACTTGGCGTGGGTGGCATCGGAGGAGCCGGTGGCTCGGGGATCATCGACTCATGGGGATGACGGAGCCAACCAGAGTGGTCCTGCCGGGCAGTGCGCGGGCAGGCGTGTCGGGGCGCGGCGCGGTGAGCGAACTGGACCCGTCCACGACCATCGAGGCCACGATCGTGCTGCGACGTCGGCGTGAGCTGCCCGCCGACTTAGTGCTGGGACCGCGGGTCGTCGCCGCCGCCGAGCTGGCGGAGCGGTACGGCGCCGACCCGGATGATGTCCAACGGGTCAAGGCGGTGCTCGGCGAGTATGGCGTCGAGGTGACGGCGGTGCACGTCGGCTCACGTCGGCTCACTGTGCGCGGACCGGCGTCGGCGATGCGTGTGGTGTTCGGCGTCCAGCTCGGCATGGTCGAGCAGGAGGGCATCCAGTACCGACACCGCGAGGGCGAGTTGGAGGTGCCGGCGGAGCTGGCCGGCGTCATCGAGGCGGTGCTCGGACTGGATGACCGCCCGCAGGCACACCGGTCGTGGGTCGAGGCCGACCCGGCCGTGCGGCGAACGGGCTACACCCCTCCGCAGCTCGGGAAGATCTACGGCTTTCCCGACGGCACCGACGGCACCGGCCAGACCGTGGCGATCATCGAACTCGCCGGCGGCTACACCGGTCAGGACCTGGCACGGTACTTCGCCGGTCTCGGCATTGCTGAGCCGTCGGTGAGCGCGGTCGGCGTCGACGGCGCCAGCAACGACCCGAGCGGCACGCCGGACAGCGCCGACGGCGAAGTGCTGCTGGACATCGAGGTGATCGGCGGGCTCGCTCCTGGTGCGGCCATGGTCGTCTACTTCGCCCCCAACACCGACATGGGCTTCCTCGACGCGGTGAGCACGGCGGTGCACGCCACTCCGACACCGGCCGCGGTGAGCATCAGCTGGGGAGCCTCCGAGGACGGCTGGACCGAACAGGCCCGCACGGCCATGGACGCGGCCTTCGCCGATGCCGCCGCGCTTGGCGTGACGGTCTGCGTGGCCTGCGGTGACTACGGCGCGGGCGACCATGTCGGCGACGGCCGGTGGCACTGCGACTTCCCCGCGTCGAGCCCGCACGCGCTGGCGTGCGGAGGCACCACGCTGCACGCCGACCCGGACACCGGAGTGATCTCCTCCGAGACGGTCTGGAACAACGGTGCCGGCAGGACGGCCACCGGCGGCGGGGTCAGCGACGTGTTCGGCCTTCCCGACTATCAGCGGGCCGCCGGGGTCACCGTCAACGGCCGCGGGGTGCCCGACGTCGCGGCGGTGGCCGATCCGGCCACCGGCTACCGGGTACTGGTCGACGGCATCAGCTCCGTCTCCGGCGGGACCAGTGCGGTCGCACCGCTGTGGGCGGCACTGGTGGCCAGGATCGTCCAGCGGCTGGGCAAACCACTCGGGCTGCCGCATCCGCTGCTGTACGCCGGTGTGACCTCCGGACAGGTCGCGCCCGGGTTCCGGGATGTCACCAGCGGCGACAACCAGGGTTATCCGGCCAGTTCCGGCTGGGACCCCTGTACCGGACTCGGTTCACCGGACGGAGCAGCGCTGCTCGAGGCGATCCGGCAGCGACTGGCCTGAGTGCCGCCGGAAGGCGGTTCATGGACAATCGCGGTCCGTGGCCGCCGTGATGGCCTCGGCGAAGGCTTGGGGAGCCTCGAGTGGAGTGAAGTGTCCGGCGTTGGGCAGGTGAAGCACCTGGACGTCGGCGAAGAACTCGTCGAGCCGGTCCGCCCACGCCGGTGGAAACAACGGGTCGTGTTCGGGAAGGAGCACGGTGGCGGGCGGGTGGATCCGATCGCCCTTCGCGGGGGCGCGCTCGGCGGTGGAATGGGCCACCGCACCCGCACCGGCCCGATACCAGGCGATCGACGCGACAAGAGCGCCGGGCGCGCCGTACCGCCGCACCAGCCGCGCCAGCGAGCCCTCGTCCAGCGTGAACGACGGACCCGACCAGTGCGTCCAGAAGTGTTCGAGATACACACGCACGGCCTCGGCCCGCCCGTCGACGAGGCGCTCGACGAGGTCGAGCTGGTGGAACGACTGGTACCAGAACTCCCGGCTCGGGTCGACGTCGAGGATCCGAGCGCCGATTCCGGGTAGCGGCGGGGAGACGACCAGAGCGCTGACCCGGTCAGGGTGTTGGGTGGCGAGTGTTTGGGCGATCCGGCTCCCGATGTCGTACCCGGCGACGACGACCCTGGGCAACCGCAGTTCGTCGAGCAGCCCGACGAGGCTGCGGGTCTGTGCGGCCGCCGAGTACGCGTCAGCCGGTTCGCGGACGAGTTTGTCCGATTCGCCGAATCCGCGCAGATCTGGAGCCAGTACTTCGTGCG
Source organism: Kutzneria sp. (assembly GCA_019239965.1). Classification (GTDB taxonomy): domain Bacteria; phylum Actinomycetota; class Actinomycetes; order Mycobacteriales; family Pseudonocardiaceae; genus Kutzneria. Next base: position 40,896 of record JAFAZC010000047.1, on the reverse strand, counting down.
TGTCCAGGAGCATCGACACGAGCGCGCGGAAGTCCGTCCTGTCCCCGGGCCAGCCGTGCAGCAGCAGCACCGGCGGCCCCGCCCCCGCGCGGTCGTATTCGAGGCGGAACCCGTCCGTTGTCAGGCTTCTCGGCACGCTCGCAGCCTAGAAGTCCAGCCGTTGTCCGGCCAGTTCGGCGCACCATACTCGGCCGGCATGCCTGTTGTGTCGGCAGCGGCCGAACCGACGCGCTTCTAGCATGGTCGTCGACTTCGGTGTTCGGCCCGCGGAAAGGAGTCCGAGGCGATGATTGACGAGCCGCGGCCTGTCGACGAGGGCACCGGCCGTGTCGGCCAACGGCGATGGACACTGTTCGCGACAAGTATTGGGTTCGCGGTCGTCCAGCTCGACGTCAGTGTCGTCAACGTCGCGATCAGGCCGATCGGCGAGGAGTTCGGTGGCGGAGTCAGTGCTCTGCAGTGGGTGGTCAATGCCTACACCGTCGCGTTCGCCGCGCTGATTCTGACCGCGGGTGCCCTCGGCGACCGCATCGGATCCAAACGGGTTTTCGCGGCGGGCTTCGTGCTGTTCACCGCCGCCTCGGTCGCATGTGCGCTCGCGCCCAGCCTGGGGGCACTGATCGCCGCGAGAGCGGTGCAGGGGGTCGGGGCGGCGATCCTGGTGCCCTGTTCGTTGACGTTGCTCAACCATGGCTATCCCGAGCCAGGAAAGCGGACACGGGCAGTGGGTCTGTGGGCGGCCGGAGCCAGCGCCGCCCTTGCCGGCGGCCCTCTCGTCGGCGGTGTATTGATCGCCGCCATCGGCTGGCGGTCGATCTTTATGATCAATGTTCCGATCGGCGTTGTGGCGATCTGGCTGACAGTGCGGTGTGTGATGGAAACCCCGCGTTCGCGCGACCGTGGCGTGGACCTGCCGGGCCAGGCGGGCGCGATCGTCGCGTTGGCCGTGCTGGCGGGCACGGTGATCGCAGGTGGGACACGGGGTTTCACCGATCCCGCCGTACTCGCAGGGTTCGCGGTGGCCGTACTCGCCAGCGCGGGGTTCGTGGTCGTCGAAGCGGTCCGGGCGCGCCCCATGTTGCCGCTGCGTCTGTTCCGATCGCCGACATTCAGTGCCACGTCGGCGATCGGGCTGCTGATCAACGTCGCCTTCTATGGGCTGATCTTCGTGTTCACCCTGTTCCTCCAAGGGCGGCAAGGGTATTCGCCGCTGCAGGCGGGTCTTGCCTTCGCCCCGGTCACCGCGGCGGTCATGATCGCCAACCTGTCGGCCGGACGTGTCGCCGCCGTGGCCGGCGAGCGATGGATGATCGTGGGTGGTGCCTTGCTGATGGCTGGCGGCTGTGCCGCGCTGCTTGGCATCGACAGCGGCACCCGGTATATCGGGCTCGTCGCCCAGTTGGTCGCTGTCGGTTGTGGTATCGGGCTTGTGGTTCCCGCCATGACGTCTTCGCTGTTGGGCAGCGTCGACAGATCCCTGTCCGGCGTCGCCTCGGGCACCCTCAACTCCGCGCGGCAGGCCGGCAGCGTGATCGGTGTCGCCCTGTTCGGCGCGTTGATCGCCACAGGTGAACGATTCGTGCTCGGACTGCACGCGGCGCTCGCCATCTCCGCGGTGCTCGCCGTCGTCACGGCGGTGCTCGCCGCGGGTGTCAGGGCAGACACTGTGTCGACACCATGACACCTCAGTCCGTGGCGGGTTCGATCCTCGTCTCCCGGTCGAACCACTCGGCAAGGTCGTCGAGGACCTTGCTCACCTCTGTCCGTGTCGTGCCGATCGCCAGCGCGGAAGCGATGCTCTCCACGCTCAGTCGCGCGGTCCGCAGCCGCGTGCCGACCTCGGCTCGGACCGTGTAGTCGACCACTCCGGTGATAGGACAGGTATCCGGGATCGCGGCGAGGTGTCCTGGCCGGGGCGGGAAAAGAGTCAATCCGGCGATTCGGTTCGGCAGCACGGGAAGGTCAGGAAGCCGCACTCCGGTCAACGCCTTGACGTACGCTTCGGGAAGGCACGTCCCGAAGCCGAGGGCGACCATCTCCTCGATCCTGCCGCCACCCATCCGGCAGCCGACCTCGTTGAACACCAGGCCGTGTTCCGCGGTATCGAAGATCTCGGCGTGAAAGAGCGACGTCGCGGGTGTGGGCAGCGCCTGGAGCGCTCGCATCGTCATGTCTCGCAACGGTTCGAGCAGTGGGTCGTTCGCGTCGAGTAGGCAGCTCCTGAGCGGCGACCCCACCAGCATGTCCAGACAGCTGGTGTCCTCCTGGGCGGACGGCCACACCAGCACGGGATTGCCGTCTACCACGATCCCGTCCACATGGAACAATTGATGTTCGAGGTAGCGCTCGACCATGAGCGGTGCACCGTCGTCGTTGCCGAGCGCCGGCGTTCGCGCGACGAACGATCGAAACCCGTCATCGTCATGCAGCACGACGACTCCCTGGGAGCCGCCACCCCGTCTGGGCTTGACGACGACCGGGTAGTGGTGCTCGGTGATGAAACGCGCCAGCGAGGTTAGGCTGGGGGCGGCCGCGTACGGGGCGACCGGAACACCGGAAGCAACTAGATGGTCCTTCATCGTCATCTTGTCCCGGAACGCCTCCGCGCTCGCGACAGACTGACCGGGCAGGCCGAGAAGCTGTCGCAGCCGTGCCGCTCGCAACAGGTCGAACTCACCCAACGCGATGATCTCGTCGAACCGGTAGCGTGCGTGCAGACGCAGTGCCTCCAGTTCGACCAGAGGGTTCTGCTGGTAGTCGTCCAGCACAACCAGCTCGTCGTATCCCGCGTGTCGCCTCACCTTCTCCGCTTCCGTGGCGGCGATCGACCGGGTATCGGTGATTACCACGATCCGGTGATTGTCGCCGATCCAGTCGCGGTACGGACGCCTTGCGAGAGCGAAACGGTTGAGGACAAGGTAGTTCATCGTGCGGCTCCCCGTGATGCGCGGACCGCCCTTGTCCTGCTGGGAGTCGACGGGCCGAGAATCTCGACCGGATCCGGCGGGTGCAGCAGTCTGTGTGCGAGGAACGGGCGGACACGTGCCTGGAATGGTCGCAGGGCCAGCATCCTCAGCTCGGGAAAGAGAAGACGAAGGCGGCGAAGGCGCTTGCGTGCTCCGTAGGGCCGCAGGGGAACGGTGGAGACGACAACTGTGGTCATTAGCCCTCGTAGGACCTCGTCCGGCTGCCCGCACCCGGACAGGAAGTGAGCGAAGGCGTTGCGATAGCCCCACCACAGTGTCTCGTACTGGTCACGGTAGCGAGTGCGGGAGTTCAGCTCACCGCTAGTGGCCTCCGCCGAGTGCGCGAGGACGGCGCCGATGTGGTGGACGGCCGGATAGCGGTCACAGCAGCGCCACAGCAGAATCGCGGAGTAGCCGACCCCGATGTGGTGGGTGTCCCGCGAAAGCCGTGCCGGGATGCGCTCCTCGAACAGGGTCACCGCGTCCGACGTTCGCACCACCACGCAGGACGTGCTGACGGGAACCAGGTCCGCGATCGTCGCGGAGCGGTAGAGAAAGTCGACGGAGGCCATGTCCTCGTCGGAGTCCGCCGTGTAGCAGGTGTTCGTCGAGCCGTGTTCAGTCCAGCTCATAGCGGTGTAGACGAAGCCGATATCCGGTCGTGCGTCGAGGACCCGGACCGCGCGCTCGATCGCCTCTTCGGAGATCCAGTCGTCGGAGAACAGCAGTTTGACGTATTCCCCGCGGGCGAACGAGAGACAGCGGCGCCAGTTGGCGGCCTTGTCCAGAGTGGTGTCGTTGCGCTCTACACGGACGCGGGGGTCGTGTGCCGCGTGGGATCGTGCGACCTCGAGGCTGGCATCCGTGCTGGCGTTGTCGAGCACGATGATGTCGAGATCGGAGTACGTCTGCCCGATCGCGCTCCGCAGGGCCCGGTCCAGTTGTTCCGCGCGATTGTAGACGGGGATGCAGATGCTGACCTTTGCCATCACAATTCCCGACCGGAGGCAATGTCGATGGCGCAGGCCCGGTCGACTTTTCCGTTGGCCAGGCGCGGGAGTCGGTCGGCGTAGACGAACCGTCGGGGAATCTGGTGCGCGGGCAGACGCTCGCTCAGTGAACTGTGCAGAACTGCCCGGTCCGGTCGGTCGGTGTCAGGGGACTCAAGGACGGCGACCAGGATGAGAACTCCCGGAATCAGCTCTGCCGGAACGCAGACGCAGTCGAGCCTGGGAAACAGTCCACGCAGCACCCGCTCGGTCTCCTCGGGCACGACCTTCTTGCCGAGGATGTTCAGCACGGTGGACAGGCGGCCCTCGACGACAAGCGCCCCGTCCTCGCGCACATGGCCGTGATCCTTTGTCTGGAGCCAGGTCTGCCGGGGAACCGTGCGGAGTCCGTCCTCGTGCACGTATGCCCGGAGCATGGCCGCTCCGCGGACCCAGATCTCGCCGGGCCGGCCGGTGTGCTCGACGGCACCAGACGGGTCAGTGATCCTGACCTCCACCTCCGGCATCGGCTGACCCGCCGCGGCCGGTCCCGTTGTCGACTGACGCAGGTCGACCATGGCGACACGGGAGAGTTCGGTCATCCCGTAATGCATGCCGAGCCGTGCGTCAGGGAGCAGTCGGACGAGTGCCTGCCGAAATTCCAGTTCGAGCGGCTCGCTGCCGATTTCGACATAGGATATGCGACCGGCGGACTCCGCGAGAGCGCCTTCATGCCGGCTCAGCAGGATCTTCGCCATCGACCCGATGAAGGCGAGGCCGTTGGCCGCATGTGGCTTCGTCAGTTCGAAGAGCTCGTCGGGCGAGCCGATCCGCTCGACCAGCCGGGTGGTCTGACCACGCGCGACGGCGCATCTGAGTCGGCCGAGGCCGAACGAATGGCGCAATGGCAGCGTGATCAGTTCGACGTCCTCCGGTGAGTTGCCCATGAAGTCGTTGATCTGCAGGGCCTTGCGGTACATCTGATGTCCGTCGAGCAGGACCGCCTTGGCCTTGGCCGAGCTTCCCGACGTGAAGATCACTTCGGGAGCGGCCACGACGAGGCTGTCGACCGCCTCGGTGTTCTCCCTCAGCAGTGAGGCAATGGAGCCAGCCGTCGTGGTGCCGTCGCTGATGACCACCGGAGTGTTGGCCTTTGTCGTCGCCAGGTAGTCGAGCATGAACTCCACCTTGGGTGGATCGTGCAGGATGTGCCAGAACGAGCCCTGTTGGCTGATGAGCTCCGCCCGTACGTCGACCTCGTGCAGTAGCTCGCCGTAGGTGGGAACGCCGGCGTCGTGGATGACGGCATTTCTGTGCGGCTCGGTCAGGGCATGGCGACGCAGTGCGCCATACAGGGGACCGTGCTCGGCCTTGTCAGTCCGCATAGCGTCGACTCTCAACGCGTTGGATGAAGGCGGCCAACGTGTGGCACTCCCGAAGGTCGCCCTCAGTCAGTCGGATGCGGTACTTCGCCTCGGTTCTGACGATGAGTTCTATCTGACTGACCGAATCCCAGTTGTGGTGATCGGTCAGCGTCGCGGCGGGGTCCACCTCCATGTCCTCGGGTAGGTGGGCGATCTCGCGGAAGATCTCCGTGATCTCAGTGGCTACCGTGTGCTGTGCCATGTCTGCTTCACCTCGTGTCGAGTAGGGAGCCTGTCGGTAGTGTCAGTGACCGCGTTCCAGGACCATGCCGCCCCAGCTCATGCCCGAGGTACCGACGATCAGCACACGACGTCCAGCGGTGAGAGTGGAACGTTGGTGGTACTCGTGGAAGTTCACCAGGCTGTCGATACCGATGACATGAGCGTTGCCGGCAAGGCTGTCGAGCCAGACCGTGTCCTCGGTGACGCCGCACAGACCGCCGTATTTGAGCATCGCCCGCTGGCCGAGGTTCTGCACGAAAACGCGCTCCAGTTGCTCCGGGGCCGTCTGTGACCGGGAGAGCAGGCCCTCGATCGTGTCTCGGATCTTGAGAGCTTTGAGCGTGAAGTAGCGCGTTTCGTCGATCGTCCCGTCGAGCGACCTGAACTCGCTCGGATTGACGTAGTCGATGACGTGGGAGACGATCCGGTATCCGTCCGGGAAACTCGTGTCCCCGGTCACCAGGAATCCGGTGGCGCCGTCACTCTGCACGTGGAAGGCGTGTGGAATCCGTGGGCTGTGCTCGTTCGCTACACCGGCGACGATGGACAGCGCGGTGCTGGCGGCGCCGGATCGGATTGCCATGGCGGCGATGTCGATCCCGCTGAGGAACGTGGCGCAGTTGTACATCGACAAACCGACGATACGTTTCGGGTGGATATCCAGCTGCTGGATGAGCCAGCGAATGTCCCGTTTCCGCCACGCCTGCTCATTGAGCATCCAGTTGTTGCTGCTCTGGATGTTCGGCTCGATGGCATAGCAGAAGAGGTCGACGTCGTTCATCCGTCCCGCGAGCGCGGCGGAGTCCTTGACCGCGTCGAAGCACAGGCTGAAGACGTCGGTATCCGCGACCCGGCAGCACTGGTAGCCGAAGGACCTGTACCGAGCAACTTGCTCGGCGTCGAGGTCGGACAGTTCCGCCAGGTCCCTCTTCCCGCCGAGAGCGGTGCCCAGTGGGACGAAGTAGAGATCCTGCGAGGTGAATGAGTCATCGGTGGTCATCGTGGGACACTTTCTTGGTCATCACTTGACGTCGTTGCCGTGGTGGTTGTCACCGGTGTGGGCTGCCCGTTGTCGTCCTGGTCCGCGGTCGCCGTGGCCCGGCTCAGCGGGGAAAGCCAGGTGATCAGCCAGACCAGGCCCTGGATGCCTCCTGCGATCAGGAACATGTCTGTGACACCGAACCGGGAGACGACCCAGCCGCTGAAAAGGGCACCAACGGGGTAGAGCCCGAATCCGACGGCTCGCTGTACCGAAACGACCCGTCCCATGAAGTCCGAGGCCCGAGTTTCAGCATGCCGAGATAGGAGTTGTGTCACACCACTGTGTAGACCTGCGGGAATGCGGACCGCCAAGGCGAGGACGTTTCATTCCGGCCAACCAGTGTCGACGCCGGCCGTCAGTCCAGCTGACGAGCGCCACGGGTTCCCGAAGCAAGCCTGGCTTAGCCCCAGACGTATGTGACCCCAGACGTATGTGATAGGACTGCGTGGGTGAGCGGTTCAACGCCCGGGCGACTTGTCTTGTGGGATGTTGACGGCACACTCATAGATCCGGCTGGATTCGGCCGTGCCGCCATGGCCCGTGCTTTCCAGAAGTGCTTCGGCTCGCCGCCGACGGAACAGGTTCCCATGGCGGGCCGTACCGATCGCGCCATTCTGGCCGAGCTCCTCGCCCAGCGGGGCACCGACGGCGAGCACAGGCTGGCGGAGCTTCAAACGGCTGCGGCGGAGGCCGCGGAGGAGACCGCCGAACAGCTCTGTAGCCGAGGGGGGCGGGCGCTTCCCGGCGCCAAGCGGGCACTCGCCGCGCTCTCCGGGCGCCGCGACGTCGTCCAGTCCGTGCTCACCGGAAACCTTCGGCGGATAGGACTGGTCAAGCTCCGGGTGCTGGAACTGGCCGGACATCTCGACCTCGAGGTGGGCGCCTTCGGGGATGAGCACCTGGTTCGCGCTCATCTCGTGGACACCGCACGGACCCTCGCGGGCGCGAAGTACGGCCACGGCTTCGCCGGGAGAACAACGGTGTTGGTGGGAGACACGCCGTTGGACGTCGCGGCGGCCCGGGCAAGCGGTGCGACCGCCGTCGCCGTCGCGAGTGGCCAGTACTCCGCCGAGGAGCTCACGGCCGCCGGCGCGGACACCGTTCTCGCCGACCTGACCGATACCGACGACGTCGTCGCGGCCGTACTGGGAGACGGTTGACCCTTCGTCGGCGCCGGCAATCGGCACACTAGCGTTGCGCCGATGACTCCCGACGAACTGCTGGCACTGGATCGTGCGCACGTCTGGCACCCCTATGGTGCGATGCCCGGCCGTGTCCCGCCGCTGGTGGTCGAATCGGCCTCAGGAGTCCGGCTGCGGCTTGCCGACGGCCGCGAGCTCGTCGACGGGATGTCGTCGTGGTGGTCGGCGATCCACGGCTACCGCAACCCGATGCTCGACGACGCCGTACGAGATCAGCTCGGCAGGATGAGTCATGTGATGTTCGGCGGTCTCACCCACGAGCCCGCGGTCCGGCTGGTCGCGAAGCTGGTCGAGATCACACCAGAGCCGCTGCGGCACGTGTTTCTGGCCGACTCGGGTTCGGTGTCGGTCGAAGTCGCGATCAAGATGTGTCTGCAGTACTGGCGCGCGGCCGGCCGGCCCGCCAAACGCCGGTTGATGACCTGGCGGGGCGGCTACCACGGGGACACCTTCCACCCGATGAGCGTGTGTGACCCGGACGGCGGTATGCATGCGCTGTGGCGGGGAGTGCTGCCCGAGCAGGTGTTCGCCGATGCGCCGCCGGCGGAACTGGACCCCGCCTACGTCGCGCATATCGTCGACCTCGTCGAGCGGCACGCCGAGGACCTGGCCGCCGTGATCGTCGAGCCGGTCGTGCAGAACGCGGGTGGCATGCGCTTCCACGATCCGCGGTACCTGCACGTGTTGCGGGAGGCCACGTTGGCCAATGACGTCCTGCTGGTCTTCGACGAGATCGCCACCGGGTTCGGACGCACGGGCGAGCTGTTCGCCGCCGACCACGCGGGGATCAGTCCGGACATCATGTGTGTCGGCAAGGCACTCACTGGCGGATACCTGACGATGGCGGCGGCGTTGTGCACCAGCCGGATCGCCGAAGGGATCTCCGCCGGCGATCCGGCGGTCTTCGCCCACGGTCCCACGTTCATGGGCAACCCACTGTCCTCGGCGGTCGCCAGCGCCTCGATAGATCTGTTGCTGAACATGGATTGGCGGGCTGTGGTCGGCAGGATCGAGGCGAGCCTGACCGCCGGTCTGCGCCCGGCGCGGTCGGTGCCGGGAGTGGCCGACGTCCGAGCGCTCGGCGCGATCGGCGTCGTCCAGCTCGACCATTCCGTCGACCCGATCGCGGCGACGCGCGCCGCGGTCGACCGCGGCGTCTGGCTACGACCGTTTCGCGACCTGATTTACACGATGCCCGCCTACGTCAGCACCGATGACGATCTGGCCACCGTGTGTGAGGCGATCGTGGCCGCGGCCGCGGTGTCCTGACCCGGTTGGCACGACGCCCGGCGGTGCCTTGTGTTCCGTGCGTGCCTTGTGTTCCGTGACTGTCCAGTTCTGGGCGCGCCAGGTGCCGGTTGTGCGGCTACTGTCGTTGGCCTCACTGTAGGAAGGGAAAATTTCACATGGGCTGGTTCAAGGGCAGGCTGTCCCGCAGTGAGGCTGACCGCCCGACACGTCCGGTGTGTGACTCGTGCGGTGCCGAACTGGAACGCACGAAGTCGTACTATCTCGCCACCAGGGATGTCGTGCTGTCCGAGTCGTATTGGACGACTCACTTCACGTTGGTCAAGGCGTTGCAGGACAAGCTCGTCATGGATGACTCGCAGCAGCTGGGCGTGTTCGACGAGACCCTGCGGGTCGCGTCCGGGCAGCGGTCCCCGTGGGGCATCTGTGAGAACTGCAGTGAGCTCTTCACCTTTGACCGGGATGAGGCACGGTCGTGCGCCATTCGTGACGTTGCGCCGCCGAGGTCCGGCCCAGTCCATCCGGCCGAATGCACGCTGTTCGCGGCCGCGGCCTGGGAGCGGGTGTTCGACCGGTGGCCGGCGAACGTGCCACAGCCCGAGGTCGCGTACACCTGCGATTTCTGCGAGAAAAAGATCTACGCCGGTGAGATCGCCGACGTCATTCCCCGAACACGTATGCAACAGCTGCGCGCCGAAGGGATCATCGAGCACGATCCGGTGTCCGGCCCCCGACCCGGCACGGACACGTGGGTCAGCTGCCAGCCCTGTATGGCGCGCCAGCTGGCGAGTCAGTACCGGAGGAGATGAGCGGGCCGGGGGCCTGGTACTTCCGGGCGATGTCGCGGTCGCCTCGGCCATTCCAGTGGAGGGCCGCGGATCGGCCGGCTAACGTGCATGCCGTCGTGGAGCGTGTCCGAACGAATGAGGTGAATCGTGTGAGACGTTTCGTCGTCGCGGCGGTCGCTGTCACCCTGACGACAGTGGCGGCCCCGACCGCGTTGGCCGGTACGCCGCAGGCCCATGCCTCGATCAAGTGGGGGCCGTGTACCGCCGCGGCGCTCGTCGCCGCCGGCGCCGAATGCGGTCTGCTCGACGTACCGATGAGCTACGCCGACCCAACCGGCGGCAAGATCCAGCTCGCGGTCAGCCGGATCAAGCACAAGACGCCTGATTCGCGGTATCAGGGCATCATGCTCACCAACCCCGGCGGCCCCGGCGGGTCCGGCCTCACCTTGGCCACGGTCGGCCAGCGGGTGCCCAATCACGCCGGCGACTCCTATGACTGGATCGGCTTCGATCCGCGCGGTGTCGGTGACAGCAAGCCGGCGTTGTCCTGCATCCCGGACTACATGGACTACAACCGCCCCGGGTACGTACCCGTCACGCCCGCCCTGGAGCGGACCTGGCTGGACCGGTCGAAGTCCTACGCACAGGCCTGTGCGAAGAACAACCCCGCAGAGCTACTGGCGAACATGAAGACCACGGACACGGTCCAGGACATGGACAGCATCCGGATGGCGCTCGGCGCCGACCAGCTGAACTTCTACGGCTTCTCCTACGGAACCTATCTCGGACAGGTGTACGGCACACTGCACCCGCACAACGTCCGCAGGATGGTGCTGGACAGTACCGTGGATCCGCGCAATGTCTGGTACCAGGCCAACCTCAACCAGGATTCGGCGTTCGACAAGAACCTCCAGGTCTGGTTCGGCTGGCTCGCCGAGCACGACGACGCCTACCACCTCGGCAAGACCGAGGCCGCGGTCAGGAACGTCTTCGACGCCCAGCTGCGCAAGGTGTCCGTCCAACCAGCCGGCGGGATCATCGGCCCCGACGAGCTGATCGACATCTTCCAGCAGGCCCCCTACTACCAGCTCCGCTGGCTCATCCTCGGCGACGCGCTGTCGAAGTTCGTCAACTCGGGGGACTGGCAGACACTCAAGAAACTGTTCGACGCCTTCGACAGCCGCGGTGACGACAACGGCTACGCGGTATACCTCGCGGTGCAGTGCAGCGACGTGCAGTGGCCGACCAACTGGAACCAGTGGCGGGTGGACAACTGGCGGACCTGGCTGCGGGCGCCCTACTTCACCTGGCAGAACGCCTGGTACAACGCGCCGTGCGTGTACTGGCCGGCCAAGGCTTCCACGCCGGTCACGGTGGACGGCCACGGTGTGCAGAGCGTGCTGATGATCGATGAGACGTTGGACGCGGCCACTCCGTATCCAGGCAGCCTGGAGGTGCGCGGCCGCTTCCCCGGCGCCGTGCTGATCGCCGAGCCTGGTGGCACCAGCCATGCGGTGTCCCTGCGCGGCAACGCCTGCGTCGACAGCCGGGTCGCCGACTACCTCGCCACCGGCGCGCTGCCGGCCCGCAAGACGGGCCGGGGTGCCGATCTGGAATGCCAGCCACAACCGCAGCCCGTTCCGCCGGTACCGGCTCCAGCCGACCGGGTCCCAGCACGGACGGCGGTGGTGCCTGGCTGAGCGGTTCCGGCCGGGACAGCGGGTGCGGCTGGCCCCTGCCTGTCCCGGCCAGGACGACCTGGTCGTAACCTGACTGGTCGTGACGGAACTATGAGCATCCTCGTGATCACCGGCACCGGCACCGGGGTCGGCAAGACCATGATCACGGCGGCGATCGCCGCGCTCGCGGTGGATGGCGGGCAGCGGGTCGCCGTGGTCAAGCCGGCGCAGACCGGTGTCGGCACCCATGAACCGGGGGATCTCGACGAAGTGGCCCGGCTGGCGGGCAAGATCACCAGCAGAGAGCTGCGCCGTTATCCCGAGCCGCTCGCTCCGGACACCGCCGCGACGAGGGCGGGTCTGCCGCAGGTGCGACCCGGTGAGGCCGCCGCGGTGGTCGCCGACCTGGCCAGCGATCACGATCTCGTCCTTGTCGAGGGTGCCGGCGGCCTGCTCGTCAGGTTCGACGACACCGGCGGCACCCTCGCCGATGTGGCGTGGGCGCTCAACGCGCTGGTCCTGGTGGTGGCCGAGGCCGGACTCGGCACGCTCAACGTCACCGCTCTGACCGCGGAGGTGCTGCTGCGTCGCGGAGTTGAGTGCGCCGGTGTGCTGATCGGCCGCTGGCCGGAGCGGCCGGACCTGGCCTCCCGCTGCAATCTGGTTGACCTTCCCGAGGCGGCCGGGGCGCCGCTGCTCGGGGTCCTACCCGACGGCGCGGGCCTGCTCGACGCCGTCGAGTTCCTCGGCGTGGCACGGGCGGCGCTGTCGCCGTGGCTGGGGGGCGCTTTCGATCCCGACCTGTTCGCCGACCGGTACACCGCCTCGCGCGAGGAGTAGCCGCGGTGACCGCCGAGCGCGACCTGCGTGAGCCGATTGGCCACTGTCGGACTCTGCGGTCGCGCGGGGGCGGATGGTCGTGCAGGTGACACTCTCTGGGTGGACGGCGCCGCGCGGCCGACACGGGTGGCGTATCCCCGTGCCGGCCGTCGGCTAGGGTCTGGCAGGTGTCAGAAGAACCGGTCGAGCGGGCGGCGCCGGTCCGGATCCCCGCCGCCGACGGACAGGGCACCGCGGAGGAGCCGGTCCGGACGAGGCGGCACGGTGCTGGCGGGCGGCCCCTCGTGGAAGACCTGCGGCCGGACCTGCCGGAGACACCGGCGCGTGCGGTGCGGGCTCGCCCTCCGGTGATTGTCCGCAGGGACCTGCTGCCGGGGCTGAGTCTGATGTCCTTCGTGGCGCTGTCCGGACTCGCGGTCGGCTGGCTGTGGTCGGCGCTCGCGCCGTCACAGCGTGTCCTGATCAGCGACGGTACCCGCGTTCCCCTGCTGGACGAGAGCTCGCACCGGTTCGACGACCTGGTGATCTTCATGCTGCTCGGACTCGGTGTCGGCGCCGTTGTGGGCGCTGCGGTGTGGCTGTTGCGGGAACGACGTGGGCCGGTGATCATGTTCGCCGCGGTCGCCGGATCCGCGCTGGCCGCGTGGCTGGCGGCGCAGGTGGGGATCTCCCTCGCCGGGGGCCACTACGCGGTGGCCGGAGTGCAGGCCAACGGCACCGTGGTGGACGTCGCACCGGTGCTGGAGTCGTCCTGGGCGATTCTTGCCCAGCCGCTGACCACCGCGCTGGCCTACGGTGCCATGGCGGCCTGGAACGGAATGGACGACCTCGGCCGTCGGCTCGGGTAGGGCACCGGCGCGAGGTTGTCCACAGGGGGTCGGGTTGTCAACAGCTGGCCGCCGTGGAGATCATTTGTCGGTTGCCGCTGGTAGACTGGGCTCGGGGTCGTCCCCCAGCGGCGGGTGGGGGAATACCGAACCACGGAGCGACGCCCAGACTGCCTAGTTTCTGCTCGGCCTGCTGCCGAGTCCGAATAGCGATGCCGGTACGGCCCGCAGTTCGTTCAGTATTCCGGTCTCTCGGTTGAGCAGCCGGCGCACCATGCGCAGCCGGCGGAGCGGATTGGTCTCCTCGAGCAGGCGTTGGCGGTCCTCCAGTGCCAGCACGCAGTCCGCGGCGATTTGGTGCGCCAGCGACATCGTGTCGGTGTCCGTTCCAGGCTCGGCCCAGTCCTCCCGCTGCCAGGCGACGCCGCAGTATCTGCGGTGCGCGGCGCGGGCCGATTCGGAAAGCACCGGCACGGCCTCCGCGATGGCGCCCGACGGTTCGCTGTCGGGGAGCCACCGGACGCTGCCGACCAGGTAGGGGGCGCTGTACGCGTCGAGTGCCAACAGCCGAAACCGTCGTTCGCCCCTCGTCACGATGTCGAACCCGCCATCGGGAAGGCGTTTGGCCTGCCGCAACAACGCCGAGCACCCCACGTCGTGCACCTGCGAGAGCGAGTTCACCTCGGTGGACCAGCCAGGCCGGATTGCGATCACACCGAAACTGCGGTCGGCGACCGCGCCCGTCATCAGGTCGACGGTCAGCTGCCGGTACCGCGGCTCGAAAATGTGCAGCGGTAACGCCGTACCCGGCAGCAGCACCGTGTTCAGCGGGAATATCGGCAGCGTCTCGGCCACCCGGCCACGTTACGCCGCCGGCTCAGGCGTTGCTCGGTGGTCGCAGCACAGCGAACGGATCGGTCACTACCATGCCGTGGCCAGTGAAGCGGAACAGCGCCGCGGGACGACCGCCGGCCGGACCCGGCTGCGTCGTGCGCCCGATCGGCTCGAGCAGGCCCCGACGGGACAGCACCCGCTGCAAATTGGTGGCGGCGACCCGGTAGCCGAGCGCGGCCGAATACAGCTGGCGCAGCGCCGAAATGGTGAACTCCGGAGGAGCGAGTGCGAATCCGAGGTTGGTGTACGACAGTTTCGCCCGAAGTCTGCCACGGGCCCTGTGGATGATCGCCTCATGGTCGAAGGCGGTGACCGGCGGCGTGTCCACGGGATACCAGGCGGTGTCCTCCGGCACTTCCGGATCGACGTCGCAGGGAATGAGGCCGAGAAACGCGCTGGCGATCACGCGGGGCCCCGGAACCCGGTCCGGGGCGCTGAACACCGCCAGCTGTTCGACATGGGCGAGTTTGCGGACGTCGACCTTCTCGGCCAGCTGCCGACGGATCGAGGTCTCCACGTCTTCTTCGGGTCCCAGTCGTCCGCCAGGCAGCGACCAGCGGTTTGCGTGTGGCTCCTGTGCGCGTTCCCAGAGCAGGACCTGTAGTGATCCCTCTCTCACCTGGAGCACCACGGCCAGCACTTCAGTGTCGGTTCCACCCGACGAGCTGATAGGATCGACCATGTTTTCGATCATAAGGCGAAAACTGGCATGGCGGCAATCGTGAGGAGGGCTGGCCATGACCACAGGCACGCAGGCCCTGACACCCGTGCGGACCGAGACCGGCTACACCGGGGTGCCGGCTGATGCCGACTGGCGGGCGGAGGTGCGCGCGCTGGCCGCCCAGCGGGACGCGGTGGTGCTGGCGCACAACTACCAGCTGCCCGAGATCCAGGACGTTGCCGATCACACCGGCGACTCCTTGGCGCTGAGTCGGATCGCCGCGAGCAGCGAGGCTTCCACGATCGTGTTCTGCGGGGTGCACTTCATGGCTGAGACGGCCAAGATCCTCAGCCCCGACAAGACCGTGCTCATCCCCGATGAACGGGCGGGATGCTCGCTCGCCGACTCCATCACCGGCCCGCAGCTGCGGGAGTGGAAGGCGGAGCACCCCGGCGCGGTGGTGGTGTCCTATGTCAACACCACCGCCGAGGTGAAGGCCGAGACGGACATCTGCTGCACCTCGTCCAACGCCGTCGACGTGGTCGCCTCGATCCCCGCCGACCGGGAGGTGCTGTTCTGTCCGGACCAGTTCCTCGGCAACCATGTGCGCCGGGTGACCGGCCGGGAGAACCTCCACGTGTGGGCGGGGGAGTGCCATGTGCACGCCGCTATCAACGGCGCCGAGCTGGCCGACAAGGCCGCGGCCGATCCGGAGGCCGAGCTGTTCGTCCACCCCGAGTGTGGGTGTGCGACCTCGGCGCTGTACCTGGCCGGTGCCGGTGCCGTGCCAGCCGAGCGGGTGAGGATCCTCTCCACAGGAGACATGCTCACCGAGGCCCGGCGCACCAAGGCCACGTCGGTGCTGGTGGCCACCGAAGTGGGCATGCTGCACCAGTTGCGCAAGGCCGCGCCCGGGGTGCGGTTCCAGGCGGTCAACGACCGGGCGTCCTGCCGCTACATGAAGATGATCACGCCGGCCGCGCTGCTGCGTGCGCTGCGGGACGGCGCCGACGAGGTGCACGTCGACGCGGATGTCGCCGCGAGAGCACGAGGAGCGGTGCAGCGGATGATCGAAATCGGCCGGCCGGGGGGTGCCGAATGAGGATCGCACCGGACTGGGCGGCCGATGCCGACCTGGTGGTCATCGGCAGCGGCGTCGCCGGCCTGACGGCAGCGATCGACGCGGCCGCGCTTGGTCTGCGTGTCGTCGTCGTCACCAAGGCCACCGCCGGGGACGGCAACACCCGATGGGCGCAGGGTGGTGTCGCGGTGGTGCTGCCCGGCGAGCATGAGCCGGGTGACTCGCTGGCCGCTCACGTCGCCGACACGCTCACCGCGGGAGCGGGACTGTGCGAGGCCGACGTGGTGGCCTCGATCCTTGCCGACGGCCCCGCGGCCGTGGCCGAGATCAGGGGCGCGGGGGCGGTTTTCGACACCGGGGCGGACGGCCGGCTGGCACGGACGAAGGAAGGTGGCCACAGCGCTTTCCGGGTGGTACACGCCGGTGGAGATGCTACCGGCGCCGAGGTTGAGCGCGCGCTGCTCGTGGCCGCCCGCGACCGGCGCATCACGGTGCTGGACAACCACATCGCCGTCGAGGCTCTGCGCACCTCCGCCGGCGCCGTGGCCGGGGTGGCCGTGCTGGACGGTGTTGGCACGCCGGGCGTCCTGCGGGCCCCCGCGGTACTGCTGGCCACCGGAGGGGTGGGCCAGCTGTACCAGGTCACGTCCAATCCCGACGTGGCGACGGCCGACGGGCTCGCGTTGGCGCTGCGGGCCGGGGCGGTGCTCGCCGATGTGGAGTTCGTGCAGTTCCACCCGACCGTGCTCTACACCGGCCAGGATGCGCGAGGGCGGTGTGCGCTGATCACCGAGGCGGTCCGGGGTGAGGGGGCGGTGCTGGTGGACGCACGCGGGACAAGGGTCATGCATGGCGTGCATCCGCTGGCCGACCTCGCGCCGCGGGACGTCGTCTCGGCGGCGGTCAGCCGGCGGATGGCGCAGACCGGCACCGATCACGTCTTCCTCGACGCCACCCACCTGGGTCGTTCGGCGTTTCGAACCAGGTTCCCCACGGTGTTCGCCGCCTGCGCCGAGGCGGGCATCGACCCGGCGGCACAGCCGATTCCGGTGGCGCCGGCCGCCCACTTCCTGTGCGGCGGTGTGGTCTGCACGGTGGACGGTCGCAGCTCCGTGACCGGTCTCTACGCGGCCGGGGAGGTGGCAAGGACAGGCTTGCACGGCGCGAACCGGTTGGCGTCCAACAGTTTGGTGGAAGGCATGGTGATGGGTGGCCGGGTCGCACGGGCGGTCGCGGCAGATCTCGCCGCCGGGCGGCTCGGTGACCCCGCGCTCGCCGAGCCAATCCTGTCACTGGCCGCTCCCGTGGCCGACCGGGACGTGCTGCAGCGAACGATGAGCCGGTACGCGGGGATCGGCCGCAACGCCGACGGCCTCGCCGCCGCCGCCCGCGCACTGGACCGTTCGACCGTGGTGCGGGCGTTGCGCACACGGCGGATCGTCGAGGACGCGGCGCTGACGGTGGTTGCCGAGGCGTTGCTCGCGGTGGCCGCGTGTCGCACCGAGTCACGTGGGTGCCACGTCCGTATCGACTATCCCGGCAGGAACGACGGGTTGTGGCGGCGGAGCATCCCGGTCCGGTTGGACGCGGGCGGCCGGCCGATGCTGTTCGACGCACCCGCGCTCGGCGGTGCCGCATGAACCCGGGCACAGCGGGATCGGGTATTGACACAAACGACATGGCGCGGGTAATCCGTGCCGCGCTCGAGGAGGACCTGCGTTACGGGTTCGACGTCACCACAGCGGCGACCGTGCCCGCCGACGCGATAGCGGTGGCCAGCTTCACGCCTCGGCGCGAGGGCACAATAGCCGGCATTCCCGTTGTACTCGCGGTGCTCGACGAAGTGGTGGGGAACTCTTACCGTGTCGTGTCTGCAGCGGACGACGGTACCCGTTTGTCGGCCGGCGAGCCTGCCCTTGTGGTGAGCGGCCCGGTGCGCGGACTCGTCACCGCGGAGCGGACCGCGCTGAACCTGTTGTGCCATCTGTCTGGTGTGGCGACGGCAACGGCGGCATGGGTCGAGGCGGTCGCTGGAACCGGTTGTGTGATAAGGGATTCGCGCAAGACACTGCCCGGACTGCGACTGCTGCAGAAGTACGCGGTGCGCTGTGGCGGCGGGGCCAACCACCGGTTGGGGCTCGGTGACGCGATCCTGATCAAGGACAACCACGTGCGGGCGGCCGGATCGGTGACCGCCGCGCTGCGCGCGGCGAGAGCGCACGCGCCGCATCTATCCTGCGAGGTGGAAGTCGACACCCTGGGCCAGCTCGATGAGGCCCTCGCCGCCGGGGCGGAGCTAGTGCTCCTCGACAACTTCACCGCGGAGTGGTGCGCCGATGCTGTCGACCGAGTGCGGTCGGCGGGCACCGGCACACTGCTGGAAGCCTCCGGCGGCCTGACCCTCGAGGTCGCGAGGGACTATGCCGAAACCGGGGTCGACTATCTCGCGGTCGGCGGTCTCACTCATTCGTCACCGGCCCTGGACATCGGCCTGGATATGTAGCGTATCCCCGGGCCGTGACCCGAGATATTTCACGTCTAGTTTACGAAACGAGACGTAGCGTTGCATGTGATCACGTGCCCACGGTGAGGGTTCATCCCACCGGGTTGTACCGCATGACGAGAGGCAACCATGCCGTCGGAAGAGGAAAAGGACAAGGGCGTGTCCCTGACCAGGCGGACGGAACGCGACGGGTTCCGATCGACGAGTTCTATCTGTCGCCCGGCAGACGGCGGCCGGTTGTACCTCACCGCTGACCCGCGACGGGGCGAGACCTATCAGCAGATCCTCAGCAGGTACGGCCACCCCGTCCAGTCCCGCGGCGAGAGCGCGGCCAGCGCGGGGGGATTCTCCTACGGCGCGGTGTTCGTCGAGGTCCGCGTGGATCCCGACCTCGGCGAGGTCCGGGTGAGCCGTGTGGTCGGTGCCTACGACCCCGGCCGCATTCTCAACCGCAGGACCGCGCGCAGCCAGGCGATCGGCGGCATCATCTGGGGAATCGGCCTGGCGCTGATGGAACGCGCTGAAACCGATCGGCTGCTGGGCCGAATCGTGACGTCGAGCTTGTCCACCTATTTGGTGCCCGTCGAGGCCGACGTGCCCGACATCGATGTGTCCTTTGTGGACAGGGCCGATTCCACGAGCACCGCGCTCGGTGCCCGTGGGATCGGTGAGGTCACCGCGACCGGGGTGTCCGCGGCGATCTCCAACGCCGTGTTCCACGCCACTGGCCGCCGGGTGCGCGATTTGCCGATCACGCCGGACACGTTGCTCTGAACGGATCGTCGCGCGCTTCGCGGGTTGTTCCCGTGAGTCGGGAGAAACGTTGCCGCGCGGTGCTTGTCAGCCGGTGCGTGTCAGCGAGATGCCGGCGGCCGACGGTGCGTTCTGCAGGGACCGGCGTGAGTAGGCATTGAGCGCGTCCGTCAGCGGCTGGTAGTAGCTCACCGACCGGCCGTCTCCCCCGGACACCATTCCCAGGCCGACGGATCCGTCGAACAGGGGGCCGCCGCTGTCGCCGTGGTCGGTGTGCACGTTGGTCTCGACGAGCCCGTGCACGACCTTGCCGTTGTCGTAGTTGACCGTCACGTTGAGCGCGGTGACCCTGCCACAGGTCAGCCCGGTCCGCTCGCCCGCCTTGCAGACCCGCTCACCGACGTAGGCGTCGCCGGCTTCGGTGATCGGCTGACTACGGCCGTTGTAGGTGTCGACGGCGCCGCGACCGTCATCCGAATCGTTCCGGATCAGGCCGTAGTCGGCGGATGACGGGCTGGTGTCCAGCGACGGTCCGATGCCCTGCCAGTAGGGCAGCCCGGCGGTGCAGTGCCCGGCGGTGAGGATGACCGGTTGGCCGTTGCCGACAGTGGCGTTGAAACCGGCGGAGCACGTGATCTGGTCGGTGCTGATCCCGTCACCATCCAGAACCTGCTGAGAGATGCTGCCGTGCGTGTGCACGATCTTGGCCGCGTCACCGTAGTGACCGGCGGTCTCGAGCAGGCTGGTTGAGGGGGTCTGGTCGGACACCTGCACGACGACTTGGTTGGTGGCTACGTCGATGGCCCACGACGAATTGGGCGTTATCGGCAGGGCGTTCAGTGTCTGTTGGATGGAGGTCAGCTCGTTCATGCTGTGACGGACTGTCTTGGCCAGCGCGGACCCGATCGGCCGCCTCGGTGTCCAGGACGTTCACCACGGCTTTGCCGTTCTCGTCCACATAGCTGCCGCCGTTGCGGTCACCGAGCATGCCGGCGAGGTGGCTGGCGGTGGTCGCGTTTTTCCGTTGCACGACAAGTTCTTGCGCGTTGGGAACCGACGTCGGTGCCGCGGCAGCCGTCGGGTTCGAGGAGGAGTAGTGCGCGACGGCCAACCCGCCAGCGGTGGCCGTGACCGCCACGATCGACGCGGCGGCCGCCCACAGGGCGACCCGGTTTCGGAATAAGCCTGCGACTGCCATGTCTTTCCCTTCCGTGCAACAACAACCCGTGAGAAGCGGCTCGTCGCCGCGGTCGGTGACGCGAAACGGGATCCCCTTGCGGTTCGGTCAGCACTGTCGACGCACGCCGCCGCGTTCTGGTTCCCTTCCGCAACCGTGACCGCTGGACCCGCGACACGCGTGAATCCTGAACGGCCATCGATGCCTCTCTTATGAGTTGCTGGCTGTCACGAGGCCGGCGCGTTTCGCACGCTCACTCACCTGAGAGGGGAGTTCCCATGCTTGAGGCCGGTTCCGTCGCACCTTGCGTCGCCTTGGAAGACACCACGGGGACAGTGGTGAACCTGTCCGATTACCACGACAAGCAGAGTGTCCTGCTGTACTTCGTGCGTTCGGTGTCGTGTCCGGTGTGCACCCGGCACGTCAAGGACCTGGTCCGGAGCCGCGCGCGGTTCGCGGCCGTCGGTGTCGAGGTCCTGATCGCGGTTCCCGAGGACCGCGGTGCCGCGGCCGCGTGGAAAGCGAAGAACGGCATCCCGTTTCTTGTCGTCACCGGCCGCCGGGGCAGCCCGCACGAAGCCTTCGGGCTGGCCAGGAAGCTGTTCGGGTCGATGCGACAGTCGGGCAGCGTCCTGATCGATCCGCACGGCGTGGTCCGACACTCACACAGCGCCACTGTGCCCACCGGAAGCTACGACCGGAAGGCCGTAGCCGCGGCCATCGAGGATCTCGGCACCACCGCTGACGGCTGACCGGGCCACTCACAATCGGCGGTTGGCGAGCACCGGGATCGCCGCACGGGCCTCGGCGGCCATGGCGGGGTCGACGTCGACGACGAGGATGCCCGGCTCCTCGCCGAGCCGGGCGTGCACTCGACCGAAGGGGTCGGCGACGATGCTGTGCCCGATTCCGGTCGGCGCCTTCCCCGTTTCGGCACCGGTGTCCGGCGGCGCCTGTCCGCACCCGAGGACCCAACTGGTGCTGTCCAGCGCGCGCGCACGGACCAGCAGCTCCCACTGCTCGCGCTTGCCGGGCCCGCCACCCCAGGACGCGGGCACCACGATCACGGTGGCGCCCTGGTCGGCCAGGGTGGTGAACAGGCCGGGGAACCGCAGGTCGTAGCAGATCGCCAGGCCCACCCGCACGCCGTCGAGGTCGACGACGACCGTCGGCTCGCCCGGCGCCACCGTGGCGGATTCGGTGAATCCGAACGCGTCGAACAGGTGGATCTTGTCGTAGCCCAGATGCGTGTGGGCACTGGTGACGAGCAGCGTGTTGTGCACCCTGCCGTCGTCGGCCGGGGTGAACATGCCAACCATGGCCACCACGCCGTTGGCCACCGCGAGTTCGCGGACCGCGTTCGCCCACGGACCGTCGAGCGGCTCGGCCACCGGGCGGAGCGGAGTCCCGAAGCGGGCCATCGTGGCTTCGGGAAAGACCGCGATCTGGGCGCCGCGTTCGGCGGCGGTGGCCATCGCCGCACCGACGAGTGCGAGGTTCGCCTGCTTGTCCGGGGTCGAGGTGAGCTGACAGAGTCCGAGCCGCATACCTGCTGCATACAAGAGTGCGTCAGCCGGGGCAACCCTTTCGGCCCGGACGCCGGGTGGTACCGGATAGGGTCGTATCGTGCGTCGTTGGTTTCCGTTCACAGCTTTGGCCGGGGTCCTGATGGTGGCCACGGCGTGCACCGGCGCCCCGCCGCCGACTGTCGTTGGCGGCGCGGACCACACCGCGATGGTGCTCGCCGACCCGGTCGAGCCCGCGAGCCTGAATCCGTTGCTCGGCTACGCCCCATACGGTGCCGCGAAACTGTTCGACGGCCTACTGGCCTACGACGCGAACCGGACACTCCAACCCGCGTTGGCCAAGCGGTATCCAGAACCGTCCGCTGACGGGCGATCCTGGACGGTCCACATTCGCGACGACATCTTGTTCGCCGACGGCACCAAGCTCGACGCCGCCGACGTCGCGGCCACCTACCGCGCGTTGCTGGATCCCACGTACGGCGCCACCGTGCGGTCCGGCTACGACATGCTCGCCGACGTCGTCCTGCTCGACGCGACGACGGTGCGTTTCGATCTGGCCTACCCGTACCCGCCCTTTCCGGCCAAGCTGGTGTTGGGAATCGTCTCCCGCACCGCACTCGGTGTGGTGGCCACCGCGGCCAAGCCGGTTGGCACCGGCCCCTACCAGTTGGTCAGCTGGACCAAAGGGGACCGAATGGTGTTGCAGGCGAACAAGTCCTATTTCGGCGGTGTGCCGAAGGTCACCAAGCTGACCGTGGTGTTCGTGCCCGACGACACCGCGCGGGCCAGTCGGATGCGCGCCGGGGAGTTCGACGGCGTCGAGCTGCCCCCTGCCAGGGCCGCCGAGTTCGTGGGGACCGACGGCGTCCGTGTGATCACGCAGGACAGCGCGGAGTTCCTCGCGGTCACCCTGCCCACACACAACCCGGTGACCGCCGACCGCGCGATGCGGCTGGCGCTCAACTACGCCGTTGACCGTGCTGGCCTTGTCGGTTCGGTGCTCGCCGGAAAAGGGACACCGGCGTACACGCCGATGCCGGACACGTTGCCCGAGTTCGTCGAGCCACAGGCGCGCTACCGCCACGACCGGGACGAGGCCACACACATCCTCGATCAGGCCGGTTGGACCGTTGGCGCGGACGGGATCAGAAGCCGTGGCGGGGTGCCGGCACGGTTTACCCTCATGTGCCCGACCGGCGACAGTGAGCGGACGAAACTGGCGCAGGCGGTGGCGAAGCAGGTGCGCGAGGTCGGTGTCGCGGTCGACGTGACGGCCGTCGACCGCGGCACGCTGGCGGCACGGGCCGGCACCGAAGCCGAGGTGATGAGCGCCGGTGACCCGTTCGATCCCGATCTGGGGTTCGCGTCCGCGCTGCACACGGGGGGCACCGCGAATCCTGGCGGCTACACCGACACACGGGTGGACGCGGCCCTGGACAGCGCCCACCGCGCCACCGATCCCGCCCAGCGCGCCGCCGCGTTCCGGCAGGCCCAGCGCGCCTACCTCGTGGACCCGGGCCTCGTGGTGCTCGCCAGCGTCGGCCACACCTACGTGACGCACGACTACTGGACGGGATATCAATCCGTGGTGGAGCCGTTCGACCACGGTGCGCTGTCCTGGGGCCCCTGGTGGAACCTGCGGGCATGGGTCCCGCGCTGAGCACGGTGGAGGATCGATGATCGACCTCGCCGTGGTGCGCGCCGACACCCCGGGGGCCAAGGAAAGGATCTTCCTGGACAGTGCCGGCTCGTCGCTTCCGCCGACCCCTGTGCTCGAGCAGGTGTACGGCCATCTGGCACGGGAGGCCGAGATCGGTGGCTACCGGGCCGCGGCGGAACGGGCCGAGGACCTCGCCGCGGGTTACCCGTTGCTCGGCCGGCCGCTCACCGGGTCGACGCGCTCGTGCTGCTGGACGCCTGCCAGTCCGTCGGCCAGCTGCCCATCGACGTCACCGACCTCGGCGTCGACCTGCTCTCCGCGACCGACCGCAAGTGGCTGCGCGGCCCGCGTGGCACCGGCGTCCTCGTGGTGCGGTCGGACATCGCCGACCGGCTCCGGCCCCGTCTGGTCGACCTGCACGGCGGCACCTGGACCACGCCGACCGGCTACCAGCTCCGGTCAGACGCCCGGGTCTACGAGCTGTGGGAGCACGGCGTCGCCGAGCGACTCGGCCTGCTCGCCGCCGTGCGCTATGCCCTCGACCTGGGGATCGGGGACATCGCGGCCGCCGTTGGCCAGCGGGCTGAGGCGATCAGGGAAGGCCTGTCGGCGGTGCCCGGTGTGCGGGTCCACGATCTCGGCACTACCCGATGCGGTCTAGTCAGCTTCACCGTCGACGGGATGGACAGCGAACGGGTCCGCGACGTCCTTGCCGCGCGGGACATCATCCTCACCCGCAGCGCCGCGACGTCCACGCTGCTGGACATGTCCCGGCGCGGGCTCGACGTCCTCGTCCGGGCGTCGCCGCACTACTTCGTCACTCCCGAGCAGATCGACACCTTCGTGCGGGCCGTGGCGAAGCTGCGCACACGCCGCTGAGTACCCTGGTGGTCATGCTCAGCCGTACCGACCTCCGCGGTCACTTCCCTTCGCCGGCGGAGCTGCGGGCGATGCTGCCGCGCGCGGCGACCGACGTGGACGCGGTGCTGCACCAGGTTCGGCCGGTGATTGACGCGGTCCGCGAACACGGAGTGGCCGCGGTGCTCGATTTCGCCGAACGGTTCGACCGGGTCCGCCCCTGCTCGATCAGAGTGCCGGCGGACCGGATCCGGCGGGCGCTCGCCGACCTCGACCCGACGGTGTGCGCCGCACTGCGGGAGGCCATCGACCGGGCCAGGAAGGTGCACGGCGATCAGCGGCGAAGCGATGTCACCACGCAGGTGGTGCCGGGCGGCACGGTGACCGAACGATGGGTTCCGGTGGCCAGGGTCGGCCTGTACGCACCTGGTGGCCTCGCCGTGTATCCCTCCAGCGTCGTGATGAACGTGGTCCCCGCGCAGGCCGCCGGGGTGCCGTCGCTGGTCGTGTGCTCGCCGCCGCAGGCCGAGCACGGCGGCCTTCCGCACCCGACGATTCTCGCCGCGTGCGCACTGCTCGGCGTCGAGGAGGTGTGGGCCGTCGGTGGCGCGCAGGCGGTGGCGCTGCTTGCCGCGGGCGGCGTCGACACCGACGGCGCCGAGCTGGCCGGAGTGGACATGGTCACCGGGCCGGGAAACGTCTACGTCACCGCCGCCAAGCGGCTGCTGCGCGGGCTGATCGGCATAGACGCTGAGGCCGGGCCGACCGAGATCGCGATCCTCGCCGACCACACCGCCGATCCGGTGCACGTCGCCGCCGACCTGATCAGCCAGGCCGAGCACGACACTCTCGCGGCCAGCGTACTCGTCACGACGTCCGAGAAGCTGGCCGAGGAGGTCGACAGGGAACTGGTCAGGCAGGTCGCGGTGACCAAGCACGCCGACCGGGTCACCGAGGCCCTGCGCGGAAGCCAGTCCGGCTGCATTCTGGTGTCCGGAGTGGACGAAGGGCTGCGCGTCGTCGACGCCTACGCCGCCGAGCACCTGGAAATCCAGACCGCCGACGCGCGAGACGTCGCGGCCAGGGTGCGCAACGCAGGCGCGGTCTTCGTCGGTCCCTACGCGCCGGTCTCGCTCGGCGACTACTGCGCCGGTTCCAACCATGTGCTGCCGACCGGTGGGTGCGCCCGCCACTCCGGAGGACTGTCCGTGCAGACCTTCCTGCGGGGAATCCACGTCATCGACTACAGCCAGGACGCCCTGCGCGAGGTGGCCGACAAGGTCGTCGCACTGGCCGAGGCCGAGGACCTGCCGGCACACGGCAAGGCGGTCACCGCACGCTTTGGTCCGGTCGGCGGCTCATGACGAGCCCCGTCGGGAACCGGGTGCGGTCGTCGGACCTTCCGCTGCGTGCCGACCTGCGGGGTCGCGTGCCCTACGGCGCACCGCAGTTGGAAGTCGCGGTTCGGCTCAACACCAACGAGAATCCGTATCCACCGCCGCCTGAGCTGGTCGCCGACCTCACCGAGGCGGTCGCGCGGATCGCCACCGCCCTGCACCGCTATCCGGACCGGGACGCGGTGGCGCTGCGCACCGACCTCGCCGAGTACCTCGCCGGCAGCACCGGTGTCCCGGTCACTGTCGACAATCTCTGGGCGGCCAACGGATCCAACGAGATCCTGCAGCAGCTGCTGCAGGCCTTCGGTGGGCCCGGCCGTACGGCGCTGGGCTTCGAGCCGTCGTATTCGATGCACCCGGTCATCGCCGCGGGGACGCGCACCGACTGGGTTCCCACGCCGCGACGGCCCGACTTCTCACTCGACACGGTCGAGGCAGCGCGGATCGTGGTGCGGCGAAAGCCCGATGTCGTGTTCATCGCGAGCCCGAACAATCCGACCGGGCACGCGGTTCCGCTCGTCGATCTCGCCGAGCTGATCTCCGTGGCACCGGGCATCGTCGTGGTGGACGAGGCCTACGCCGAGTTCTCCGAAAGCCCGAGCGCGCTCGGGCTACTCGCCCAGTTCCCCGCCACCCTGGTGGTGACCAGGACGATGAGCAAGGCCTTCGCCTTCGCCGGCGGCCGGCTTGGCTACCTTGCCGCCGCTCCGGCTCTCGTCGACGTCCTGCAACTGGTGCGCCTGCCCTATCACCTGTCCGCGTTGACCCAGGCCGCGGCGCGTGCCGCACTGCGGCACGGTGCCCAGACGCTGCGGTCGGTGGCCGCGCTGGTCACTGAGCGGGGCAGGGTGGCGGATGAGTTGGTGTCCATGGGTTTCGGTGTCGTGCCGAGCGACGCCAACTTTCTCCTTTTCGGACGATTCGTTGACGCGGCGGCCTCTTGGCAGGCCTACCTCGACAACGGGGTGCTGATCCGCGACGTCGGGATTGCCCACCTCCTCAGGGTCACCATTGGCACGCCAACGGAGAACGACGCGTTCCTGGCGGCGAGCAAGCGCATCGCGGCAGACGGACAGATCGTGGCCAGCAAGGAGGTCGAGTGATGAGCCGGATCGGCAAGGTCGAGCGAACCACAAGGGAATCCTCCGTTCTCGTCGAACTCGATCTCGACGGCACCGGGGTCGTCGAGATCGACACGGGAGTGCCGTTCTACGACCACATGCTCACCGCCTTCGGCGTACACGCAAGCCTGGACCTGAGGGTGCGGGCCACCGGTGACGTCGACATCGACGCCCACCACACCGTGGAAGACGTCTCGATCGTGCTGGGGAAGGCGATCCGGGAGGCACTCGGCGACAAGACGGGTATTCGCAGGTTCGGCGATGCGTGGGTCCCGATGGACGAGACGCTCGCGCACGCCGCCGTCGACCTGTCCGGCCGACCCTACTGCGTGCACCTCGGCGAGCCCGAGTCGCTGACCACGTTCGTCGTCGGCGGGAACTACCCCACGGTCCTCAACCGGCACGTGTTCGAGTCGATCGCCTTCCACGCGCACATCGCGCTGCACGTCCGTGTGATCCATGGCCGCGATCCGCATCATGTCACCGAGGCCCAGTACAAGGCGGTCGCGAGGGCGGTACGGGCCGCGTCGGAGGCCGACCCCAGGACGGGCGGCGTCCCGTCATCCAAGGGCGTGCTGTAAGAAGACGGCATGTCCCAGCACGAGTGGATCGCGGTCGGACTGCTCGCACTCGCCGGCTTCCTGATCGGTGGCGTGTACGCGACTTGGAAGACGGCCAAGATGATGGCCATGGTGGTCGGACTGCTCGCCCTGCTCGCGGCGGGTGGTGCCGTCGCCTGGTTCCTGGCCACCTGATCCGCGGCGGGCGCCGCACTGGCGTGACCATCTGCGGCCGACCGGTGGAAACCGGCTCGTCGGCGTCGAAAGCGCGCATTGTCGAGGCTACGGTGATGGAGTGACCTTTCTGTCCTCCGGGAATGCCGACCACGACGCCGCGTACCGCAAGGCCGTCGACGACATCGCCGGCGACATCGTCGACGGCACGTTCATCGCCGGCCAGAACTGGGCATCGGTGTGGACAAGGGACACGTCCTACTCTGTCGACCTCGGAGCGGGCCTGCTCCATCCTGACGTCGCGATGGCGACCATGCGCGGCATGACGTCCAACGACGGCGCTCTCGGTGAGGTCTGGGTCCAGGACCGGGCCGGACATTTCGGTGGCTGGCCGAACCTGACCGACTCGATCGTCGGAGCGGTCGGGGCCTGGTCAACCTACCTGCTCACTGGGGACCGAGAATTCCTGCGGTGGAGCCACACGGTCACCACCAACACCCTGGCTCGTGCCGAGCGGGATGCCTTCGACGCGGAATCCGGCCTGTTCCGCGGATGCTCGAGCTTCATGGAGTCCAACAGCGGATATCCGGGCAAGTACGCCTTCGATGGCGCCGCTGTCGGACGGACCAAGGCGCTGAGCACCAACCTGCTCTACCACCGCGGTTACGTGCTCGGGGCGCGAATGGGCGCGCTCCTCGGCGAGGACGTCGAGTCCCTGGACAACAGCGCCGCACGGCTGAGGACGTCGATCAACGAACGACTGTGGTTGCCCGACAACGGTTACTACGCCTACTACGAGGACGAGGACGGGATGCTTTCCGACCGCATGGAGGGCCTGGGGGAGTCCCTCGCCGTGCTGTGGGGCGTCGCGAGTCCTTCGCAGGCGGCCGACATCATGCAGAGCACACCGACCACCGCGCAGGGACTGCCCTGCCTGTGGCCGCAGTATCCGGAGTGGAAGGACTACTCCAAGGACTTCGCCAGCTATTACCACAACGGCATGGTGTGGCCCTTCGTGCAGGGCTACTGGGCGCGGGCCGCCGCGAAGACGGGTGACGTCGCGGTCTTCGGCGCCGAACTGGACAAGGTGCTGGCACTGTCGAAGAAGGACGCTACGTTTCACGAGTTCTACCGTCCTGAGGACGGCTTTCCTGATGGGTCACCGCGCCAGCTGTGGAGCGCGGCCGGCTACCTGTCCATGATCTACCACGGACTGTTCGGACTGCGGCCGGGCACGGATTCACTCCGCTTCGCTCCGGTGGTACCGGCCGCGTTCCAGCAGGTGACCCTGACCGACATCCGGTACCGCGACATGACACTGGCGATTTCCCTTGCCGGTTCAGGCACCAGGGTCACCTCCTTCACCGTCGACGGTCAAGTGAACACCGAAGCCGCGGTTCCCGTGTCCCTGACCGGTTCGCACACCGTGCGGATCACTGTGGCCTGACGGACAGCCCACTCAGCGGCGCGGCCGGTGGCGTTCGGCCGCCCTGGCGTGTGCCTCGGTGAGCAGGGACCGTACCTGCGCGCCGGTCGCCTCGGCCGGATTCAGGACGGCGATCCAGGCCTGTGCCGCATAGGACGGGTTGGGCAGCAGCTGGTCGACAGCGGAGTAGTCGAAGCCCGCCCGGTGGCTAGAGTGTTCGGCGGGCGTATGGCCGAGCAGACTCTGGTACCTCTCGCGACCAACCGCGATGTTGAGCCGAAAAACGCCGGGGCGGTTCAGGTTGGACGCGGTGTCGAATCCGGTGTAGTCCTTGGTGACGATCGTCGCGAACGGAAGCCGCCGGTCGACGGGGACGTCGCCGTCGGGGTCGTAGAAGAAGAACGAGTCCCCCCACGCGACCTCGGGGGCTCCGGTGTCCTCGCCGGCGGTGACCACCGCCACGCCGGGAAGGCCGGCAATGAACCGAATCAATTCGTCTGCTGTCACACCGTTAAGAGTATCGTTGAACCACCCAGTGAATGTTGTCGTTAACGTCAACAATGCGAACAGCGGAAATGGGGCATCAACCTTCAAACGGCGGATGAGACGAGCTCCCGCCGGGACGGTGGATCGGTACGGACCGGGTCAGTCGTCGGCCAGTTCCAGCTCGGACAGCAACAGGTCGGCGAGTACCACTTCGGCGCCGGCGAGACCGGTCGAGCAGAACAGGGTGATCTGGCCCTCGCTGATCCGGCCCGGCAGCCCACCGTTGATGATCCCACCGAGGTGATCCAGCCTGCGGCTGGTGAAGAACGGGTGGCCGTAGGCGGCAGCCTGTTCGGGGGAGTCGCTACTCACGATGGCCGCTATGCTGGCCAGTTCGGCGGGCAGCTCACTGGCCCCTCGCAGCTTCGGTCCAATCGTGTTGATGTGGCAGCCCGGCGCGAAGGCGGTGGCCGGCAGCACCGGTCTCACCGACTTGGTCGCGACGAGCACCACGTCGGCACCACGGACGGCCTCGACCGAGTCGGCCATGTCCACCGCGTTGAGACCCAGTTCGTCCCGGGCGCGGGCGGCGAACTTCGCTCGGTTCTCCGGAGTTGGCGAACTGACCCGTACCTCGGTAAAGCCGCGAACCGCGGACGCGGCCCACAACTGAGCCCACGACTGCGTTCCCGAGCCGATCACCGCGCAGACCGAGGCGTCGGGTCGGGCCAACGCGTCCACCGCGGCCCCGCCGATGCCGCCGGTGCGGCACGCGCTGAGGGCCGTGCCGACGGCGAGCCCCCGCAGTGTTCCGTCCGGTCCCCACACGGCGACGAGTTGGTCGGCATGGCCGGGACCGGGCCACAGGCCGTAACAGCGGAACCCGACCGTGCCGGACTGGGTGCCGCCCGCGGTGAACACCAACTCGGTCGATCCTACGTCGACCCCGGTCCGCAGTGGAGCGTGCAGCGTGCCCTTGTAGGCGGCGACCAGCGCGTCCCGGCAGGCCCGCACCGCAGCGCCAGGACTCAGGATCGCGCGAATGTCGGCGTCCGAGATCACCTTCACAGTTCCAGTCTGCGGCGCCAACCAGGGCAGCCGTCAAGCAGCGGACCCGAGCACCCTCGAAATGGAGCAATCCCGATCACCCAGCGGAACGGCTTACACCAAGAGTGGGCTCAGTCGATGCCCCCCTCGGCCGCAGGCCGCAGCTTCACCGCTCCCGGGCCGTAACCGACCAGATGGTCGTCGGTGTTGTACAGCTCGCAGGCCCGGAGGGAAAGACATCCGCAGCCGACGCAGTTGGAGAGTTTGTCCCTGAGGCGGTTCAACGCATCGATTCTGGCGTTCAGTTCACCCTGCCAGGTTCGCGCCAGTCGGGTCCAGTCCGCTTTCGTCGGAGTGCGGCCCTTGGGCAGTGTGGCCAGCGCCGTACTGATGTCCTCGAGGCTGAGCCCGACTCGCTGCGCCGTCCGGATGAAGGCGAGCCGGCGCAGCACCGATCTGGCGTAGCGGCGCTGGTTTCCCGTGGTCCGCTCGGCGCTGATCAGCCCGCGGTCCTCGTAGAACCGCAACGCGGTCGGGGTGACACCGCTGCGTTCGGACACCTGGCCGATGGACAGCATCTCGGGGAGCTTCGCCACCACCCGATCCTAACCGGCGACTTCAAGTTAAGCCGAGATCTGTGCTGACCCGAGTCCCCGTCCTGGCAGGTAGGGCCCGCTCGGTGCCGAGCAGCCTCAACCTTCCGTGCCTTCGATCAGTGGACTCCGGCGGGAGTTGGCATGATGAGCACCGTGACCGCGAGGACCCTGATCTGGACTCCCGTTCCCACCGCGCAGCTGCAGCTGCGGCTGCACCGCGCCGGACGCGGGCCGGCCCTGCTGATTCCCGTCGAGTCCGGCACGGTGGCCCTTCCGGTATCGGCAACGCCGTTTTCCCACGTGTTCTCGGTGGCGCGAGGTTGCCAACGGATCGGCGGGCGAGCGTTCGTGGTGCGCTGGAACGACTCGGCCCTCGTGGGGCACCCGGTGTTCGAGCGGACGGCCACCGGCTGGGGCTGGGGTGAGCACGCGGAGGTGTACCGGCTCGTCGAGCAGACGAACCCGCGCGGACTGATCGGCGCCACGGTGCTCCGCTGTGTCTTCACGCTGAACAGGAACCGGCGGGAGGACCCTGCACGCCAGCGTCGCGTCGCCCCCCGGTTCGCCGAGGCGTTCGGCTGCGGTGAGGAGCAGATGCTCGAGCGGGTCGGGGACTGGCGACTGGGCGGCCCCGCGGCGCTGACCGGTCTGTTGGAGGCGGCTGGCCGTGCCGACGTAGCCAGGGTGGCACGGCTGATCGACGGGGGACACGCCGATTCCTGGGTCGGCCGTCTTCCGGCGAGGCGTCTCGGGCGCGGTGCCGTGCGCAGCGGCCCCCTGGCCGCCATGCTGCCGGTGGTTCCGGTCATCCAGGGCAGCAGCACCGTCTAGCGTCGCCGCACTACTCTGGCGGGGTGCCTCGCGTCGTCGTACTGGACTACGGATCGGGAAACCTGCGTTCCGCCGAGCGCGCCCTGCGCCGTGTCGGCGCGGACGTGACGGTGACCGCGGACCACCACACGGCGCTCGGCGCCGACGGCTTGGTGGTGCCCGGTGTCGGCGCGTTCGCGGCATGCATGGCCGGTCTGAACGCGGTGCGGGGCGCCAGGATCATCGGTGGGCGTCTGGCCGGCGGGCGACCGGTGCTCGGCATCTGCGTCGGAATGCAGATCCTGTTCGAGCGTGGCGTCGAGCACGGGGTGACAACAGCAGGGTGTGCCGAGTGGCCGGGCACGGTCGAGCGCCTGCACGCCGATGTGGTGCCGCACATGGGATGGAACACCGTCGCGGTGCCCGACGGCTCGCGGCTTTTCGCCGGCCTCGACGCCGACACTCGCTTCTACTTCGTCCACTCCTACGCGGTGCGGACGTGGGAGCTGGTGGCGGCGGACCCAATACCGGCTCCGGTGGTCACCTGGTCCCACCACGGCGAGGACTTCGTGGCCGCCGTGGAGAACGGCCCACTGTGTGCCACTCAGTTCCACCCCGAGAAGTCCGGCGACGCCGGCGCACACCTGCTGGAGAACTGGGTGCGGTCCACACGATAGGGTGCGCTGTGACGTTCTACCTGCTCCCCGCCGTTGATGTCGCCGATGGCAAGGCGGTTCGTCTCGTCCAGGGGAAGGCCGGCACGGAGACCGCCTACGGCGACCCGTCCGATGCCGCCCTCGCCTGGCAGGCTGCGGGCGCCGAGTGGATACACCTTGTCGACCTGGACGCGGCTTTCGGAAGGGGAACCAACCGCGAGCTGCTGGCCGACGTGGTCGGCATGCTGGACGTCCAGGTCGAACTATCCGGCGGTATCCGCAACGACGACTCGTTGGCCGCCGCGCTGTCCACCGGCTGTGCCAGGGTGAACCTCGGCACCGCGGCCCTGGAGGACCCGGTGTGGTGCGCCAAGGTCGTAGCCGAGCACGGCGACAAGGTGGCCATCGGCCTCGACGTGAGGATTACCGATCGGGGTCACCGGCTGGCCGGCCGTGGCTGGACCAGCGACGGCGGTGACCTCTGGGAGGTACTCGACCGCCTCGACCGGGACGGGTGCTCGCGTTATGTGGTGACCGACGTGAGCAAGGACGGCACGCTTCGTGGTCCGAACATCGACCTGCTGCATGCCGTCTGTGCCCGTACCGCCGTGCCGGTGATCGCCTCGGGTGGTGTGTCCAGTGTGGACGATCTGGTGGAGATCGCGGAGCTGAGTGGTGTCGGCGTCGAGGGTGCCATCGTCGGAAAGGCGCTCTACGCCGGCAAGTTCACTCTTCCCGCTGCTCTTTCAGCCGTCGCGAGATTTCGGTGAGCTGTTCGAGGATGTACTCCTCGGCCCGTTCCCTGGCGAATCCCAGGCTCACGAGGACCTTGGCCGCGACACTCTCCTCCTCGGCGAGCACGCCCAGCAGGATGTGTTCTGTACCAACATAGTTGTGTCCGAGCCGAAGCGCTTCGCGAAGCGTCAACTCCAGTACCTTCTTGCTTTGCGGCGTGAACGGGATGTGCCCTGGCACGTTCCCGCGGGGCGGGCCGAGTACCACCTTCACCGAGGCGCGAAGCTGTTCTGGCGTGATGCCCTGCTTGGCGATGGCCTTGGCGGCAAGCCCTTCGGGTTCGATGAGCAGGGCTAGGAGGATGTGTTCGGTGCCGATGTAGTCGTGCTCGGCCCGGCGTGCCTCCTCCTGCGCCTCGACGATGACATGACGGGCGCGGTCGGTGAACCGGGAGAAGGGCCCCGCGTCGAGCAGGCTCGTGGTGTCCGTGGATTTCGGTACGAACCGCTTCTGTGCCGCCTGTTTGCTCACGCCCATGCTCCTGCCGATGTCGGTCCACGAGGCGCCCGCTTTGCGGGCCTGGTCGACGAAGTGGCCGATCAGGTGGTCGGAGAGTTCGCCGAGGTGTTCGCCGAGGAGCACCGCGTCGGTGAGGTGTTCCAGTGCGTCGCCCTCGGGGTGCTGGTTCTTCACGAGGCCGATGAGGTCGTCGAGTCTGAGCTGAGGAGTATCCATATCGTCAACTCTAAGTTGACGCAGCGGGGCTCGTCAACCCCTGATTGACGGTGCTTGCGGTGGGATTCGGTCGGGGTCCGGTGCCGCTGCAGGAAGGTGCCCTGATCATGGTTCCGTCGCCGGCCAGTCGACACGTGGCGGCCTCGGGGCGACTGTTGGTGCAGCTGGAATCTCAGCTACCAGGCGACCTCTGTGCACTCCAGGACATCGATGTCGACCTGGAGCTGTTCCCCCCTCGGTGAGCCGGGGCAGGTCCGGCGGCCGGACCTCGTCGTCGTCGATGTGTCCGCGTACGAACGGTCCGACACCGAGGGCAAGCTCTTGCGCGCTTCCGACGTGTTGATCATCGCGGAGATCGTCTCATCCGGCTCGGTCAGAATGGGCCACGTGATCAAGCGACGTGAGTACGCCGACGCCGGCATCCCGCACTACTGGATCATCGACGTCGCCGAGCCGGTGTCGCTGCTGGAATGCCGCCAGGCCGAAGGCGAACTGGGCTATTCCGACGGCGGCCGCGTCACCGGCACGTTCACCACCGCCGCACCGTTCCCGATCGAGCTCGACCTCGACGCGCTGATCCGGCCGACCTCAGGCCGCACGCCCCGGTAGCCGCCGGCTCGAGGCACGCCGGCGGTCGCGCCCGTACAGCGTCAGCACCGGCGCGGAAAGCCCCTGGTGAGCCCCGTAGGCTGGCGGTATGCCGGTTGCGGTCCGTGTCATCCCGTGCCTCGACGTCGATCAGGGCCGGGTGGTCAAAGGTGTCAACTTCACCAACCTCGTCGACGCCGGTGATCCCGTGCGGCTCGCGGCGGCCTACGACGCCGAAGGCGCCGACGAGCTGACCTTCCTCGATGTCACGGCGTCCTCCGCCGACCGCGAGACGACCTACGATGTGGTTCGCCGCACAGCCGAGCAGGTGTTCATCCCGCTCACGGTCGGCGGCGGGGTGCGTACCGCCGACGACGTCGACCGGCTGCTTCGGGCCGGCGCGGACAAGGTCAGCGTCAACACGGCCGCGATCGAGCGGCCGGAGCTGCTGAGCGAGGTGTCCCAACGATTCGGTGCGCAGTGCGTCGTGCTTTCCGTTGACGCGCGCAGAGTGCCGGCCGGCAGCCCTGCGACCCCGTCTGGGTTCGAAGTCACCACACACGGCGGCCGGCGCGGAACCGGTATCGACGCCGTGTGGTGGGCCGAACAGGGACAGCGGCTCGGTGTCGGAGAGATCCTGCTGAACTCGATGGACGCCGACGGCACCAAGGCCGGCTTCGACGTCGATCTGATCAGCAGCGTCCGCGCGGTCGTCGACGTGCCGCTGATCGCCAGCGGTGGCGCCGGCGAGGTCGGCCACTTCCCGCCGGCGGTGCGGGCCGGCGCCGACGCGGTCCTCGCCGCCAGCGTGTTCCACTTCGGCGTGCTGCGGATCTGCGAGGTCAAAGCAGGCCTGCGTGAAGCCGGCGTGGTGGTCCGGTGAGCCGCGCACGTGCTCCGCTGGAGATTCGCCTGATCGCCGTGGTGTTCGGCGTCGGCGGTCTGCTCTTCGTGTCCGGCGCACTGGTCTGGGCGGCGGTGATCCAGGACTTCGCCGTGGTCACCGTCCCGGTCGCCGACGCCCTGGTCGGACTGGCCGCGGCGGCCTGCCTGGTCACCGGTCTGTGGCTGGTCCGGTGGCCTGCCATGGTGTGGGCGACGTTGGTAGCCGTTGTGCAGGCGGTGCTCGCGCTCGGTGCCGCCCCGGTCTGGCTGCGGGCACTGTGTGGGCTGCTCGCGGTGGCCCACGTGTACGCCCTTGTGCTGCTCAACACCGCTCCGGCCCGTGCTCACCTGGGAGGAACACCGTGACGACCGCAGGACGGCCGGGGGTCTCTCCGTTGGATCCGGCGATCGCCAGCCGGCTCAAGCGCACCGCCGACGGACTTGTCTGCGTCGTCGCGCAGCAGCGCGGCACCGGCGAGGTGCTGATGGTGGCGTGGATGGACGACAGCGCGCTGCACAGGACGCTGACCACCCGGCAGGCGACGTATTACTCGCGCAGCCGCCGGCGTCACTGGGTCAAGGGCGAGACGTCGGGGCACACCCAGTATGTGCACGAGGTCCGCCTCGACTGCGACGGGGACACCGTCCTGCTCATCGTCGACCAGCGGGGAGTGGCCTGCCACACCGGCGACCGCACGTGTTTCGACTCGGGGCTACTCGCCGCCGAGCCCTAGGTCACCGGTCAGGTACCGCTGCAGCGTCCTGCCGATCGTCGCCACGAGAGTGTCGACGTCAGCGGACGCCAGCGGCTCCTGGCGGAGGACGTACCTGACGAGTCCCAACCCGGACAGCTGTGAGCCGAACAGTGTCACCCGCAGATCGGGATGGTCCACGCCCAGCTCGCGCAGCCGGGTGCCGAACGTCGTCGCGATGAACTCCCGCAGCAACTTCGCTGCGCTCTCCTGAGTCGCCGCGCTGCGCATCAGCGCGGCGAAGCCGCCGCCGCTCGAATCGTCCCAGACGGAGATGAACGTCCGCAGGACCCGCTCGGCGATCTCCTCGGGCGGGCTGTTGTGGACGGTCATTCTGATCTGCTCCGGGTCGACCGGAAGCTGGATCGCGGCCGCGAACAATCCCTGTTTGCCGCCGAACCAGTGGTTGACCATGGCCGGGTCGACCTCGGCGCGGCTCGCGATCGTACGCACGGTCGCCCCGTCGAAGCCCTGCTCGGTGAAGACCGCGCGAGCTGCGGACAACAGCGCCGCTTTGGTATCCTCACCCGCCGGCCGTCGTCCTCGCCGCTTGGGATGTGTCACACCCGACTCCTTTTCAACAAGTAGTGAATTTATCCCCGGCTGTCGTTCCGGTCAACTCGATCGGCACAATTCCCCCATGCCGGAACGTGCGCACTCAGCGGCTCGCGGGGATTCGACCGAGGTCAGTCCGACAAGAGCGGAGTTCCTCGAGTTGGCCGCCCAGCGCAGGGTGATCCCCGTGGTACGCACCCTGCTCGCCGACGAGGAGACGCCGGTCGGGGTGTATCGCAAGCTCGCGGGCAATCGGCCGGGAACCTTCCTGCTGGAATCCGCCGAGAACGGCCGGTCCTGGTCACGCTGGTCGTTCGTCGGCGTCCGCAGCCCGGCCGCGCTGACGGTGGCGAATGGCGCCGCGACCTGGACAGGCGCCCCGCCGGTCGGCCTGCCGACGGCCGGCGACCCGCTGCGGGTACTGCGGGAGACGATCGAAACGTTGCGCACCGATCCGCTGCCGCCGGACATCCTGCCGGACCCACCGCCGCTCACCGGAGGCATGGTCGGATTCATCGGCTACGACGCGGTGCGCCGGCTCGAGCGCCTGCCCGCCTCGGCCGTCGACGACCTGACGTTGCCCGAGATGGTGATGCTGTTCGCCACCGACCTGGCCGTGCTCGACCACCACCACGGCACCATCAGTCTCATCGCGAACGCGGTGAACTGGGACGACTCGCCGGAGCGGGCCGAAGCAGCCTATGACGACGCGCTCGCCCGGCTCGACAAGATGACCGCGGGGCTGGCGTGCGTGTCGTCACCGACCGCCGCGGTGCTGTCACGGGCCGAGCCGGATTTCCGCCGCCGGCGCGGCACCGACGACTACGCGGCCGCCGTCGAGGAGGCCAGGGAGGCCATCCGGGCGGGCGAGGCGTTCCAGATCGTCGTCTCGCAGCGGTTCGAGCTGGACACCACGGCCGACGCACTGGAGGTGTACCGGGTCCTGCGCACCACCAATCCCAGCCCGTACATGTATCTGCTGCGCTTCGAGGGGTTCGACATCGTCGGCGCCAGCCCCGAGGCGCTGGTGGCAGTCCGCGACGCCACCGCCACCATGCATCCCATCGCGGGTACCCGGTGGCGTGGTGCGAGCCCCGACGAGGATGCTCAACTCGAGGCGGATCTGCTCGCCGACCCCAAGGAACGGGCGGAACACGTGATGCTGGTCGACCTCGGTCGCAACGACCTCGGTCGGGTGTGCCGACCGGGTTCGGTGCGGGTGGTCGAGTTCCTGCGGATCGAGCGCTACAGCCATGTCATGCACCTGGTGTCCACGGTGACCGGTGAGCTGGATGACGGCCGTACGGCGTTCGATGCCGTGGCCGCGTGTTTTCCGGCAGGGACGCTCTCGGGCGCGCCGAAACCGCGGGCGATGGAGCTGATCGAGGAACTGGAGCCGACCCGGCGCGGGCCGTACGGTGGGGTGGTGGGTTACCTCGACTTCGCGGGCAATGCCGATACCGCGATCGCCATCCGCACCGCGGTGATCTGCGGCGGCGTCGCCTATGTGCAGGCCGGTGCCGGCATCGTCGCCGACTCCAACCCGGCCGCGGAGGACACCGAGTGCCTGAACAAGGCGCGCGTGGTGTTGTCGGCGGTCGCGGCCGCCGAGGCACTTGGTCCCGTCGAGGCGGCGTCGGGCACCGCCGAGGCACTTGGTCCCGTCGAGGCGGCATCCAGTACCGCCCGGGCGCCGCGGCCGGCCGAGGATCGTGCGGTCGCCCATGACTGAGCGGCGTCTACTCTGGACAGTGCTGGTGCTGCTTGTGCTCGCCGCGCTCGGACTGTGGCTGGCTTCACGCATGACGTGGTCATGGAGCCGGCACGTCGACGATCTGCGCGGGGTGGTGACCACCGGCCAGACTGGCGCGCAGCGGGTGGCCGCGCTCGTCCCGCTCGCGGTGGTGTCGTTGTCACTGGTCGCCGCCGTCGTGGCGACCGGGGGCTGGCCGCGCAGACTAGTCGGTGTGGTCGTCGCGATGGTGGGCTGTGGCGCGATGGTGGCGTCGGTGGACGGGGTTGGCGAACTCCTGGGCGGCCGTCCCGAGGGGTATCCCGTCGCCACGGTTGTCGCCGGCCACGTGCTGGCCGCCGCGGCCGGACTTCTCCTGCTCACCGCGGGTGTGGCCCTCGCCGCGTCGGGTCATCGGATGCCTCGGCTCGGGGCGCGGTACCGAACTCCGGCATCAGCGACGGCGGCCGTCGATCCCGACCAGCGGCTGTGGCGCTCTCTCGACGCCGGACGGGACCCCACCGTCGAGTAGTGATCGTTGTCTGCCAAGGAGTTGGTCGTCGGTATGTCCTTCGGACACCCGATGTCGGACCCCTCTTTCTGCCCGGGCTAGCATTCCGATGGCGGGAAGGGGAGTTGGCGTGACCGTGCTGGACTCGATCATTGACGGCGTTCGCGCCGATCTGGCCATGCGCGAGGCGCACATTCCGTTCGAGGCCATCAAGGAGCGGTCACTGGCCGCCCCCGCGCCACGGGACGCGATGGCGGCTCTGCGGGCGCCGGGCATCGGCGTGATCGCCGAAGTCAAGCGGCGCAGTCCGTCCAAGGGGGAACTGGCCGACATCGCCGATCCCGCGGCGCTCGCCGTGGACTACGAGGCGGCGGGAGCCCGGGTGATCAGCGTGTTGACCGAGCGGCGCCGCTTCGGTGGGTCACTGGCCGACCTCGACGCGGTGCGCGCCGTTGTGGACGTTCCCTTGCTGCGCAAAGACTTCATCATCAGTCCATACCAGATCCACGAGGCGAGGGCGCACGGCGCGGACATCGTGCTGCTGATCGCCGCGGCGCTGGAACAGAACGCGCTCGAGGCCCTTCTCGACCGGGCCGAGTCGTTGGGAATGACCGCGTTGGTCGAGGTGCACACCGCGGAGGAAGCCGACCGGGCGCTCGAGGCGGGGGCAAGCGTGATCGGCATCAACGCACGCAATTTGCACACCCTTGAAGTCGACCGCGACGTGTTCGGACGCATCGCCCCTGGCCTGCCGTTCGAGACTTACAAAGTGGCCGAGTCCGGGGTGCGCGGTCCCGGCGATCTGATGGCCTATGCCGGCGCCGGTGCCGACGCGGTACTCGTCGGCGAGGGCCTTGTCACCAGCGGTGACCCCAAGGCGGCCGTCGTCCAGTTGGTGACCGCCGGCTCACATCCCGCCTGTCCGCGTCCAAGCCGATAACTCGTCCGGGTCGGTAAACCGCTTGGGCGCGACGACGGCGAGGGGCAAGATGGCAGTCGGGGGATAGGCGGCTATACGAGCAGGTGGCGGTGGTGGAAGGCGATCCGGTGACGGAAAACGAACACGGCCCCGACGATCGGGGTTACTTCGGGCCGTACGGCGGGCGTTTCATGCCCGAGGCACTCATCGCCGCCCTTGACGAGCTGGCCGCCTGCTATGACAAGGCCCGGGTGGACCCGGTGTTCACCGGCGAGCTGGCCCGGCTGCTGCGCGACTACGCCGGCCGGCCGTCCCTGCTGACCGAGGCGCCCCGGTTCGCCGAACACGCGGGGGGCGCACGCGTCCTGCTCAAGCGCGAGGATCTCAACCACACCGGTTCCCACAAGATCAACAACGTGCTCGGGCAGGCGCTGCTGACCAAGCGGATGGGCAAGACGCGGGTCATCGCCGAGACTGGCGCCGGTCAGCACGGTGTCGCCACCGCGACCGCGTGTGCGCTGATGGGCCTGGAGTGCGTCGTCTACATGGGTGAGGTGGACACCCAGCGGCAGGCGCTCAACGTGGCGAGAATGCGGCTGCTCGGAGCCGAGGTCATCCCGGTCGCCAGCGGATCACGAACCCTGAAGGACGCCATCAACGAGGCACTGCGCGACTGGGTCGCCAACGTGGCCGACACCCATTACCTGCTGGGTACCGCGGCTGGTGCGCATCCGTTCCCGGTCATGGTCCGCGACTTCCACAAGGTCATCGGCGTCGAAGCCCGCCAGCAGGTGCTCGAGGCCACGGGTCGGCTGCCCGACGTGGTGGCCGCCTGTGTCGGCGGCGGATCCAACGCCATCGGTATCTTCCA
>JAFAZC010000126.1 GCA_019239965.1 Kutzneria sp. | reverse complement strand
GTCATTGGACAGCGCGGCAAGGTGCACGACCGCGTCGAACCCGGCGACCTGCTCGATGGTGACGTCTCTGATGTCGACGCTGTGACCGACCGGATCGGCCGGAGTTGGGCCGAGCGTGCAATCGGCGAACAGACCCGAGTCCAGACCCGTGACGTCATGTCCCGCCGACATCAGCACGGGCGCCATGACACTTCCCAGATAGCCCTGATGGCCGGTCAACAGAACCCGCATGCCGCCTCCTCATCAAACTCCAACACCACCTTGTCGACGAAGTACGCCTCGGCGTGCTGGACTCGGCACTGAACTCCCCGTAGCCGGGCGATACCGAGGAATGTCTCCCGGTCGAACCAGTCCCTGCCCTGTTGTGATGGATAGTGTTCGTGCAGCAACCCCGCTTTGCGTTCCGCAACTCCATCCGCCAGCGGCAGATAGCAGCTCGGCTGTGCGAGATCACCATCCCACTTGACTATCTCGTAGCCGAAGACGAGATGATCGCGAAAAGCTGTGTACGTCAGCTCAGCGAGTGTGCGGTGGTCCTGATGCGCATCGTCCTTGTGCGGTGCGAACACCACGTCCGGATCAACCCGGCAGCGAAACTCCTCGACAGCCTGCTTCGCTTTCTCCCAGCGCGCGGGAACCCGGCCGTCTGGCAGGTCGAGAACGGTCAACTCGAGTTTGGCGTCAGGGCAGAACGCGGTCAGCGCGGCAAGTTCCTCGGCCTCCCTCGCCGTTCCTCCC
The DNA here is from genome assembly GCA_019239965.1 of Kutzneria sp. Classification (GTDB taxonomy): domain Bacteria; phylum Actinomycetota; class Actinomycetes; order Mycobacteriales; family Pseudonocardiaceae; genus Kutzneria. The sequence goes on along the minus strand of JAFAZC010000126.1, from coordinate 29,177 downwards.
CCGGTGAGCACCAGTGCGTGTACAACCATCGCTGGGTTGGCCGCGGAGATTTGCAACAGCGCACCACCCGCGCCAATCGCGATGTCGTCACAGTGCGCACCGAGCAGAGCAAGCTGCCGAACCGGTGCACAACGTAGGCCTCTCATCGCTTTTCCCAGAGCATCCAAGGCCGGTCTCCGCAGCCGTAAGCGGCGTCCAGCATGGCCCGTTCCTTCACCGTGTCAGCTGGCTGCCAGAACCCCCGGTATGGATAGGCGAGCAGCCGTCCCTCCTTGGCCAACCCTCGGCAGGCGTCCTCGACGAGGTCACCACCGGGCGGCAGGTGTTCGAACACGTCCTGACGCAGCACGAAGTAGCCGCCATTCTCCCACAGTGGGAGCTCACTGACCGGGGTGATCCCGAGGACCACGTTGTCGTCGTCCAGTTCCACGCAGTGGAAGGAGGACTGCGGCGGCACGACCATCATCGCGGCCCCCGCGTCGGAGACGGTGAACCGGTCGATCAGGCTGTCCAACGGAGCGTCGGTAAGCACGTCTGCGTAGTTCGCGAGGAACATGTCCTCGTCCTGTAGCAGGTGGCGGACCTTTCGTAACCGTTCGCCGATCGGTGAGTCGACTCCTGTGTGAACGAAGGTGACGGACCAGTCGCTGATGTCAGTCGACAGCAGCTCCACCTCGCCGCCGCGCAGCACGAAGTCGTTCGAAGCGGTCTCCCGATAGTCGAGGAAAAAGTCCTTGATGTGTTGGCCGCCGTATCCTAGACAGAGCACGAAGTCGGTGTGTCCAAAATGGGCGTAGTAACGCATCACGTGCCACAGCAGCGGACGTGGACCGACGAGCTGCATCGGCTTGGGAATATCGTCGGCCGTGCCGTTTCGCATCCGCATCCCGTATCCGCCGCAGAAGAGCACAACTTTCATCTAAGCCACCTCCACGATCTCTAGCTGCGGAACGGGAAAGACGAGTCGGCCACCCCACCGCCGGACATAGGCCAGCTGGTCAACCAGTTCGTCACGCAGGTTCCACGGCAGAACCAGCACGTAGTCAGGTTCGTCCTGTTCGATCTGTTCAGGGGAGAGGATCGGAATCCTCGAACCAGGTGTGTAACGACCATGCTTGTACGGATTACGGTCAACGATGTAGGCAAGCAGGTCACGCTGGATTCCACAGTGGTTGAGCAGCGTGTTCCCCTTGCCTGGGGCGCCATAGCCGACGACCCTTTCTCCCCGGTCGACGGCGCCGACGAGAAATCGAAGGAGATCGAGTCGAATCCTGCTGACACGCTTGCCAAAGCCCTCATAGCCGATGAAGTCGTGCAGCCCCGCGGCTCTTTCGTCGCTCAGTACCGCACACATCCGTGCCGTTGGCTCAGCTGCCACTTCGGTTGGCCGTGCCCACAGTCTGATCGAACCGCCGTGCGTTGGCAGCAGTTCGACATCGGTCACCGTGAGCCCGCCGGTCGCCAAGGCACGCTGCGCCGAGGCGACCGTGTAGTACTGGAAATGTTCGTGGTAGATGGTGTCGTACTGGGTGTGCCGCACCAGACTGAGCAGGTGCTGCACCTCGATCGACACCCACCCATCGTCAGCGACAAGTTCGCGAAGGCCCCTGGTGAATCCGATGACGTCGGGTATGTGCGCGTATACGTTGTTGGCGATCACGAGATCGGCGGGCCCGTGCTCCGCACGAACCGCGGCACCGACGTGGGCATCGAGGAAAGCCGTCAGGGTGGGCACGTTCCTGGTGCGGGCCGCCGCGCCAACGTTCCCCGACGGTTCGATACCGAGACAGCGGATCCCCTTGTCCACGACGTGCTGCAACAGGTAGCCGTCGTTGCTCGCGGCTTCCACGACGAACGAGTCCGAGCCCAGGTCGAGCCGTTTCACCGTGTTGTCAACGAATTCGCGCGCATGCTCGACCCACGACGTCGAATAGGAGGAGAAGTACGCGTACTCGGTGAACGTGTCTTCCGGTGTGATCAACGGTGGCAGCTGGACGAGCATGCACTGGCCACACAGCCGTAGGTGGAGTGGATAGCATGGTTCCGGGTCGTCGAGCTGTTCGACTGTCAGGAATCGTTCGCAGGGCGGCGTGGCCCCGAGGTCGACGACACTGCGCAGATCCGAACTACCACACAGACGGCAGATCATGGTCAGTACGCCCCCTGTCCTCTGCCGACCGCGCGGACGGTCTTCCACAGGATCAGTGCGTCAAGGGCGAGGGACCAGTCTTCGACATAGCGCAGGTCCAGTCGAACAGACTCCTCCCACGGCAGGTCGCTTCGTCCGCTGACCTGCCAGAGTCCGGTGAGACCAGGCTTGACCAACAGCCTGCGTCGCACGTCGGGACCGTACTGGGCGACCTCCTCGGGCAGCGGCGGCCGCGGGCCCACCAGCGACATCGTCCCTGTGAGCACGTTGACCAGCTGCGGCAGTTCGTCGAGGGAGAAGCGACGGAGCACCGCTCCGATCGGAGTGACCCGCGGATCCCTGCGCATCTTGAACAGCGGCCCGGCTGCTTGGTTGGCAGCGAGCAGAACCGTTCGACGTCGGTCCGCGTCGACGACCATGGTTCTGAACTTCAGGATCGTGAACGGCCTGCCGCCCTTGCCGATCCGACGCTGGCGGTAGAAGGCCGGACCGCTGTCGCTGAGCCGGATGGCCGCCGCGATGACGACCAACCCGGGCCACAGCAGAGCGAGCAAGACGGCCGCCCCTACCCGGTCCACAATTTCCTTGATCACTCGGCGGGCTCCGGTGAAGGTCGGGGCCGTGACCCGCAGCAGCGGCATACCGAGCACACCTGTGACGTGTACGCGGGGACCGGCGACTTCCATCAGCACTGGGGCGACGACCATCTCGGCGGTTGTTCCCTCCAACTGCCAGGCCAGCCGCTGCAGACGCCGGGGCGTCCAGTACGGATCCGGTGTGACGGCAACCACGCGGTAACCACCACGGCGCACGTGGTCCGCGAGTTCGTCGAGCCTCCCGACGACCGGAACGCCGGACACCTCGCCGTGTCCAAGCTGATCTGTCGGGCTTCCGGTGCACGCCGCCTCGACGCGCCAGCCATGATGCGGCTCACGCCGGGTGCGTGCGATCAGATCGGCCACCGTGTCGACACTTCCCGCCACCATCACGGGTAGCAGGCAGCGGCCAAGCCGCCGACGGCGGTGCAGGAGCCGCCGAAGCACGTAGCGCTGTGGAAACAACAAAATCGCCACGCACGGGGTGACGGCGAAGACCCAGCCGCGCGCTTCGGGGACACTCGTGGCGAGACCGCCCATGGCGAGCACCACCGCGGCGGCGAGCAGTGCTTTGCCCAGGCGACGAAACTCTTCCGCCCCTTGGCCGAGCACGATCGGGCTCCACGCTCGACAGGTGGCCAGCGACGACAATGTGGCTGCGATCGTCGCGACCGCGAACAGCGTTCGGAGGTATCCAACGCCGTCCGCGGGAAGACCCGCCACCCCACAGGCGGCGACGACCACGAGCAGGGTGGACACGAGATCCCCGGAGATGACGATAGAACGGTACTTGGTCTCCCAGGCGGCGACCGGGGATGTAACCGGCTGCCGCTCATGTGACGACAGTGGTGAGGTGGGTTGCGCTGGTTGCGGAATAGGCACCGCCGATCCTGTGGGGGCGTTCCGCTTAAGCTGCCTCACCCGATCCCGCATACCTGTCTCCCAAGGTCAGCCGATTCGAGCCATGAAGTACCACTAGTTCCTGGCGGTTGAGAACCGAGAGGAAAGTCGAAAACCCATGCAGGTCCCCGCAACCTGAACCTCGACGATTCGCCCGCAAGGTTATTGCGTCCACCCCTGAGTCGTTCGGCCGGCATGGGGTATTACAACTCGAGCGTGTTAGGATTAACTCTTTCGAGTGCAACGAACGCGATTACTTCCACCATGGTCAACTAGGAGTCACTTCAGATGAGGGAAATCACCCACAGCGCTAACACTCACTAGCGCACAGTCTAGAAAAGTGCTCACAGAACAGCGAGAAAAGGTGACGAAAGAGCAAAGGTAGGCGTCACCTCACCGTGACCTCGCCGTTCCGCGGCGAATCCCCCAAGGCACCTTGTGAGCAGGGTCATAGCAGTCCGAGTGCGTGCGCTTCGGGAGCATGTCACAGGTGAGGCCGCGGTCAGCCCCGGACCGCACGCAACCGTGGTGTGCCCGATGATGCCGGCCATCGTACGCCGCTATCCGGACGGGCAGCCCACTCTCTCCACAAGCACACCACTCGATCGTGGGTTCGTGTCCTCAAACAACAGCAAGCGAGCCGTGTTCGCACTGTCACGAACACGGCTCGCTCACGAACACGTGGCCAGGGGCGGGGTCGAACCGCCGACCTACCGCTTTTCAGGCGGTCGCTCGTACCAACTGAGCTACCTGGCCAGAATCCTGGCTGCACCAGGGCCTCTCTGCGACCCAGACGGGACTCGAACCCGCGACCTTCGCCGTGACAGGGCGACGCGCTAACCAACTGCGCCACTGGGCCTTGCCTCACTCAGTGCCCCCAACGGGATTCGAACCCGCGCTACCGCCTTGAAAGGGCGGGGTCCTAGGCCGCTAGACGATGGGGACTTGGCTCCCAAGGTCTCCCCAGCGGGAGCCACAGGAACCCGGCCCTCCAACGGCTGTCCGCTGGAAGCCGCACAAGCATAGGACACAGTGCGGACATCCTCCAAACAGGCTCCCCATATCGCCTTTACCTGCTGGTTTGCCACACAAGGGGGTCGACTCCGCGACAGCGCGCCAACCAACCTGCCTTGCGAGTTCCACGATCCGCACGGCCATCGGCCCGCACGGCGCGTCGATCATGCGCCGCCGACGCCGTCGCTTCGGTCGTCCGCCATATCCGACATCCCGACACCGCCGGCGATTCAGAGCCGTATGGAGGCATGTTGTCCACAGGTGGCGATGTTGTCCACAAATTGCCGAATGCCCTCACTGGCGCATCGGTCTCTCCCGCATGCTCGAGATGTTCGAGGGCATTGGCGTCGCGGAAAGGTGGCATCGCGCGACAGCGAACCGAGGAGGCTGAGAGGTATGCAGGAGACGACCGTCACGATCGTGGGCAACATCAGCAAGGAAATAAGCGAACGTCACGTCATGGATGGAACGAAGGTGGTCAACTTCGGGGTTGTCACCAATGAGCGGAAGTATGACAGGGACTCTGGCCAGTGGGTCGACGGTGACAAACTCTATGCCTACGTCACCTGCTGGCGAAAGCTGGCACAAGGCGTCGCCGGTTCGCTGAAGAAGGGAGATCCGGTAATCGTCACTGGCCGGCTCTATCAGGAGAACTATGAAGTCAAAGGGGAAACACGGACCGCCGTTCGGATCGAGGCCAACGCAGTCGGACCCAACCTCGGCAGGTGCACCGTCGATGTCCGGCGCGGCGCCGGGCCGGACGCCGGACACGAGTCCAAGCCTGTGAGCCTCGAGGTCATCAACGGCGGCAACTCCGCACGCGACGGAGATACCGCACTGTCCACGGCCGTCAGCTGATCTCGCCGCCACGGCGTCGAGTCCGCGAGTCGATGCCCTTCCACTACCCGCCCCGACAACAGGAGCGCGAACGACGTTGATCCCGGCACCCACGGCGGCTCAGGTCGACGGTCCGGTGAGACGACTCGGGCGACAGCCCGAGTCGTCTCACCGGACCACTCACCGCTGGACCGGCGGCACCCCGTCTTCACCTGGAACGAGGCCGAGCATGTCCAACAGCTGACGGCAGTCATCGACGTCAAGTGCGCTGCGAGCGACCGACATGCGCGCCCTGTGCACCTGCTCGGCCGAGATCTTCGATGGCTCGTCGTTGCGCTGCGTCGGAACACCACCCGACCCCCGTGGCATGGAGTCGTCTTGCTGCCAGAGAAACTTCCGCACTTCCAAGGACCCGCTCATGATGCCTCCCCGACTCGGCTCTCGGCGGCGAGGCTAAGCGAGCCAACCTCTCCATAGCAGCCCCCCGGAGAGTGATTCACAGGGGGCGGAGAGTGACGGTGAGTCATGGACGGGGCAAGCGTCGTGAAATCCTCCTGCTGTATCGGTTCAGTCCTGCTCACCACCTCACGAAACCGCCGTTCTCGACCGGGCGAGAACCTCAAGCGCCCGGGCTAGCGGCGACCGATATGCGTGCGTCCCGGCCTGAACCGGCGCGGCGACCTCTGGTCTCACGACCGCACCGCCGCCCGCTCGGTCAGCGCGCGGGAAGGTCTTCGGCGCCGTGTTCGCCACTGGTGGCTCCGCGCCGCCCTATGGTGCGTCTCACACCCACCATCCTCTCGCAACCGAACCGTTACCCTGTTGGGATGCCTCTCCCATCGATCGGAAGAACGAAGAACGGCAAACATCGCGAAAGCGCGCGTGAACAGGTCGAGGCAGCTCCCGATCACGAACTGGAGAACTACCTGGCCGCGCTGGCGCCCGAAGGCGATGTCGAGAACACCGGGACGAGCCAGCCCTTCGGCAACGCGCAGGTGTACCAGGTACGACTGTCCCTGGCGACTGACGAACAACTTCGCGAGCTGGCCGCACGCCACAACACCTCGCCGCTCGCACTGATCCAGGAATGGATCGCACAGCGGTTGGCCTGGGAAGCACCGGGACAGCAGGTCGACCAGTACTGAAACCAGCTTCCGCACGGATGCCCGCGTCAGCGTGATCGAGTTCGTCGCGCGGCGCCGGGATCACTCGACGGCCGCTCCGGAGATTGCAGCCGCTTGGCGCCCGACGCTTCGCTGATGCCTCACCGGCCTGCTCCACGTGTGCGATTTCGCACCTCGACCGCGATCATTCGCCTATGCTCGCTCCGTGCCGACATCACAGCTACGCCGAAACGAGCGGCGTCGGCATCTCGTCGTCTGCGGGGACAGTCCGCTGGCATTTCGCCTCGTCGACGAGTTGGTCAACCGTTATGACGAGGACGTCACGGTAATCCTGCGGTCCAAGACGCGCAATCACGGCCCCCGAATCGCTCAACTGCCCCGAGTCAAGCTCGTTGAATCGCCGGAGTTGGACAGTGCCGCTTTCCTGCGTGCCAAATTGACCACCGCGCGCGCGGTCGCACTGCTCGAATCCGACGACGCCGGCAACATTCACGCCGCGCTGCGTGCCCAGGACATCAATCCCGACCTGCGCCTGGTGCTGCGCGTGTTCAACATGAGTCTCGGCCGCCGTATCCGAGCCATGTTCACCGACTGCGAGGTGCTGTCCGACGCGGCGATGGCGGCGCCGTCCTTCGTCGCCGCGGCGCTCGGCCGCGAAGGGCCCACACATATCAGGGTGGGTGGTCGAACGCTGTATGTCGTTCGCCGCGGCGAGGTGCCTGCCGACCGAGTGGTCTGCCGGCTGGCCGACACCACCGACCAGGCCGGGCCAAAGCTGTTACCGGGCGAGGCGCATTCCGATGATCTCGTGCTGGCCTTCGTCGACGGGTCCCTACCGATCCAGCGGACGAAGCGCCAGCACACGCTGTTCACGTCGATCCGCCGCAATCTCGCCATCGTGTTCAACCGCAAGCTGAGCATCGCGGCCTTGTGGCTGCTCGCGCTGCTCGGGCTCGGTACTGTCAGCTTCGCGACGCTGGGCGGCTACACATGGTGGAACGCCGTCTATGAGACCGCGCTCGATGCCGCGGGGGCGGCACAGCCACTCGACACGATGCCTGTCATCAACAAGGTGACCCAGGTCATGGTCACGCTGACTGGCATCTCCATCATTCCGATCATCACGGCGGTCGCTGTCGACGCGGTGGTCAGTGCGCGGCTCACGGCCGCGGCCGGCCCGAAGGGTCCCTACCGGGACCACGTCGTGGTGGTCGGCCTCGGACAGGTCGGAACCCGTGTCGTCGCGCAGCTCCATGGTCTCGGCGTTCCCGTGGTATGTGTCGATCGGGACGAGAACGCGAGGGGTGTCCCGCTGGCCCGTCGGCTCGGCCTGCCGGTCGTGTTCGGCGACGCCAGCCGGGATGACACGCTCAGGTCCGCCTATGTCGGTACCTGCCGAGCACTGGTCACCCTCAGTTCTCACGACATGGTCAACCTGGAAGCGGCGTTGACCACCCGGGCGATCCGTGAGGACCTGCTCGTGGTGTTGCGGGTGTTCGACAACGATTTCGCTAATCTCGTCGAGCGCAGGTTCGGCATCGACGTGTCGCGCAGCGTCTCGTTTCTTGCCGCCCCCGCGTTCGCCGCCGCGATGGTGGAACGCCAGGTGATCGGCACGATCCCGGTCGGGCGCCGGGTGCTGCTGATCGCGGAAGTGCCGGTCGACGCTGGCACGGACCTGGAGGCGACCACCGTGCGGGCGGTTGAGGAACGGTGCGACGTCCGTGTGATCGCACTGCAGCGCCACACCGAGACCGCCATGGACTGGCACCCGCCGGCTGCTCACCGTCTCGAGCCGCGGGACCGACTGCTCGTGGTCGCGGGCAGAACCGGTCTGAGCAAGGTGTTCGGCAGCATGAACGCCGACTCGACAGCCAGCTGACTTGATCGAATCGGCAGCGTTATGCGTGCAGGTCGCGGGTGCCGTGTCCGGCAAAGCGCAGCGCGGTGACCAACGATGTGATCCAAATCACCCACGATGAGGTCAACGTACCCCCTGTCCACGGCGTCGAGCGAAGTAGTCGACAGGACCTGGGGAAGGGGTGATCATGGGGCGAGCCGGCAGAGTTCATCGCTGGATCATGCTGTTAGGGGCGCTCGTCGCGGCGGCGGAGTTAGCCGCCTGCACCTCAGGGGCAGGTTCCAGCGTTCCCAAGTCCACAGAGCAGCAGGTGTCGCCTGCCGCGGCCGCCACTCCAGCCAAGATCACCCAGACGCCCGGCGCCGACACGAAGAACGTCTCCCCGGCCGATCCGGTCCGGGTCACCGTCAAAGACGGCGCGATCACCGACATCCATCTGAGAAACGCCCAAGGCAGGGAGGTCGCCGGCGCCACAGCCGCCGACCGACACTCCTGGACCGCCACCGAGTCGCTCGGCTACACCAAGGAGTACACGTGGTCGGGCACTGTTCTCGGTTCGGACGGCAAACAGGTTCCGCTGACCGGGACATTCAGCACACTCACCCCTGCGACACAGATCAGCGCGCAGCTCAATATCGGCGATGACGACACGGTCGGCGTCGCGATGCCAATCGTGCTGATCTTCGATTCCCCAGTGCGCGACAAGGCTTCCGTCGAAAAGGCACTTTCGGTGCAGACATCGACGCCGACCGGCGGATCATGGGCTTGGATGGACGACAACACCATCCACTACCGCCCGATGAACTACTGGGTTCCCGGTACGAAGGTGTCCGTGGTCGCGAAGCTGTACGGCACACCCTTTGGCGACGGCGCGTACGGTGCCGACGACCTCACGCTGTCGTTCACCGTCGGCCGGATGCTCGTCCTGCGGGGCAACACGCAGACCCATCGGCTCCAGATGATCCGCGACGGGCAGGTGGTCGCCGACTATCCAGCCAGCTACGGCCTTGACTCCGATCCCGGACGGGTCACCCACAGCGGCATCCATGTGGTGATGTCGAAGAGCGCCATGTTCAGCATGAGCAATCCCGCCTACCACTACGACAACGTCGTGGTTCCGTGGGCCGTCCGGATCTCGAACAACGGCGAGTTCGTCCATGGCTTGCAGGACTCCATCTGGGCACAGGGCAGCCAGAACGTCTCGCACGGCTGCGTCAATCTCGCTCCTGACAATGCCCATATCGTGTTCGACCAGGTCATTCCCGGAGATCCGGTGGAGATCAGCGGCTCGACCCAACAACTGGGTCCCGCGGACGGTGATTTCTACGACTGGACCGTCCCGTGGGAGCAGTGGCGGGCCAAGTCGGCTCTGCACTGAACTCTGGCCATCCCGAGGAGCCGGACCACGCCGCACGTGTGCCGCCGGCCGCTCCGTTCGTCCAAGCCTGAGCCTGGCGATCCTTCCTGCCATGCACGGCACCGACTCCCGGGTTGGCCGGGGGTGCGTGCGGTTGCAGGCGAGACTTCGGTCAGGATTCACCTGACAGCGTGGCGCGGCTCGGCGCCGCGGCATCCAGCGAATGTCACTGGCTACCGCACTACCACCATGCCGAAACGAAGGGTGCAGGATGATCGATTCGGAGCGGGTAGCCGAACTACTGGCGAGCAATCTGACCGCGATGGAGTCGATGCAACAGCTGCTGACCAACTGTCGACGGGAGCTGGCAACGGCTCAACGCCTGACCAGGACGGTGCGCCGGCGCACGGCTCATGCACAGTCACCCGACCGCATGGTGACGGTCATCGTCGACGGCACTGGAGCCCTCATGCACCTGACCTTCGACCAGGACACCTTCGCGCACCACAGCCCGGCCAGCCTCGCCGTCGCCATCACCGACACGGTCAGGCGGGCCTCCCATCAACTCGACGACGAGTCGGCGGTCGAGGTGAGCCACAGTCCGCCAGCGCTGCCCGAATCAGGCACGAGCGCGCACCCCGCGGAACCGAGTGCGTCCACCGAACTCATCGCCCCGGAATCGTCTACTTCGCTGACAGCGAATCTCGGCGACCCGTCCACCAAGCACCCGCAGGCACCCGCATCGGTGAACGGTCGTGCGCACCGCGCCCAACCGAACCCGTCACCGGACGCCAGCAGCGAAATCGACCACGTGCTGTCGGCGCTGAACAAGCTGCCGTCCTACACCGGAATCGTGACCCGGGTGCTCGGCGTCCGCGATCCCGATCGAGCCGCCGCCATCGCCGACCAGTACCAGCCCGGCGAGACGATCATCGAGCGAACGTTCCTCAGCACATCGGCCAACCCGGCCTACACCGGAGACGGACTGATCCGGTACACGATCGAGGCAAAACACCACGGCAAGCTGATCGGCGGGTTCTCGCAGGACGGAGAGGCGTTCGGGGAAGTCGTGTTCGGGCCGGGCTGCCGATTCCGGGTCACCGGCAAGCGGTACTACCCCAGCGTTCGGTGCTGGGACATCGCGCTCGAGGAAACGAGCTGACATGACCTCCAGCGAGTGGGAATGGGCACCGGGAACCAGCCGTGACCACGTGGAGCAGGTGACCAAGTTCCACCGGGACGCCCTCGCCGTACCCATGGAGCGGCGGATCAGGCTGGCGGACCCCGGACGACACGACTTTCCGATCGGTCTGGACGAGGCCGACCGCGGAGTCGTGGTAGCCGACAGAACAGTGCCCTGGCAGGAACGGGTGCTGGGCTGCATGCTCGCCGGCGCGGTCGGTGACGCCCTCGGCGCGCCCATCGAGTTCCTTCCCATCGACATGATCCGCCGTCGGTACGGCACGGCCGGCGTCACCGGTCTCGGCGAGGACGGTCCGGACGGCACCGTCACCGATGACACTCAGATGACGTTGTTCACACTCGAAGGACTGATCAGGGCCCACGTACGCCTGAGGACGGCGAGGGCGGCGGATCCGGTGCCTATCGTTCAGCACGCCTATCAGCGTTGGCTGCACACCCAGGGAGTCGAATGGGCGCTCGCCGGCGGCCCGTTCACGGACGGCCGGGACGAACCTGACGGCTGGTTGGTCACCGAACCGAGACTCTTCGAACGCCGTGCTCCCGGAAACACCTGCCTCACGGCGCTACGCGCGTTCGCCGCGGGCGAACCGGCCGGCTCGTTCGTCAACCGGATCAACGATGCGAAGGGCTGCGGCGGCGTGATGCGGGCTGCCCCGGCCGCCCTGTGGTCGACGGACCCCGTCGAGGTGTTCGCGCTCGGTGCGGCGACCGCCGCGCTGACACACGGCCACCCGAGCGGCTACCTTGCCGCGGGCGCACTGGCCTTCCTGGTGCACGGGTTACTCACCTCGTCGCCGCTCCCGGCCACCCTCGCATCACTGGCCAAGGTCCTGCGCCGTTGGAACGGTCATGAGGACCAGTTAGCGAGGTTGGAAGCCGCGGTCCGACTCGCCGACGAGGGCCGGGTGAGTCCGGATCGGCTCGCGGAGAAGCTCGGCGGTGGCTGGGTGGGCGAGGAGGCGCTCGCGATCGCGACGTACTCGGTGCTCGTCACCGACAATCTGGCGGACGCCCTGTGCGTCTCGGTGAACCACTCTGGGGACAGCGACTCCACCGGATCCGTCTGCGGCAACCTCGCCGGGGCGTACTACGGGGTGCGGGCGATCCCGCCCACATGGCTGAACCACCTGGAAATGAGGGACGTCATCACGATGCTCTCGGAGGACGCGCTCGCGGAGTTCGGTCAGCGGCCTCCTGGCGACGAACGGTGGGCATGGCGCTATCCGGGCCGGTGACCGGCCGCCGTCCGCCAGGGTCGGGCAGCGTCTGGTCCGGCGGCACGGTCGCGTCGCCGGACCAGACTGACTCGACATCGGCCGGAACGACCTTCATCGATCCCGGGTCGCACGGGGCCGGGCCACCGCACTAGCCGATAGCGTCGAGAAGAGCCTGCCGCTGCCGATCACCAAGGCCCGCGGCCCTGCGGTCCATATCGATGCCGGTTTCTTCGAGAAGTTTGGCCACCTTCACTGCGCCAAGGCCTGGAACGGCCTTGAGTAGTTGGGCGACTTTGGTTTTGCCGACGGTCCTGTCCTCCTTGGCGCGCTTGAGTACCTCGGCGAAGGTCGTCTCACCGGATTTGATCGAAGCGAGCAGAGCGGTGCGTGCCTTGCGGGCCTCCGCGGCCTTGGCCAGCGCTTCCGCACGCTGCTCGGGAGTAAGTGTAGGCAGAGCCAACTTCATGGTCCTTTCTTGCGAGAAGGCGTTGCTCGACCGCCATCATGCACGTTGACCACGATATTCGCAGCACTCTGGCCAGCTCTAACGGGCCATACTCCGCCCACCCGGGAGGGAATCTTGTACCGAGAAAAGGTTACGCCGCGTAAGCGTTATCGCGGCCTCCCTCGGCATCGGACGGCCCCCGTGACTCGGGGCCGGCACCGGCGGAATTCCGACCGTGCTCTACCCATCACCCGAAGCAATCACTCGATAGCACATTGACTCGCCTCCGGTAGGATGAAATTACGCGAAGGCGGCCGGTATGTCCGTTACACGCGGTCAGCTCTAGCCTGGCAGTCGACAATCGGTGTCCGGGAGCAACTCTCGCCGAGGTTCGACCGTCTCATGAGAAGTACGGCAGCCGCCCGTCCAAGCGTCGGAAGTGAAGAAGGGTCATGCAGGTGCGAGCGAGCACAGAGCGTCATCAGCGCTGGAGCCGTGTCGGTGTTGCCGCGCTGGCTGTGGTTGCGCTGGGATCCGGCGCATGCTCGTCACCCGAAAGTGGGTCCGCCGGTGCGGGAGCCAAGGCTCCCGAAGCCAAGGTCGCCATCGCCGCCGGTGAGAACGGGCAGAAGATCGAGCCGAACGTCCCGATCGTGGTCAAGGTCACCGGCGGAAAGCTGACCTCGGTCACGGTGACCAACACGGCCAAGGGCAACACGGTCAAGGGGGACGCGACGGCCGACAAGCAGAGCTGGACCTCCGGCGAGCCGCTCGGCTACGGCGCCACCTATAACGTCGTCGCCGACGCGGTGAACGCCGACGGCAAGCAGACCGAGCAGAAGAGCACCATCAGCACGGTGTCGCCCGCCGCGCAGGCCTACCCCGGCTTGATCCCGGCCCCACCGGCCGAAGGGGCGACCTTCGGTGTCGGACAGATCATCGGCGTCTCGTTCGATCAGGCGATCACCGACAAGGCCGCCGCGGAGAAGGCATTCAAGGTCACCACGGTCCCGCCTCAGCCGGGCGGCTGGTACTGGCTGGACAACAAAACGGCGCACTACCGACCGCGCACCTACTGGCAGGCCAACACCACGATCACGCTGAACGCCAATGTCTACGGGGTCAACCTCGGTGGTGGCGTCTACGGCAAGACCGACCGATCGGCGACCTACAAGATCCACGACTCGTGGATCGCGAAGGCTGACGGGAACACCAAGCAGATGCAAATCCTGCACAACGGCGCGGTGGTCAACACGATGCCGATCAGTCTCGGCAAAGACGACACACCGACCCATGCCGGACCGCATGTGATCTCCGACAAGCAGCGCGAGGTCGTGATGGACTCGTGCACCTACGACCTGTGCCCACCGTCGCCAGGGGCCTACAAGGCAACCGAGTACTTCGCCGAGCGGATCTCCAACGACGGCGAGTTCGTCCATGAGAACCCGAACACCGTTGGTCAACAGGGCAATTCGAATGTCTCGCACGGTTGCGTGAACCTCAGCCCCGAGAACGCGACATGGTTCTTCAACACCTTCAACCTCGGTGACGTCGTAGAGGTCACCAACTCCGGGGGCAGGACACTCCCGGTGTGGGACACCTACGGGGACTGGGAGCTCAGCTGGGCCGACTGGCAGGCCGGCAGCGCCCTGCACGGCTGAACCGAACAGGCCTTCACCGCGAGAGGCCCGCTGGCTCACCACATCGACCAGCGGGCCGAGTACGTGGCCAGGTGAGGCCACCCTCGGGGCAAAGAGGACCTATCAGAATCCGAACAGATTTCGCCTTTTTTGTGCCGCCATCCTTGCGTGCGACTCAAGCCCGGCTCCAGCCAACCTGAAATCGAATGCTCGCCAATTGATGAATCCCTCGCGGCAGCCCTATCCTCCGCGTGATGTTCACCCATTCGGGTGCGGTCACGCCGCCATACGCACCCTCATGACTCGTAAGCGCCGAGCGGAGGTCGAATGGCTGGTCACACGGATGAGCATGGGCTCACCCAACCGTTGGTTATCGGTGTCACTCCGTTCAACGCCCCCGACGTTCGTTTGGTTTCCGCGGTGTGCCACGGCGGCGGTCTCGGCATCCTCGACCTCGGACAGGCCGCCACGCCAGCACGAGAAGCCCTCGACCGGCTGCGGCAGTGGACCGACCGGCCGTTCGGAGTGCGGGCGGCCGAAGAATGCGCACTGCGTCCCGAGGAGGTGCTCCGCGGCGAGATCGACACGGTCCTGCTCGGTCACCGCTCACCGTGGGTGCTCACCGATCTCGTCGGGCAGCACCGCGTCCTGGTCGAGGTCACGTCGTCCGAGCAGGCACTGAGCGCGGTTGCCGACGGTGCCACCGGCCTTGTCGCTGTCGGCAACGAGGCTGGCGGCCACGTCGGTGAGCTCAGCTCGTTCGTCCTACTGCAGCGGCTGGTCGAGGTCGTCGACGTGCCGATATGGGTACGCGGCGGTATCGGCGTCCGGACCGCGGCCGCGGCGGTGGTCGGCGGGGCCGCCGGGGTCGTGCTGGACAGCCAACTCGCCCTGCTCGCCGAGGCCGACCTCGACGACAGCGTGGCCGCCGCCGTCCGCCCGATGGATGGCTCGGAGACCGTTGTCGTCTCCGGCCGACGGATGCTGGCACGGCACGGCACGGTCGATGCCTCGATCCCCGTGGGTCAGGACGGTTTCCTGGCTGCCCGGTTCGCCGACCAGTACGGCGGCGCCAGCCAGGTCATCCGTGCCATGCGCGACTCCGTCCTCGACGCCGTCTCCCGGCGCCCGGCCGCACCGGCCCTCATTGTCCAGGGACCGATGACCAGAGTGAGCGACCAGGCGGCGTTCGCGGCGTCGGTCGCCGAGCACGGCGGTCTGCCGTTCGTCGCACTGGCACTGGCCGACGGCGAGCAGACCCGCAGCCTGCTGACCGACACAGCCGCGGCGGTTGGCGACCGTGCCTGGGGTGCGGGCATCCTGGGCTTCGCCGACGAGGACGTGCGCGCCGCACAGCTGGCGGTGATACATGAGCTTCGCCCGCCTCACGTGATCATCGCTGGTGGCCGACCCAGTCAGGCTCAGGCGCTCGAGCGACGCGGCATCAGCGCGTTCCTGCACGTTCCATCACCAGGGCTGCTCGAGCAGTTTCTCGCCACCGGCGCACGCAGGTTTGTGTTCGAGGGTTCCGAATGCGGCGGCCACGTCGGCCCGAGGGCGAGCTTCCCGCTCTGGGAAGCACAGATCGCGGTTCTGCTCGATTTCCTGGACTCCAGGCCGGACCACTCGGAGAAGATCGAAGTCCTGTTCGCCGGCGGAGTGCACGACGAACGGTCCGCCGCGATGGTGATGGCGATGGCGGTGCCGCTGTGCGACCGCTCGGTCACCGTCGGGGTGCTGATGGGCACCGCGTACCTGTTCACCGAGGAGGCTGTGCGCGACGGTGCGATACTGCCGGCATTCCAGCGCCAGATCGTCTCCGCGGACCGGACCGCGCTGCTGGAGACCGCACCCGGGCACGCGACCCGCTGCGTGGCCAGCCCGTTCGCGGACAGCTTCCCGGCCATCCGCACCGAGCTGAGCGACCGCGGCCTCGCCGACCGTGAGGTGTGGGCGGAGCTGGAGCGGCTCAACGTTGGCCGCCTCCGTATCGCGAGCAAGGGCGTCCGCCGCGAGAACACCGGACTGGTCGAGCTCAACGAGCAGCGTCAGCTCGCCGAGGGCATGTTCATGGCCGGCCAGGTCGCGGTGCTTCGCTCGGCGGTCACCACGATCGCGGCTCTGCACGCGGCGGTCACTTCGGGCGCGGTCGACTATCTCGCCGGTCGGGCGTCCGCACTCGGGATCGGCAGGCCGGAGCCGGATGACATGACCAGGCCGCTGGACGTGGCGATCATCGGAATGTCCTGCATGTTCCCCAAATCCCCCGACCTCGCCTCGTTCTGGTCGCTCGTACTTGACGGCGTCGACGCCGTGACCGAGGTACCCGCGGGCCGGTGGGAGCCCGAGATCTACTACAGCGCGGAAGGCGGACGAGACCGCACATTGTCCAAGTGGGGCGGATTCCTGCCTGAGATCAATTTCGATCCACTGCGCTACGGCATCCCGCCGGCCTCGCTTGCCAGCATCGAACCGGTGCAACTGCTCGCCCTCGAGGCGGCCGACCGCGCGCTGAGACATGCCGGCTACGGCGCGAAGAGGTTCGACCGGTCCAGGACCAGCGTGGTGTTCGGTTCGGAGTCCGGCAGCGACCTGTCCAATGCCACCGTGCTGCGCACCGTGCTGCCGTCCTACCTCGGCACCCTCCCGCAGGCACTCGCCGAGCAGCTGCCGACACTGACCGAGGACTCCTTCCCGGGGATGCTGGCCAACGTGATCGCCGGCCGGATCGCCAACCGACTGGACCTCGGCGGCACCAACTACACCGTGGACGCGGCCTGCGCCTCCTCGCTCGCCGCGGTCGACGTGGCCTGCAAGGAGCTGGTCGCCGACACCAGCGACCTCGTCCTGTGCGGCGCCGCTGACCTGCACAATGGTATCAACGACTACCTCATGTTCTCCTCGGTCGGCGCGCTGTCGCCGACCGGGCGGTGCCGCACCTTCGACAGTTCAGCGGACGGCATCACGCTCGGCGAGGGGGTCGCCTGCGTAGTGCTCAAACGGCTCGCCGACGCACAGCGCGACGGCGACACGGTCTATGCGGTCATCAAAGGCGTCGGAAGCGCCAGTGACGGCAAGTCACTCGGCCTGACCGCACCGCGTCCCGAGGGGCAGCGCAATGCTCTGGAACGCGCGTACCGCAACGCCGGGCTCTCGCCAGCCGACGTCGGTCTTGTCGAGGCCCACGGCACCGGCACCGTAGTCGGCGACCGGACCGAACTGAGCACGTTGACCAAGGTCTTCGTCGACGGCGGCGCCACACCCGGCACGTGCGCGCTCGGCTCGGTCAAGTCCCAGATCGGACACACCAAATGCGCCTCCGGGCTCGCAGGCCTCATCAAGACGGCCCTGGCCCTGTATCACGGCATCAAACCTCCGACACTGCACGTTTCGCGCCCCAACCCGGCGTGGCGGCCACAGGAGAGCCCGTTCACCCTCAACGCCGAGCCGGTGCCGTGGCCGGTCGCCCCTGGCGAGCGGGTCGCCGGGGTGAGCGCGTTCGGCTTCGGTGGCACCAACTTCCACGTGGTGCTCACCGGGTATACCGGGTCGCCGGCGCCCCGGCACAGCGGCGACCAGTGGCCGGCCGAACTGTTCGTCTTCCGCGGCGCCGACCACCGCGCCGCGTGCCGATCTGTCGAGCGGCTGCTGGACGTGGCGGCGGCCAACGAGGTCAACGGCCGGCCGTGGCGGCTGCGGGATCTCGCCAAGACGGCGTCACTGCTCGCCCCGCGAAGCACCGAGCCAGTGCGGATCGCTGTCGTGGCGGCGACGCTCGACGATCTGACCCACCTGCTGCGACGGGCGGTGGCCGGCGAGCACGACCCGGAAAGCGGCCTGTTCGGCCAGGCCCCCGTCGAGGGCAAACTGGCCTTCCTCTTCCCCGGGCAGGGCAGTCAGCACACCGGCATGCTCGCCGAGCTGTTCGTCGCCTTCCCCGAGGCGCAGCATCTGCTGGGCCTGGACGACCAGCTCACCGCGCTGATCTATCCGCCCGCCGCGTTCGACAAGGAAACGCGGCGGGACAACGACTCAAGGCTGCGTGACACGCGGGCCGCGCAACCGGCGCTCGGCATCGCCGGCCTCGCGATCAACCACCTGCTCGGCCGGCTGCGGATCCGGCCGGACATGCTCGCCGGACACAGCTATGGCGAACTGGTGGCGTTGAGCGCCGCCGGCTCGTTCGGCCCCACCACGCTGCTCGAACTGAGCAGGGCCCGCGCCGAGAGCATCATCGCGTCGACCGGCGCCGATCCTGGCGCCATGGCTGCCGTGTCGGCCACCGCCGAGCAGGTGGCACCGCTGCTGACCGACCAGGTTGTGATCGCCAACTACAACGGACCGGACCAGGTCGTCATCTCCGGCCCGACCGCCGGGGTGGAACGGGCGATCGAGGTGCTGCGGGCGGCCGGACACAGCGCGAAGCCGATCCCGGTTGCGTGTGCCTTCCACAGCGCTGTGGTGGCCGGCGCCGGCGAACGGTTCGGTCAGTTCCTCTCCTCCGCCGACATCCGGCCTCCCGAGCTGCCGGTGTGGGGCAACCGGACCGCTCGGGAGTACGGCGCCGACGTCCGGACCGAACTGGTCGCCCAGATCGGCGCGCCCGTCGGGTTCGTGACGCAGGTCGAGGCGATGTACGCGGCAGGAGCCAGGATCTTCGTCGAGGTGGGGCCGGGCGCGGTGCTCACCAGGCTGGTCGCCTCGATTCTCGGGGACCGACCGCACGTGCGGGTGCCCACCGACGGTGGACTGCGCGGATTCCTCTGCGCCGTGGCACAGCTGGCGGTGTGCGGGATTCCGGTGAGCACCGGCTGGCTGTTCGACGGCCGGGACGCGGTGGAGGCCAACGCCGACGACGTGCCCAAGCGTCCGGGCTGGACAGTCGACGGGCACCTGGTGCGCACCAGTGACGGGAGCTACCTGGCCGGCGGACTCGCCCCGGCCCGACGTGTGGAGGTGCCCATGACCGCGGGCCACGGGGACCGGTCGAACAAAGACGCCCTGATCAGCGAGTATCTGCGCACCAGCCGTGAGCTCATCGCCGCTCAGCGGGACGTCCTGCTCAGCTACTTCGGCGGCGTCGCGGACGCGCCGATGCGGGTGGGGCCGACGGCATCGGCCGGCGCCATGGCCGAGGTGACCGCCTCGGGCCCGCCCATCGCCGAGGTCGCACCGGAGCCCGAGCCGGCGGGAGTCGATGTCCTCGGCACCGTGCTCAACGTGATCAGTGAGCGGACCGGCTATCCGGTCGACATGATCGATCCCGGTCTCGACCTCGAGGCCGACCTGTCCATCGACTCGATCAAGCGCACCGAAATAGCCGGTTGTCTGGTCGAACGGCTCCGTGCCGGCTCAGACGTCGACGTTGACGAACTGGCCAAGGTCAGAACCGCCCGCGCCCTCGCGGACCTGTGCGCCGGTGTGGACCAGACCGAGAAGCAGGCTGAGGCGCAGCCGGCTGCCGTCACCGGCCGCCAGCCACGACGCTTCCAGCTGCTCGACACCGCGGTCGGCGGTGTCGACGCCGAGGACGTCTCAGTGCTCAACGGCAGCTCCTTCGTGCTCGTCGGTGGCAGTGCGGAGCTGCGTGACCAGCTGACCGCGCTGCTGACTGGACACGGCGCGGCGCTCGCGGACATCGGTGCCGACCGGATCGACGGACTGATCTACCTGGAGCCGCTCACCGCCGGCGACGATCCAGTGCTCCCGCAGGCCTACCCGCTCTTCCGGTCGGTGCTCGGCGCCGCGCCACGGTGGGTGTTCGCCGCGGCTCCCGCCGATGACCGGCACGCGGACCGGGTGGCCGGCCTGCGCGGCTTCTTCCGCACGCTCTCCCGTGAGTACCCGGATGTCCGGACACGACTCGTCGAGATCGAGTGCGGCGCCACAACCGAGGTGGCCGCCACGACCCTGCTGCGGGAGCTGCTCACCGACGGCGCCCGTCCGGTCGTCCGGTACATCGACGGCGTCGCGCACACCGTTGACATGGTGGCCGCCGAACTCGGGTCGCTCGGCACGACCGGCGCCGGACCGGCCGGCGATGGCACCGCCGAGGTGCGGGCCATTGGTCTCGACCGCGAATCGGTTGTGCTGCTCGTCGGCGGCGCGCGGGGCATAACCGCCCGGCTCGCCGCCACGTTGGCACTGACCAGCGGCTGCCGGATCGAGCTTGTCGGAAGGACGCGGCTACCGGCCGAGCGGGAGGATCCGGCGACGGCGGGTGTAGCGGACCGGGCCGGCCTGCGGGCCGCACTGGCCGGACTCGGCCACCGCTCGCCGGCCGAGGTGGACCGGCTGGCCGGCGGGATACTCGCGGCCCGTGAGGTCGCGGCAACAGTCGCGGAGTTGCGCCGACTCGGCAGCCCCGTCCGGTATCACTCAGCGGACGTGCTCGATGCCGACGGGTTGCACCGGGTGGTCAAGGAGATCCACGCCGACCACGGTCGGCTCGACGGCGTGGTGTACGCGGCCGGGGTGATCGAGGACAAGTTGGTCGCCGACAAGGATCACGAGTCCTTCCGCCGCGTCTTCAACACCAAGGTCGACGGTGTGCGCGCGCTGCTGGAGGCCGTCGACGGGCTGCCGTCCGCACCCGGCTTCACCATCCTGTTCGGCAGCATCGCGGCGACACTGGGCAACAGGGGCCAGATCGACTACTCCGCGGCCAACGACGCAGTGCAGACGCTAGGTTCCGCATGGGCGCGAAGGACGGGAAATCGGCTGCTCACCGTCCACTGGGGACCTTGGGCACCCGACGGAACGCACGGTGGAATGGTCACCCCCGAGTTGGCGAGGGACTATGCGGGCAGAGGCATCGAACTGATAGATCCCGAAGAGGGAATGCTCGCCCTGCTCCGTGAGCTGGCCTTCGGCGACCACACCACCCGTGCCGTGGTGTACACGGCGTCCGGTTGGTGACAGCGATGACCGGCATCGCGATCGTCGGCATGTCGGTGCTGCTCCCCGGCGCACCAGATCTCCAGTCGTACTGGCGCAATCTGGTCAACGGAGTCGATTCGATCACCGATGTTCCCGCTAACCGCTGGGATCCGGCCTACTACCACCCGGACGGGATCTACTGCCGGCGGGGCGGGTTCGTCGACGACCACGCGACCGCCGACCCGGCCAGGTTCGGCATCATGCCGAGCTCGGTGGCAGGAGCCGAGCCGGACCAGCTGATCGCCGTGCGGGTGGCGGCCGCAGCGGTGGCTGACGCGGGCGGCGACCGGCGACTGCCCGCACGCGACCGGATCGGGGTGATCCTGGGCAGGGGCGG
This sequence comes from Kutzneria sp., assembly GCA_019239965.1. Classification (GTDB taxonomy): domain Bacteria; phylum Actinomycetota; class Actinomycetes; order Mycobacteriales; family Pseudonocardiaceae; genus Kutzneria. Next base: position 7,558 of record JAFAZC010000126.1, on the reverse strand, counting down.
CTATCTGACCCCGGGACTCGTCCGGCTCGACCAACGCGTGCGCACGGCCGAGCAGCTGGTTCGCACGCTGGACGAGCTGGTCCCCGGGCTCGGCGAGGCCGAACTGGCCAGAGTGCGTGCCGCGTTCACCAACCAGCTGGGACCGGCTCGACCGGAGTCCGCGATCGGTTTGGTGCCCAACCTGGCCGCCTCCCGGGTTGCCAACCGGCTCGACCTGCATGGTCCCGCGTACACCGTGGACGCCGCATGCGCCTCGTCGCTGATTGCCGTCGACCACGCCGTGCGGGAGCTGGCCACCGGCCGCTGCGACGCCGTACTGGCCGGTGGCGTACACCATTGCCACGACGTGACGTTCTGGAGTGTCTTCGCTCAGCTGCGCGCACTGTCGCCCAGTCAGCGGAGCAGGCCGTTCCACCGGGACGCCGACGGGATCCTGATCGGCGAGGGCACCGGAATCGTCGTGCTGAAACGGCTGGCTGACGCGGAACGGGACGGCGACCGGGTCTACGCGGTGATCCGCGGCACCGGCGTGTCCAGTGACGGCCGCGGTGCCAGTCTGTCCAGTCCCGACCCCGGCGGCCAGGCGCTCGCGATCAGGCAGGCGTGGCGGGCCGCCGGTCTCGATCCAGCGGCCGGGGACTCCATCGGACTGCTCGAGGCGCACGGCACGGCCACACCAGCCGGCGACCGCGCCGAACTGGCAACGTTGGCCGACGTGTTCGGCAGCGCGCCGACAACAGAGCCGGCCGTGATCGGCTCGGTCAAGTCGATGATCGGCCACACCATGCCGGCCGCCGGGATCGCGAGCCTGGTCAAGGCCGCGCTTGCCGTCCACCACGGCGTGCTACTGCCCACCCTGCACTGTGACGCGCCGCATCCGGCTCTCGCCGCCACCCGGTTCCGGCCGATCACCGAGTCGGTCCCGTGGTCCGGCGGGGTTCGCAGGGCCGGCGTGAACGCCTTCGGCTTCGGCGGCATCAACGCCCACGTGGTACTCGAGCAGGCACCCTCGGCGAAGCCGGCGCCAGCGGCGGTGTCGGTCGCCGAGCCGGTCCGCGTCCTGCGGTTCGCGGCGCGAGCGCCGGAGGACCTTGCGAACGTTCTCGCCGCAGACGATTCCGAGCTGCTCGCCGGCGAGGCGGTCGCCGGCGGCGGCCGATGCCGGTTGGGGATCGTCGACCCGACCCCGAAACGCCTTGCGCTGGCGAGGAAAGCCGTCGCCAAGGGGGTGCCCTGGCGGGGGCGCGGCAACGTGTGGTTCAGTCCAAGCCCGCTGCTTGCCGACGGCGGCGGGCTGGCGTTCGTCTTTCCCGGCCTCGAAGCGGACTTCGCCCCCCGGATCGACGACGTCGTCGACCACTTCGGGCTGCCTCGCCCCGGTGCCGGCGGCGACGACCTGTGCCGACACGCGGCCGGCGTGCTCGGTGTCGGCCGGCTGCTTGACAGCGCGCTGCGCGAAATGGGGATCACACCCGACACGGTGGCCGGCCACAGTGTCGGCGAGTGGACAGCGATGATCACCAGCGGACTGTTGGTCAGCGAAGCTGTCGACGAGGAGCTGACGGCCTTCGACCCCGAGGCGTTCCAGGTGCCCGGCGTGGAGTTCGCCACGCTGGGCTGCGGTGTCGACACGGTCCGCGAGGCGATCACGGATCGCCCGGACCTGCTGGTGTCACACGACAATTCACCACATCAGACCGTGGTGTGCGGGCCACCGGACGGCGTCGCCGAACTCGTCACGGCGTTCCGCAAACGCAATGTGATCAGCCAGGTGCTGCCGTTCCGGTCCGGATTCCACACCCCGATGTTCCGCCCCTACCTGGATCCCTTTCTCGACCTGGCCTCCCGCTTGGTGATCGGGCGCCCGACGGTTCCCGTCTGGTCGGCCACGATGGCGGCCCCGTATCCGACCGATTCGGCCGCGGTACGCGAGCTCTACGTGCGGCACCTGCTGGAACCGGTCCGTTTCCGCACCCTGGTCGAACAGATGTACCGGGCCGGCGTGAGGGCGTTCGTCCAGGTCGGGCCGGGGCAGCTCGGATCCGTGATCGACGACACGCTGCGCGAGGCCGAGCACCTGACGGTCGCGGCCAACTCGGCTCACCGCGGCGGTGTCGACCAGTTACGACTGGCGGCCACCGCGCTGTGGGTCGAGGGTGCCGAGCCGGACTTCGCCAGGGTGGAGACGGCCACCGGACCGGTGCGGCTCGACCTCGGCGCACCGCTGGTCAGAATCGGCACCCGGCTCAGGACGGCTCCTGGCGCCACAACGGGCAGTCAATCCACTGTGGACGGTTTGGCGGACTTGGACACGCTTGCCGCCGACTCGCCGATCGCGGCCGAGCTGGCGGCTCTGCTCAGAGAGACCGAGGAAACCGCCACACTGCTTATCAGCCGGGCTGCGGCGCTGCCGTGCCGGTTGAGCACGACGCTGCACGTGTCCACCGCCGCCATGCCCTACTTGCTCGACCACTGCTTCGCACCACAGCGCGACGGATGGCACGACGAGGTCGATCGGCGGCCGGTGGTGCCGGCGACCACGCTGCTGCGGTTCATGGCGGACGCGGCTGAGAAGGCGGCGCCGGGACGCCGTGCGGTCGCCGTGTGCGACGTGCGGCTGCTGCGCTGGCTGACCGGGGCACCGGCCACCGACGTGTCGGTCGATGTGGTGCCCGAGGGGCCGGATCAGGTCAGGGTCACCGTCGGCGAGCACTGTGCCGCGGTAGTGGAGTTGGCGGTGGATTACCCCGCGCCGCCAGCCACCCCGCTCGCCGTGGACACCGCCGGTGAAACCATGCCGGCGGTGACCGCCCGCGAGTTCTACGACAAGCGGATCATGTTCCATGGACCGGCCTTCCAATGTGTCACCGAGTTGACCGCGGTCGGCGTGCGGCACGTCCGTGGCGTGATTACCGTCAACGAGACCCCTGGCGCGCTGCTGGACAATGTCGGCCAGTTGCTGGGCTACTGGATGCACGCGACACAGACAACTGGTCGGATGGCCTTTCCGGTGCGCATTGGACGCGTCGACTTCTATGGCCCAGAGCCCGCACCGGGAACCGACGTGCGCTGCCTGGTGCGCATCGTCTCCGTCACCGAGACCGATTTCGAGGCGGACGCCCAGCTTGTGGTCGACGGTGTCGTACTCGCTGACATCGCCTGCTGGCGGGACCGCAGATTCGCGGTACACCCGGACACCGAACCCGCGTATCGGTTTCCCGAACACAACGGGCTGGCCACGCGGCAGGAAGGTGGCTGGTTCGCGGTGTTCGAACACTGGCCCGACCTGGCCTCCCGAGAGTTGTACCTGAACAAGTACCTCAGCTCGGCCGAACGCATCGGATACGAGCAGCTGCCCCCGCACGAGCGGCGTGGGTGGCTGCTCGGCAGGATCGCGGTCAAGGACGCTGTCCGCAACCTGTTGTGGGACAACGGCTCCGGCGCTGTCTTTCCCGCGGAGATCTTCGTGCGTGACGAGGACGGGGGCGAAGTGTCCGTGGTGGGGCACCACGGTTTCCGGCTGCCCGAGATGGCGGTTTCCGTCGCGCACAGCCATGAACTCGGGGTGTCGATCGCGCGGTTCGGCCGTGCTCCGGTGGCCATCACGATCAAGCACACCCCGGCCGATGTGGACCGCGGACACCAGTTCGCCGTGGTGCACAACCCACCGGACCTGCCGGCACGCCAGTACATCGTCGCGTGGACCGACGGTCCCGCGTCCTGGGATCAGGAGGAATCTGAATGACCACGACAGAAGCGTCCAAGGGCGTCATCCTCGCCGAGCTCGAGAACATGCTGCGCACAGTGTTGAGCGAGCACGGCATGGACGACGCGGAGATCACCGCGGAAACGTCCTTCCACGACGATCTCGAGCTGGAGAGCATCGACCTCGTCTCACTGGCGAGGCTGATGGCCGAACGCTGGGGGGAAGCCGTGAACCTCGCCGAATTCCTCGCCGAGAAGGACCTCGACGAGGTCATCGCGCTGCGCGTCGGTGATCTGGTCGACTACGTCGCCGGCACACTGCTGGCCGAGGCGGGGAGCTGACTGGATGGGCACGCTGATCACCAACGGCATCCGGACGCACTACCAGTACATGCCCGCACGATGCGCCGACCCGCGGGCGGCGCCGACCGTCGTGTTCATCCACGGCCTCGGCACCGACAGCCTGGCCAGCTTCTACCTGACGTTAGCCTCACCGGTGGCAGCGGCAGGCATCAACGTGATCGCCTACGACCTGCGCGGCCATGGCAGGAGCGACCGGCCGCTTACCGGGTACGCGGTCGACGCCTTCGTCGACGACCTGGCGTCACTGCTCGGGTTCCTCGATCCGCCGGGTCCGGTGCATCTGGTCGGAAACAGTTTCGGCGGCACGCTCGCGTTCAGCTACGCGTGGACCCGTCCCGCTCAGGTGGCGAGCATCGTCTCGATCGAGGCCGAGCCGGCAACGGCGTCGTGGTCGGACCGGATCGGTCGGCTGCTGCGGTACGTCTCCGACGAGCTGACCAAGCAGGAGACCTTCGCCTCGATCGAGCGGGACAACGGCGTCCACTACGCGCGGCTGGCCAGGGCCGCGGCAAGCCGTCTGCATGAGACCACCATGGTGGGCGAGGTTCCACGCGGCCCCGTCATGGACTCCGACGAGCTCTACTCGATCAGCTGCCCGGTGCTGTCGATCCTGGGGGGTGAAGGACAGCAGAAGGACGATCCCTACCGGGTCGCGGGAATGCTGCGGAACTGCCGGACGGTGATCCTGCCCGGATACGACCACTCGGTGCTCGTCGACGCGCATCGTAAGGTCCGCGAGCTGCTCGTGCGGTGGGTGCAGGAGACGCACGCCGGCACGCTCTCGACTCGCGGGCCGGCTGACGCCACACCGGTCGTGGACAGCGTGGCATGAGCAGGTTCCTGTTCGTGGTCCCACCGTTCGTCGGACATGTGACCCCCTTGCTGGCAGTGGCGGAACGGTTGCGCCGCGACGGCCACCACGTCGGCTGGACGGGGATCACCGCGTCGGTGGCCCATCTGATCGACGATGACGCCCCGCGGTACCCGCGGACCGATCGGCCGCGGCAGGACACCCCTGTCCACCGGCCGGCGGAGTTGCGCGGGTTCGCGGCATTGAAGTTTCTGTGGGAGGAGGTACTCGCCCCGCTCACCGAACGGATGGTTCCGCTGGTGCGGCAGGCGGTCGACGAGTTCGGGCCCGACGTGCTCGTCGTGGACCAGCAGGCATTGGCCGGGGCACTCGTTGCCGAGCAGGCGGGACTCCCGTGGGCCACCTCGGCGACCACCTCGTCGGAACTGGTGTCGCCGCTCGCCGGGATGCCGAAGCTGGAGGCCTGGCTGGACGGCCTGCTCACCGGGCTGCGGGCTAGGTTCGGCGATCCAACAGCCATCGGCGACCCGCGGTTCTCCCCGCACTTGGTGCTGGCCTTCAGCACGGCGGCGCTAGTCGGTGAGGTCACCAGCAATGTCCGGTTCGTCGGCCCTTCGATCGGGGCGCGCCAGGACGACAACACCGGGTTCCCGTGGCAGGAGCTCGACGCTGAGCGTGGCCTGGTGCTCGTCACGCTCGGCACCGCGAACGCGGAGGTCGGCGATCGGTTCCTCGGCGAAAGCGCACGTGCGCTTGCCGAGCTGTCGGATCGGGTCAGGGGGGTTGTCGTCGACCCGGCCGGCAATGTGGCGCCGGTTGGAGATGTCCTTGTTCTTCCGCGTGTTCCACAGCTGAACGTGTTGGCCCGCTGTGCCGCGGTGGTGTGTCACGGTGGGCACAACACGGTGTGCGAAGCGTTGAACGCGGGGGTGCCGCTGGTGGTGGCACCTATCCGTGACGACCAGCTCATCGTGGCGCAGCAGGTGGTGGACGCCGGCGCTGGAGTCCGGCTCCGGTTCGGCAGAACCACGGCCGACCAGCTGCGTACGGCGATCGAGACGGTTCTCGACGATCCGGGGTACGCCGCGGGCGCACGGCGAATCAAGCAGTCGTTCTCGGCGGCCGGCGGAGCGGACACCGCGGCGACGCTCCTGGCCGACTTGGCCGCCGGCGCCGCGGGACGCCCCCGTGCGTGACCCAGTGCGCGGGTGTTGGAAGAATCACTGTATGGCAGAGGTAACGGCGATCGCCGAGAAGATCATCGACAAGCCCGCCAAGCAGGTGCAGGCAGCCCTGGCCGACTACGCGGGGACCCGGGCGAAGATCCTGCCGAAGAACTACAGCGACTATGAGGTCCGCGAGGGAGGCCTCGGCGCGGGCACGAAGGTGCACTGGACGCTGCGGGCGACCAAGAAGCGGGTTCGCGACTGCCTGATGACGGTGACCGAGCCCTCCCCGGGCACACTGGTGGAGTCCGACGCCAATTCGACCATGGTCACCACGTGGACCGTTCGCCCGGAGGGCGAGTCCGCGAGCAAGGTGGTCGTGCGCACGACCTGGGCGGGCGCTGGTGGCGTCGCGGGCTTCTTCGAGGCCCGGTTCGCGCCATTGGGTCTGCGCCGGATCCACGAGCAGACTCTGGAGCGCCTGGCCGCTACTGTCTGAGACGGAGCTGGGCGGGCGCCGCTCAGCTCGTTCCCCCTATCGGGTGATTACACGAAGCATCACACGGCCCGACCTAGAGTGACCAGTACGCTTTCGCTGCCAGGTGCAGAGTACCGACGAGGTGTCCCCGTGGACTCACGTTCCGCATCGCCAGGGGCATGAGCTCACCACTTCCTCATGGCCCGGACCAGGTGACCGCTCCAGCGACACCTGGCGATAGCGCGCGCTCGCGTGACAAGCTGGCCAGGAAATGGGCCTACCTGATCAGCTCGAGCAGCTATGTCCCGCTTTCCCGGGACGACATCGTGAGCACCCTGCTGGACCTGGTCACCGGACTCGCCGCGGCCGTGCGGACGGAGCCGGCCGATCCCACCGCCGTCGCCAAGATCGGCGCGCGACTGGTCGAACTGAACTGCGTCGATGAGAACAGCCTGCGGCTCACTCTCGACCTGCTTGGCAAGGGGCTGCTGAACCAGCCCGACCTGCGCGCACTTGATCACGTGGCGGAGCGGGTCGTCAGCGTGCTCAGCTCATTCACCTCCGGATACGTCGAGGCGCTTCGGCTGTCCATCTTCGACCAGCAGGAGAACATCAACCAGGCCCTGATCAAGGTCACCAGGGACGCCCAACGCAGCCTGAGCGCGAGTGAGGCGCGGTTCGACGAGGTGTTCGCCCGCGTCACGAGCGGGATGGCGATCACGGATCTGACTGGCGCCTTCGTCCGGACCAACAGGGCGTTGCGCGAGATCCTCGACCGGCGCCAGTCCGAGTTCACCAAGATCACCCTGTTCGAGCTGATTCCCGACGACGAGCAGTACTCGCTACGGCAGTCGCTGGACGCCCTGGTGCGGGGCAGGACGGAGCGGGTTGAGGAGCGCAGGACGATGCTGCGCTCCGACGGTGAGACGGTCCGACCGGTGCTGATGCTGTCGTTGTTGCGCAGTCTCGACGGACAGCCGAGCCACTACATGATCGTGGTTGCCGACGACACCGAACTGTCGCTGCTGCAGCGGC
>JAFAZC010000202.1 GCA_019239965.1 Kutzneria sp. | reverse complement strand
TCACCGATCCCGCCGAGCAGCGCGCGTTCTGGCGGATCCGTGAAGAGGGCGCCGGAACGGCGACCCGGCTGGCCGACGGCACCGAGGCGTGGCCGGGATGGGAGGACGCCGCGGTGCCGCCCGAACGGCTTGGCGGCTATCTGCGTGGGTTCGACTCCCTGATGAAGCGCCACCGCCATCGAGGCGTTGTCTACGGCCACTTCGGCGAGGGCTGCGTGCATGTGCGGATCGACTTCGACCTGTTCAGTGGCCAAGGTGTCGCGAGGTTCCGCGACTTCGTGACGGAGGCCGCCGACCTCGTCCTGGCGCACGGCGGCTCGCTGTCCGGGGAACACGGCGATGGCCGGGCGCGCGCGGAGTTGCTCACCCGCATGTATGGCGACCAGGGGGTTGGCGCGTTCGGCGAGTTCAAGTCCATTTGGGACCCGGATGGCAGGATGAATCCCGGCGTCATCGTGCGCCCGGACCGGATCGACGAAAACCTGCGGCTGCTCTCCGTGGTCCGCGAAGGAAAACCGCGCACGGCTTTCAGCTATCCCGATGACCACGACGACTTTGGTCAGGCGATACGCCGTTGCGTCGGTGTCGGCAAGTGCGTCGAGCACGCACCGGCCGACGTGATGTGCCCCAGCTACGCCGTCACCGGCGAGGAGCGGCACTCCACCCGCGGGCGGGCGCACCTGTTGTTCGAAATGCTGCGCGGCGAGGTCGTGACCGGTGGGTGGCGGTCGGCGGAGGTCCGCGACGCGCTTGACCTGTGCCTGTCCTGCAAGGGATGCCGCAGTGACTGTCCCACCGGGGTGGACATGGCCACCTACAAGGCCGAGTTCCTCGCCAACCACTACGCGGGGAGGCCGCGCCCGGCGACCCACTACTCCCTGGGCTGGCTGCCGCTGTGGTCCCGGCTGGCGTCGGCGGCCCCGGGACTGGTCAACGCGGCAGGGCGGACATCGGCGGTGTCGACGGTGATCAAGCTGCTCGCCGGAATAGCGCCGCAGCGCCGGCTTCCTCAGTACGCGAGGACGCCGTTCACCCGGCTGCGCCGTCCCGCGGTCCGGGGACGGCCGCCAGTGGTGTTGTGGCCGGACACCTTCAACAACTACTTCACCCCTGAGGTGGCCGTGGCCGCGACAAGGGTCCTGGAGCACGCGGGATTCGACGTGCTCGTGCCCCGCGGTGCGCTGTGCTGCGGACTGACCTGGATCTCCACCGGCCAACTCGGGGTCGCCGCCCGGGTGCTGCGGCGCACCCTGCGGATCCTGCGGCCCGTGCTGGAGGCCGATGTCGCCGTTGTCGGGCTGGAACCCAGCTGCGTCTCGGTGTTCCGGTCCGACCTGGCCGAGCTGCTGCCCGACGAAGCGATCGCGCGCCGGTTGGCACGGCAGACCCGCACCCTGCCGGAGTTCCTGCAGGAGTACGCGCCCGACTGGTCGCCGCCGCGGCTGTCTAGGCGGACGATCACGCAGACGCACTGCCACCAGTACGCAGTCCTGGGTTCCTCGGCGGACGAGGCCGTGCTTGCCAAGGCCGGGCTGGACAACCAGTCGCTGCCCGCCGGATGCTGCGGTCTGGCCGGTGATTTCGGCTTCCAGCGCGGGCACTACGACATCGCCCGCGCCATCGGGGAACGGACCCTGCTTCCGGCGGTCCGCGCGGCTGAACCGGACACCCTCGTGGTGGCCGACGGTTTCAGCTGCCGAACACAGATCGTCCAGGAGACCGACCGCGCAGCCCTGCATCTCGCTCAGGTGCTGGCCATGGCGATCGGCTGCCCCTGAGCGGGTTGGGCTGTTCTCGCGATCAAGCGGTGAACGACAGGGTTTCGCCGGTTTCCATCAGCGTCTTCAGGCTGCACACCAGGCCCGGCCAGGCCTTGCCGCACATGCCGCGCAGGGTGTCCGCCGAACCGAAGTCGTGAATGAGCGTCAGCTTGACGGTCTTTCCTACCGGCTCGATCTCGAAGGTCACCTTCGATCTTGGCTCCTCGGCGAGTGTGGCACGTACCTCCTCGCTCACCCCAGCGAGCTCCGCCCACTCCGGCGTGAAGGTGTGCCAGGTGTACGACAACCGCTTGCAGGGCGTGGCCTCCAGTACGACCTGCTCGGGATCAATCGTTCGGACTCCACGTTCCGTCCACACCATGGGAGATCCCGCGGCCCAGTCGGTCTCGAAGCTCGTGCCCCAGTAGCGGCTGGTCAAGGCCGGGTCGATCAGCGCCTTCCAGAGCTGTTCCGGTGTCGCGCGGATGTAGCTGGTGTAGACGAAAGCGGTGTTCTCCATGCGAGCGCTCCGATCATCAGTTCATGCAGCCAAACGGCTGCCTGAAATATAGGCAACCGATTAACTGCATGTCAACGGGATGGGCCCGTGGTCAGTGGAGGCCCTCGGAGTAGGTCCTCGTCAGGGCCTCGGTACGGTCCTTCGGCCACGGGCACCGGATGTCCCCATGGGTCGCGGCGAAGAACAGCTCGAGGTAGGTGTGCCATGCGGCGAGCGCGGTGGTCCGCACCTCGGCGAGCCGGGCCGGGATTGTCTGGCTGAGTTCGATCCTGGTGCCGAGTGTCGGATCGTGCGTGATCTCGAAGCGCACGAGGCCGGCGGGCTCACCGTCGTGCAGCCAGTGGTAGGTGAGGATTCGCGGCGGCGAGGCGGCGGCGACCGGGCCGGCGGGCACGTATCCGTTGGTGGCCGGCAGAGGTGGCGCCGCTCCGATCCCCACTGCCGTCCTCCCGGTGAGCAGGTCCCACACGTCCTCGACGGACTTCCACACCAGGTCGCGGGCGAAGTGGATGCGGTATCCCTCGTCGGTCTCGTGGACTTTCCCCGTGTCGAGCCCGAACTTCGCGATGTAGTGCTCCATCGGGCCGAGCCAGTCCGTCGGCTGCCGATAACTCTGGTCGGTGAGCCTGGCAAGCATCGCGTCGAGGCAGACGTCCCAACCCGCGGCGTTGCGGCCGGCCGCCAGCCCACCGGCCCAGCCTCCGCCGAGGGTCTCGGTGAACACCAGCAGGCAGCCCTGGCCGTCCGCAAGCAGCTCGAATCGCAGCACGCTCTGGTTCCAGCGGAACGCATACACCTTCGGTGGATCGAACTCGAGGATCTCACCCTCGCCCACCGTGTCGAGTGGAGCGTCCTCGGGGAAGGTGAACCGCATGGCGGCACCGGTCCTCAGCTCGGTCTCCACCGCGGCGGGAAACCAGTGCGCCATCTCGGCCGGGTCGGTGACCGCCCGCCACACCTTGGCCGGGGGATGGGCGATTCGCCGTTCGAACCGCAGCACCGGCGTGCCCTCGACGATCCGCAGCGACGCGCTCGCGTCTTCTGTTGCCATGTCTGTGCTTCTTTCTTCGGGGCCGCTTTCGTTCGGAAGGCCACTTTGGTTCGGATGGCCGTTGTCGTTCTCAGGGGGCTGGTTCGTCCGGCATGGTGTCCAGGTGCCGCTCGAGTGCGTCCAGACTGGCGTTCCACATTCGCCGGTACGGCGCGAGCCATGCGTCAATCTCGGTGAGTGGTTCCAGGCGCAGTCGGTACCACCGGCGTTGCGCGTCCTGCCGGACTTCGACCAGTCCGGCCTCGCGGAGCACCTTGAGGTGTTTGGAGACCGTCGGCTGGGTGAGGGTGAGTCGGTCGACCAGGTCGCCAACGGGACGCTCACCGCTGCGCAGCAGGTCGAGGATCTCCCTGCGTCGGGGCTCGGCAAGCACCTCGAATGTTGATGCCATGGCAGTAATATAGCCCATATGGAATATTTGCTGTCAAGGCCGCTGGGACGGTTCGGGCGCGGTGTCAGTCGAGCAGGCGCGCAAGCCCTAGGTATCGGAGGAGGACGACATCGCCGATCCGCCGCGCCTCCGCCAGCTCCATCCGCCTACCCGAGTTCTGCGGAAACCGGCCGTCGAGGACGAAGCGTGGTGCGGTGCTGTCACCGACGAAGAACGGTGCGACCACGACATGCAGCTCGTCGGCGAGCCCGGCCAGGAGGAACTGAGTGTGCATCGCCGTGCCGCCCTCGACCATCAGCCTGCCGATGCCGCGGCCGGCAAGCTCGGCGAGCAAGGCTGGCAGACTGATCTCCGGACCGGCGTCCACCACCGTCGCGAGTCCGGCGACCCGTTCGTCAAGTGTGGTCATGGCGGCGCTCGTGGCATAGACGAGCTTGCTTGCCGTGCCTGCGGTGAAGAACTTCGCGGCTGCGTCGATGGCACCGCTCGCGGTGACAGTGACCTTGGTCGGGCTGGGCGGCAGACCGCGGGAAACTCGGTCCGCGCGCCGGGTCGCGGACCGTACGGTCAGTCGGGGGTCGTCCCGGCGAACGGTGTTGGCGCCGACCATGATCGCGTCACATTCGGCGCGGACACCGTCCACCCGATCCAGATCGGCCTCGTTGGATAGCAGCAGCCGAGTGCCGCTGGCATCGTCGAGATAGCCGTCGAGGGACATGGCCGCGCTCAATACCACGTAAGGTCGGCCTCTGGCATCGCTCATCTCGTCGATACCAGGGGCAGCAGTACCTCGTCCACGATCTCCTCGATCACCACGTCGGGCACGGGTACCCCGTGCAGCGTGATGTGTTCCCTGAGCAACGCCGGCCCCAGGCCGGCGATCCGCTGGGTCAGCTTGTCCCCGCGCGCCTCGCCCCGCATCGCGGCTCTGCGCAGCAGTGACAGGAACGCCTCGTTGCGCTGGTCCAGCGCCCTCACTCGAAGCTGTCGCCCCAGTTCCGGATCCAGCTCGATATCGGCCATCATGCTGCGCACCACGGTGCCGACCGATCCGGTGAAGGTGTCGGCCAACAGGCGCAGTGCGGCGACCAGATCCGTACGGAGGTCACCGGTGTTCGGCAGCGAGGCGGCATCGGGGAAGTGGTGCAGCACCGTGTCCAGCGCCAGTTCGACCCGACTGGGCCACCGTCGGTACAGCGAAGCCTTGCTGGTCCGAGCACGCTCGGCGACCCGATCCATGGTCAGCTTGGCGTAACCACTCTCCAGCAGCTCCGCCATGGTCGCGGTGAAGATGGCCCTGTTGAGTTCATCGCCTCGCCGGCGGGGCCCCTTGCGATGGTCTGTGGTCTCCATCGCTACTCCCATAGAGTCCGTTGCGTTCTCTGATGCCGTACTGTACCCTCATCTTAGGGAATGAAATGTTCTCTAAGTCTCGTGAGGGAGTCACTCGTGCGTGCACTGTTCATCGCCAGCCCCGGTGTCGGCCATGTCTTTCCGATCATCCCGCTCGCCTGGGCGCTGCGCTCGGCAGGCCACGAGGTGCTTGTCGCCACCAGCGGTGAGGCGCTTGTCGCCAGCAAGGCCGGCTTGTCGGTCGTCGATGTGGCGCCCGAGTTCGAGTGGGAGGAGATGATAGCCCGCGTCCAGCGGGACGACCCCGCGCTCTTCCAGCAGATGGCCACGATGAAGATCACCGATCTGCGGGAGGTGGCTCCCGTCTTCGGGAAGATGACGGACATCCTGATCGACGGCATTGTCGACCTGGCCGACCGGTGGCGTCCCGACGTCGTGGTCCAGTCGCTGCTGCAGGGAAGCGGACTGGTCGTGGGCGGCCGCCTCGGCATTCCCGTACTGGGACACGGATTCGGCTTCGCCCGGTCCACGGGCATGGACGATGCCCTGCGCGAACAACTGAAGCCGGCATTCGACCGGTACGGCGTGACCGAACCGCCGGCGAGTGTCGCCTACGTCGACGTGGCCCCACCCAGCATGGTTACGCAGGACCCCGCCGCGTGGCCGATGCGGTACGTACCCTACAACGGTGGCGGCGTGCTGCCCTCCTGGCTGCGGGAGATGCCGGCCGGCAGGCCCAGGATCGCGGTCACACTGGGCACGGTGGCGCCCAGGGTGAACGGGCTCGGCCCGGTCGAGCGGATCATCGCCGCGGCGCCGGACGTGGATGCCGAGTTCGTCGTCGCGCTCGGCGATGCCGACAGCAGCGGCCTCGGTGAACTGCCGCCCAACGTCCACATCGCCAGCTGGATTCCGCTCAATGCCCTGCTCGAGGTCAGTTCCGCGTTGGTGCACCACGGCGGTGCGGGAACGACCATGACCGCGCTCGCCGCCGGTGTGCCGCAACTGGTTCTGCCCAGCGGTGCCGACCGGCACATCAACGCCACCGCCGTGCACGCTCGCGGCGCCGGGCTGTCCGGGACAGAGGAGGAACTGGATGCCGAGTCGCTACGCCGGCTGCTCACCGACGAGAAACTGATCCGGACGGCCAGTGAGGTCAGTGCCGAGATGGCGGCGATGCCGTCGCCGGCTGACGTGGCGGAGCGAGTCGCGCGCCTGGTGTCGTAGGGCGATGGTCCATGCCAGTCACCGCACCGTTGATCATCTGATCCACTCCCGTACCGCGGCCGTGACCTTGTCCGCGCGGGTGAGCACGTCGTCCACTCCAGACGCGGCGCGCTCAATACCCTGACGTATCGCCGGATCCTTCAGGCCGGAAAGGTTGATCTCCACGTTCACCCGCGAGGTCGCGGCGGCCGCTCTCGCCGCCTCGGCCACATCGGTGATCACGTTGCGGTTGCCGATCGGCAGGGGCCGTTCCGCGAGATCGACAATGCTGGCAGCGATGGAGATGGTGGCCGCGGGCGGCCGCGTGGCCGAGGCGAGTGCGTCCTGGATGGCGGTGCCGCGGGCCGCCTTCTCGTCCTCGGTGCTCCTGGGTCGCCGGTAGGCCTCAGCCACTGAGGCAAACGCTCGCGCGTCTTGTTCGGCCAGGGTCAGTGCCTCGTGCCGCAGCCGCTCGGCGGACTGGAGGATCCCGGCAATGGTCTCGGCGTGTTCAGCGTGCTTGTCGCCGTCGCTGTAGCGGGCCACCATCGCCACCAGCGCGGCCGCCGCCCCACCACCCGGGGCCGGCACACGGTCGGCCAGCAGATTCAGATATTCGCCAACCAGTTCCTCGTGTACCGCCACCAGCGTGCATCCTTCCCGCCGCGCCGACCGGATTCGGTCGGGTTCGACGGTAGCGGAGCCGGGTACAAGGTCATGCGATGGGCACGGCGCTGTCTCCGTCGAGCAGGAGCTGAGGCACCTGGGTGAAGGCCCAGCCCGGGCCGGTGCGGGTGAACACCCAGACAAGGTCGAAGCGGTCGTCGGGCCATGACGAGGGTGGCGTCGGCGACACGGAGTCGAGTGCCGCGGCGATCATGGGTATTTCGTTGTGCTCCCAGCTGACCAGTGTGGCTCCGGAGAGTCGGCTGAGCGCGGCGGCGACCGCGTCGGTGTCGTTCAGACCGAAGTCGGTGTTGACCGAACGGCCAAGCTTGGCCGCCACCGGTGTCACGGTCTGCATCATCCGGTGATGCTTGGTGTCGGTGGGTGTGGTGGCGTAGATGGCGTCAGGCACGCACAGGCCCTTGCGGATCGTGCCGCTGACACCGGGCGCGAACAGTTCGGCGAGCGCGCCCGCCCGAGACCAGCCCCTGGTGGTCAGCGAGGAACTGTCCTGTTCACCGTTGGCGTCGATGCCAAAGGGTTGTCCCGAGTCCGGAGGCTTCTCGCCGTGCCGAATCATCATGATGACGTCGGCGACGCTTCCGGCGGACGCCGTGGCCGTGGAGCCGGCCGACGCGGTGACCGCGGCGCCGGCGACGGCGAACAGTTTCAACGCGCTGCGGCGGGGAGTCGTCACGGATGTGCACAGTAATTGGTGATCGACGCAGGCGTCTGATTCACTGTTGACGCCGCTTGTCTGTCGCACGAGACACGGATGGTCTGCTCGCATGCTGGAGCTGAGCAGGCGACAGTTGCCGGTGCCGTCGAGGACATTCAGGCCACTCCGGTCGTGACCGGTGTGCGCACGTCGAATGTTGGTGCCACACCGAGTTCACGGTTGAGCAGCTCGCGGTACGCCTGGTAGCCGCGCCGGGCCTCTACCAGGTTGCCCTCGGCGAGGTGCGCCTCGACGAGGACGCGTTGTGCGCTTTCCCGAAGAGGCTCCGCGCGGACGGCGGCCATGGCGGCGTCGACGGCCTCCGCATGCCGGCCGGCGTCGGCCAGCTGGCGGCTCAGCGCCTCCAACGCGTGCAGCGTGCGCTGCCGGAGCCGTTCGCGCTCGCCATATGTCCAGTCGTCGTACCAACCGGGCAACAGGTCCAGTGCGTCCAGCCAGTACGGCGGGATGGTGAGGTCCCCGGCGCCGGCGGTGCCGTTGATCAGCCGTGTCGCCCAGTCGTTGGCGAGCTCGGTGTCGACAACGACATCGTCGAGCAGGGCGAGCGACCACTTGTCGGCGGCGATCACGTCGATGCCGGCTCCCCGCAGCCGCCACAACGTCGACCGGAGATTGCCCGCCGCCCGTGCGTCGTCCGCGTCAGGCCACAGCGTTCCGGCCACATACCTGCGTTCCAGCCTGGTGCGGTGCAGAGCAACGAAGACGAGCAGCCGCTTGCTCCCCTCCGGAACCTCCAGGCGGCGCCCCGCCCGCGTCACGTACGGGCCTTGGAACAGGCGCACCACAGATGTTCGCGTCTGGCCGGCCGCGTCCACCCGCGACATCGCCGTACCCGCCATTGTCATCACGATCCCCCGTTTCTGGCGTTGTCCTGCGCGGCGATCGTAGGAATCGCGACGTCACAGTCCTGTCACCGCCGGCAGGCCGCGCCGCCGATCGGGTGACCGCGGGAACGACTGTGCACAGCAGGCGAACTGTCCACAACGGACTATTCACCACGGCCGCCGCCCGATTGCCACTGGTATGCCTGATCAAGCAGGTGCACGTCGTCATATGCCTTGACGAGGCGTACGAGAAGGTCGTGTGCCAGCTCAACGAGTGCGGCTGTGACGAGGGTTGTCGCGTCGAGGACGGCTGTGAGTTCGACACAGACACCTCGGGAGTGTCCGACGAGGAACTGGCCGCGCGGATCGTCGACTACCAGACTCAGGCAGATGCGGCGAAAGCGTGCTTCGACGACCTCTCCAAGGAACCGGTGCAGCTGGTCGCCCGGGTTGACGGCCTGAAGGCCGAGGTCGCGGCGATCGCCGCCGACCTCAGCGGGGACCCGGCAAAGGTCGACCTCAAGGAGCTCTACGTCCGCGCCCTCGTCGCCCGCAGGCACGTGCACCATGCTTGGCGCGGATTCGAGCACACCAGCGACTTCGGTGACTGCCTGTGCCGCGCGCTGATGTGCTGGAGCAAGGCCACCGCGGCCACCGCCGTGCTGACCGGGGAGAAGGCGATCCGCAAGTGTCACGCGGACGCCCGAAAGGCGCGCTGCGACTATCTGAAAGCCAACATTGTCAAGGAGATTCTCGCGGTGTACGACAAGATCTGTTCACACCACTGCTGCGAGGACGACGAGAAGGAGTCCGAAGACTGACCTCACGGGCATGGCGGATCGTAGTTCAGGCCGGGGAAGTAACGCGCCCACTCGACTTCGGGCATCTTGGGGTCGATGACGGCGCAGATCCTGGCGGCGGCACGCTCGGGGTCCAGTTCCCAGATTCTCGTTCCGTCGTCAGAGGCGGTGACCAGCGTGTGGTTGTCCGGATGGAAAGCCACCGAGAACACGGCGCCGACGGCGCCGACGAGCGTGTCCAGCGCCCGGGGGGCGTGTGCGTCGGACACGTCCCACAGCCGGACGCTCTGATCGGCGCTTGAGGTCGCCAACAGGTGGCCATTCCGGCTGTAGGCGAGGAAGTACACGTCGTCGGTGTGGCCGGGCAGCGTCGCGAGCGGCCGAGGATCGCGCGGGTCGGACACGTCCCACAGCCGCGCGGCGTTCTCACCGCCGCCGGTTGCCAGGGTGCGGCCGTCCGGACTAAACGTGACGATGGCCGACGCCATCGGGTTGCCAGTGCGAACCGTGAGCTGCTGGGGACGACGCGGATCGGACAGCCTCCACAGCCGGATGGTCCGATCCTCGCTGCCGGCGGCGAGGAGCCGACTGTCCGGGCTGAACGCCACCGAGTTGACAACGGAACCGAAGCCCTCCAGTACGGCCAGCTGGGCCGGTCGCCGTGGGTCGGTGATGTCCCACAGGCGCGCGGTGCGATCGTCGGCACTCGTGGCCATCGTCCTGCCGTCGGGGCTGAACGCCACGAGGTCGACTCCGGCGGTGTGGCCGAGCAGCACAGCCAGCTCTTGAGGATGTCGGGGCTCGGTGATGTCCCACAGCCGTGTCGTGTGATCGCGGTCGCATGCGGCCAGCAGGTGTCCGTCCGGGCTGAACACCACAGAGGCGGCAGCGCCCGCTCCTCCGTTGAGAACAGCCAACTGCTTGGGGTGACCGGTGTCCGAGGAGTCCCACAGGCGCACGGTGTGGTCAACACCGGCACTGGCCATGAGCATGCCGTCACGGTTGAATCCCGCCGACAGGGCGATGTCGGTGTGCCCGGGGAGAGTCCGCTCGGCGAGGTCCTGAACCCGTGCTGTGTGGTCGCCGGCCGCGGTGGCCACGGTGTGCCCGTCTGGGCTGAAGGCCACGCCCCAGACATTGTTGGTGTGCCCGGTGAGCGTGGCGGCCGGTCGGGGGTGATCGGGGTCGGTGATGTCCCACAGGCGTGCCGTGTTGTCGTTGCTGGCCGTGGCCAGCAGGCCGCCGTTCGGGCTGAACGCCAGGTCCGTGATGTTGCTGGTGTGCCCGGTGAGGGTGCCGAGTGGTCGCGGGGCGTCGGGGTCGGACACCTCCCACAGATGGCCGACGTGATCGAAACCGCCGGTGGCCAGCAGGTGCCCGTCCGGGCTGAACTGGACCGTGGACACGATAGCCGGGTGGCTGAGGACGGCCCGTTCCCGCGGTGACCGGGGGTCGGTGATGTCCCACAGCCGCGCCGTGTTGTCGCTGCTCGCGGTGGCGAGTAGCTGTCCGTTCGGGCTGAATGCCAGCCAAGAGACGATACTGGTGTGTCGGCTGATGACTGATGTCTGCCTGGGATGTTGCGGGTCGGTGATGTCCCATAGCCGCGCCGTGTTGTCCTCGTTCGCGGTGGCGAGCAACTGTCCGTCCGGGCTGAACGCGGCCGCGTTCACCTTGCCGGTCCGCTGCTCGATGGCGGCGGTCTGCCGCGGACGGGCCGGGTCGGCCACGTCCCACAGGCGGACCGTCCCATCCGCGCCGCTGGTGACGATCTTTCGGTCCGTGCGGTCGAAGGTCACCGAGAGCACGGCTTCGGAGTGCCCGGCGAGGACGGCCACCTCTTTCGGACGATGAGGCGCCGAGATGTCCCAGAGCATCGCGGTGTGATCGTCGCTCGCGGTTGCCGCCAGCCGGCCGTCGTGGCTGAACACCACCTTGCCGACCGACGCGGTGTGCCCGGTCAACCGGCTGGCATAGGGCGCGGCGTTGATGCTGAGCAGGCTGTCCCGTGTCTCGGGGATCGCCGCGAGCCGATAAGCGGCAAGAGCGATCTGCCGTGCCAGTGCGGGGTTGGCGGCCGACAGGGCGTTGGCCTCGCGCACCGCACCGCGCGCAAGGGCGATGTTGCGCTGTTCGGCTTCGCTGCGCTGGGCATTGATCGCGGTGACCATGGCCGTACCGGCCACCACGAGCAGGACGGTCAGCAAGGCCACAAGCTGGCGCAGCCGGCGGGTGGTGCGGCGGGCAGTCGCCTGCTCGTCAGCCTCGGCCTTGGCGCTGCGGGCAAGGAACTCGTGCTCCTGCTCGGTCAGCGACGCCTCGGTGAGCGTGTCCTTCGCCACGGCGAGCCGGACTCCGCGGTACAGCGCGCCAGGATCGTGACCGAGGGATCGCCACACCTCGGTGGCATCAGTGAGCTGGTGGTGCGCACGCAGCCTGTCGCGGTCCTCGGTGAGCCACTCCCGTAGGCGGGGCCAGCAGCGGATCAGGGCCTCGTGGGTGATCTCGACGCCGTCCCGGTCCAGCGTCAGCAGACGGGCCCGCACCAGCGCTTCCAGCACCACACCGACCTCCGGTCCCGTGCCGGACACGGTCTCGTGGCTGACCCGGCGTTTGGTGTCCTCGGTGCCCTCGCCGAGGGCGGTGAGCCGAAGGAAGATCCGTTTGGCGACCTCGCGCTGGTCCGGGGACAGCTTGAGGTACACCTGTTCGGCCGTGCTGGCGACAGCGTCGCGGATGCCGCCCGCCTCCTCGTAGCCGGCCAGGGTCAGCCGGGTGCCACGCCGGCGCCGCCAGGTTTCGAACAGCGCGTGGGAGACAAGCGGCAGCACCGCCGGCTGGCCTGCGGCGTCGGCGACCAACCGCGACAGCAGCGCCGTCTCGACCGTGTAGCCGGCGCGGACGGCCGGCCGTAGGACGGCTTCCCGCAGTTCGTCCGCGGTCATCGGGCCGACGAGGACCTGGCTGTCGCGCAAGGCGGCGACGAGTTCGGGATAGCGTCCGCAGTGGCCGTAGAAGTCGGCCCGGACCCCGATGACCACCCCGCCCTCCGCGGCGACTATCGCGGCGACGAACTCCGCCCGTTCCGCCGGATCGCGGCACAGCGTGAAGACCTCCTCGAACTGGTCGACGACGAGCAGGTCCACCCCGGTAGGGCAGGCCAACAGGGGATGTGGTCCCGGTGTGGTCACCGTGACCCGCTGCCCGGCCGCGGCGGACCTGGCCACCAGTCCGGCCCGCAGCAGGGAGGACTTGCCCGATCCCGACGCGCCGAACACGCCGACGAACCGGCGCGCCTCGACCAGGGCGAGCAGCTCGGTGAGCACCTGATCGCGGCCGAAGAACCGGTCGGCGTCGCCGGCCTGGAACGAGCCGAGCCCGAGGTAGGGTGACGGTCCCGCCTCGGCCTCGCCTTCACGGGCCGCAGCCGATATCGCCTGCCACCTTGCCCGCCAGTGTTCGGTGTCGCCGCCACAGGCACGGACGTAGGCGAGTGTGACCGCGAGGCTCGGCAGTTTCCGCCCGGCTGCGGCCTGGGACAGCACGGCCGGTGAGTAGCCGGCCGTGGCGCTGAGCTGCCGGTAGGTTGGCCCGCCGGCGGTTACCCGCAGTTGTCGGAGGTCGGCGGCGAAGGCCACCAGATCGGTGTCCTCCTGGTCGAGTGGGCGCTCCGGTCTTGGCACTGTCATCCTTTCGCCGAGCACGACCAGTTCATTATTTGGGGCGAATCCGCCGGCACAAAACAACTTTTTTCGAGTAGACCGGACTAGACAAGGTCTGTATTCCACGGGGGTCTTGGGAGGGTCCGTGTCAGAGGGCCGCTGGCAACTGTCTCTGTTCGGGCGATTCCAGTTGCGATGTGCGGATGAAATCATCCCGGTGCCGGCCAGCGCGCAGCGGGTACTGGCCTATCTGGCCGTGTACGGGCCGAGTGTGCGCCCGGTGGTTGCCGGCACGCTGTGGCCGTTCGCCGCAGAGTTTCGGGCCCAAGGCAACCTGCGCAGTGCTCTCTGGCGGCTCAGCCAGCGTGGCCAGCAGGTCGTCGACTCCCGCTTCGACCTGCTCGCGCTGTCGGCGACGGTCACGGTGGACATCCTCGAGTTCGCCGCTGGCGCACGGTGTCTACTGGGCGGTTCGGGTGAACCTGGCTGGGCAGACAGTGTGGTCCTTACCGCCGACACATTGCTGCCGGACTGGGACGAGGAATGGGTACGCATCGAGCGGGAGCGGCTGCACCAACTCAGGCTGCACGCGCTGGAGACGTTCGCCCGGCGGCTCAGTCGTGAGCGCCAGCATGCCGCGGCACTCGACGCGGCACTGCTCGCCGTACGACTGGAACCGCTGCGGGAGAGCGCGCACCGAGCCGTGCTCACGGTGCACCTCGCTGCCGGGGACCCGGCCACCGCGGCGCGCCACTTCGAGGCCTTCCGGGCGCTGCTGCGCCGTGAGCTCGGCATCGAGCCGTCCCGGCGAATGCGGGCCATGGTGCAGTCGGCTTGACCGACCGATGACTCTGAGCGCCACGTACGAGGGACAGCTGCCGGTATTACGTGGTCGCCGACCCGCGTTACGTGGTCTCCCGGATGCCGGCCGCCAAGGAATTCGCCGACCATCGTCAGCATCCGAAGGAGATGGAAGGCGGCGCGAATCATGGCCTTCGGCCCCGAATTGACATTGCTCGGCGGATTCATGCTCAGGCATGACGGACGCCCGCTTGCCATCCCGAAGACGCTGCAGCGATTGCTGGCATTTCTCGGTCTGCGACGCCAGGCAACACGGACCACCGTCAGTGACGCACTGTGGCCACGGGACCCAGGGGACGCGGCGTCCGGCAACCTGCGCACAGCGTTGTGGCGGTTGCGGCGGATCGGCGCGCCCGTCATACGTACCGAGGGCGAGACGCTCGCGCTGGATGATCGGGTCCGGACCGACGTCGACGAGTTGGCCGACGCCGATCCGCTGACCCAGGAGCATTTGGTGTGCGGCCCGCTCGAGCTGCTGCCTGGCTGGTACGACGACTGGGTTCTCGAGGAGCGGGAACGGTTGTGCCAGATGTACCTGAACCGGTTGGAGTCGCTGGCGCGGTCAAGGCTGCGGCTGGCCCGCTACGGCGAGGCCCTTGACGCGGCGCTCACGGCGATGCGCGCCGAGCCGTTGCGGGAGGGGCCACACGAGCTGCTCATCGAGATCCATCTGGCCGAGGACAACTACGGGCAGGCGCTGTCCGCCTACCGGGGATACCAGGACCTGCTCGAACGCGAACTGGGGGTTGTGCCGTCGCCGCGCATCCAGCGGCTGCTCGCCTGACGGTTCAGACCCCGTGACGTGGCTCCGGCCTGGGACGCGGTTCGGGCATGGCCAGTGCCCTCGCCAAGGTGGCGGACGAGATGTTGGCGCCGCAGGAGACAATGCTGACGCGCAGCCCGGCGAGCTGCTCGCGACGGGCCAGCGCCGCGGCGAACGCCACAGCGGCGGAGCCCTCGATCAGCTGGTGTTCGGTGTCGATGACCCTCCGCAGTGCGGCGGCGATCGCGGCCTCGTCCACGAGCACCCAGTCGTCCACGAGATCGCGGCACAACCCAACGGTGACGGCACCTGGTTCCACGTTGCCCGCGGTCCCGTCGGACAGGGTGGGCAGGGCGTCGATCGCGACGATTCGTCCGGCCCGGACACAGGTCGCCATCGCCGGATCGTTGGCCGGTGAGGCGCCGATGATCCGGATACCGGGAAAGTGTCGTTTGAGGACGGAGGCCACGCCACTGACCAGGCCGCCACCGCCGACACTGACCACGGCGGCGTCGAACCCCCGGTGTCCGACCTGGTCGAGCATTTCCACGGCGAGCGTGCCCTGCCCGGCGATGACCTCGGGATCGTTGTACGGAGGCACGTAGACCATGTCGTATTTGGCGGCGTGGGCGCGCGCGACTCCCTCGAGCACGCCGACGTCGGTGCCCTGGCGCCGGATGTCGGCGCCGAGGCGGCGCATTGCCGCGATCTTGACCGGCGAGGCGTTGTCCGGGACGAACACGGTGGCATGCCCGCCGAGTTCGTCCAGCGCATAGGCGACGCTGAGCCCGTGGTTGCCCGAGGACGCGGTGACGATTCCCCGCTGCCGCTGTGCCGGGTCGAGGGACAGGATCTTCGCCAATGCGCCGCGGGGTTTGAACGACCCGGTCCGCTGCTGGTGCTCACACTTGACGAGGACCTCCGCGCCCAGTTCGTCGCTGAACGCGTCGAACCTCGTCAACGGGGTGAGCACGAGGTGTTCGCGCAGCGTCGGCGCGAGGTACTCGGACCGCTCGGCAATGGAGCCCGGGGTCGGTGGCTGTTCCGCTGCCACCTGAGCGGACGGGTTCGTCATGGTTGCCACGATAATGACAGGCATGAGTCCGGGAGATCGCGAAGAGGTGCGAGTCGCCGTCTACCAGGCGTTCGCTCGCACCGGCCAGGCTCCCGAGGTCGCAGACCTCGTCGAGCGGACCGGGCTGGACCCACGGTCAGTCCACCGTGGACTACGTCGACTCGCCGAGGACCGTCATCTTGTTCTGGACGGCCGGGGGCGCGTCGTCATGGCGCATCCGTTCTCCGCGATTCCACTGGGGTTCGCGGTGATGGGGACGCGCACCCTGTGGTGGGGTGGTTGTGCCTGGGACTCGTTCGCGCTCCCACATCTGCTCGCCGACGAAGGTGATGTGCTGGTGTCCACCCGCTGCCCGGCATGCCGACGGCCGCACGCCTGGAATGTCGGAGGTGATCGTCCACCCGAAGGTGAGCAGGTCGCACACTTCCTGGTCCCCGCGGCACGAATGTGGGACGACGTCGTGTTCACCTGTGGCAACCAGCGTCTGTTCTGCTCATCGCGGTGCGTGGACGACTGGCTCGAGACCACAGAGGCCACTCGGGGGTACGTCATGGACCTCGCCACGTTGTGGCGTCTCGCTTCGCACTGGTACGACGGCCGGCTCGACCGGGACTACGTCCGCAGGGAGCCGGCGCGGGCCGCGGACTACCTGCGCGCGGTGGGACTGACCGGCCCCTTTTGGGGTATCTGAGGTTTTCTCGTCACCGACGCGGCTTGGTCCAGGTGAGCGAGTAGCGCCAGAGCAGATGGCGACGATAGCGGACACCGGGCAGGATCTCGCTGGCGATGCGACGCATGTCCGCGTAGGTCTCCGGCGGCGGCCACACCGTCGGGGACGGATGCTCCCAGTGTTTCTTGGTGAGCAGATGGAGACGGTGGGCGACGGCGCCCGCCAGGTCGACGGGAAGGCCGCCGGGCCGGCTACGGGCGAGACCGACCACGGCCAGTACTCCGCCGGGGCGGAGCAGATCGCGCATGTGGCCGAGCGCCGTGGCGGCGTCCATGTGGTGCAGGGTGGCGACCGAGACGATGACATCGAAGGACGCCGGCTCGAACGGAAAGTCCAGGAAGTCGCCGAGCACGTACTCGATGCCGGCGCTGTCGCCCTGTGCCCTCGCCAGGTCGATACTTGCGCGGTCGCGGTCGATCCCCACGACCTCTGGCACGACCCGGTGCAGCCGGCGCGCCAGCATGCCTTCGCCGCAGCCGACATCCAGTGCTCGTCGCGCACCCTCGGGGACCGAGTCGACCATCAGCGGATGGTAGTGAATGTTCGTGTTCCAGCGGCCGGCCTCGTTCACCATCGGTTCAGCTTGTCAAAGCCGTCAAGACCGTCCCGCGTCGAACGTCACTCGGGCCCGTCGGTGAGCACGACGTCCACAGTCCGGAAAACGACGCTGGATTGCCGTCTCATGTGGACTACCACGGTGTCCAGCGAACCAGGCGCTTCCATGTCTGTCGACCGTTTGACAGCAGTCAATTCATTCGTTCACTCTACGCACGTGACAATTCGAGAGCCATCGAGGAGTGCGCTGCCCGTGATGGCGCTGCCCACACTCGCCATCGGCACGTTCCTTGTGGGCACCGATGGTTTGGTGCTGAATGGTTATTGCCTGTCATCGCACATGACCTCGACGTCTCCGAGGCCACCGCGGGCCAATTGGCCACGGTCTTCGCGCTCACCTATGCGATCGCGTCCCCGCTCGTCGCCGCTCTCACCGGAAACTGGGATCGCAGGGGACTGCTCATTGGCGGCATGGCGTTGTTCACCGTCGGAATGGTGGGACAGGCGATCGGCACGAGTTTTCTGCTGATGGCCGTCGCCAGAGCGATCGCGGCGCTTGGCGCCGCGGCGTTCCAATCCAACGCTTATGTGGTTGCTGGCGCCGTGGCGACGGACGAACACCGCGGCAGAGCACTGGCCACCGTCGCGGCGGGGATGACAGTCTCGATCGTGATCGGCGTGCCGATCGGGGTCTGGGTCGCGCAGTTGCTGGGCTGGCGCATGGTGATGTGGGTGCTCGCTGCGGCCGGCACGCTCCTGGCATTGGCTGTCACAATCCTGCCCGCGGTGCACGTGCCGCCGGCCGGTCTACGCACTCGGCTGTCGGTCGCGCTGCGCCCGGCAGTGGCCAAGGCGCTTGTGATCACTGTACTCGGCGTCCTGGCGGGATTTACCGTGTTCGTGTACTTGCCGCTGATCGTGGCACCCTCCGCGACAGGAACAGCACTGTCCTGGGTGTTGGCCGCCTACGGTGTCGGGCAGGTCGTCGGCAACGTGCTGACTGGACGGTGGATCGACCGGTACGGTCCAGGACGGATCCGGCTGGTGTCGCTGGCGGGATTCGCCGTGACACTGGCGGTCATGGACGTGGCCGTGCGTAGTCTGGCGGGTGCCGTACTGATCGAGCTGATCGCCGGTGTTTTCGCCAGTATGCTGATGGTCCCGCAACAGCATCGGCTGTTCTCCGCCGCGCCCGATGTGCCGATCGTGGCGGTGGGACTGAACGGTTCCGCGATCTATTTCGGCGGTGCGCTCGGCTCAGCCATGGGTGGAGTGGTGCTCACCACGGCTGGCGTACATTGGTTGGCAACAGCTGGTGCGCTGGCCGCGGTGGTCGGATTCGTGCTGGCGTGGGTCACGCGTGCACCCCATCCCGCGCACGATGCGGTGACGACCGGGTGATATCACTGCGGCACCTGCGGGAAAGGAACCCCATTGACCGTCAAGCGGACCGTGCTCGCCTCGATCGTGGCCCTCCTCACCCTGGCGTCTCCGAGCGTTCCAGCCAGGGCCGTTGAGCTGCCATCGCCGGAGGCGGAGATATTCGCCACCAACAACACCGCCGTCATCACCGATCCCGCGGACCCTCGGATGCGCACCCACCTCGCGGCCTTCGCCGCGCAGGTCACCTGGATGATCCAGGACAACGGCTCCGAGCCCCTTGGGTCCACTCTGCTGTCGGGGGTGTTCTGGTCAGACGAGCTGCACGAGACGACCTACGAACGGTCTCGGGAATTCCATGTGGACAGCGTCGACACGACGCGCCTGCACCGTATAGCTGAACTGGTCCGTGTGCGGTACCGCCAGGAAAGCGTCCTCACCTTCCGCGCTCTGCCAAGCGATTCCATGCAGGCGGACGCCGTTGAGGTGGAGGTACCCGGTATTGATGTCAAACGGCTGCACAATGCCCTTGTGGCCAATCCTGAGGCTCGCCAACGACTGGGTGGTGGATCGATCACGTCGGCCGGCTGCCTGGTCCTGGTCGCCCAGCGTGCCGACATCGCCCTGGTACACACGTTCGTGGTCTCCCTCGGCGGTGACTGGACAGCGGTGAGCACCCACTTCGGCATACGGGAGTTCGTCTCTGCCGCCGTGTCCGCTCCGGGGGACGCTGCCTGATCCGGCCGTCCGGCGGGTCAGCGTCCGTGCATGTGCATGAACTGCTCGGGATATCGTGTGCCGGCTGTCTTGCTGTCGTTCAAGGCGTCGAGCCGGGCGAGATCCGCGCCCTCGAGTACGAGATCGGCGGCGGCCAGGTTCTCCTCGAGAGCACGCCGGCGTTTGGTACCGGGAATCGGGACGACGTCCTCGCCTTTGCGTAGTAGCCAGGCGAGTGCGACCTGGGCCGGCGTCGCACCTCTACCTTCGGCTACGGTGCGCACCGCGTCGGCAATTGCGAGGTTTGTGTCGAAGTTCGCTCCCTGGAACCGAGGATCCAGCCTGCGATAGTCGTCTTGCGGGTACCGCTCGGCCCGCCGGGCCGTTCCGGTCAAGAAGCCCCGACCGAGCGGTGAATATGCCACGAGTCCAATGCCCAGTTCCCGTATCGTCGGGAGAATGTCGGTCTCCAGGTCCCGCTCCCACAGGGAGTATTCGGTCTGCAGCACCGAGACTGGGAACATCGCATGTGCGCGCCGGATGGTCTCCGGTCCGGCTTCGGACAGTCCGAAGAACCGCACCTTGCCCGCTGCGACGAGCTCACCGACCGTGCCGGCGACCTCCTCGATAGGCACCCCCAGGTCGACTCGGTGCTGGTAGAGGATGTCGAGGTGGTCGGTGCCCAGGCGACGCAATGACTGCTCGACCACTACTCGAATGTGCTCCGGCCGACTGTTCAGCTCGTCGCGGTTGCCGTTGCCGTCGAAGTCCCAGCCGAACTTCGTGGCGACAACGGCCTCGTCACGGCGGCCACGCAGTGCCTTGCCGAGCAGCTCCTCATTAGTGAACGGCCCGTAGGCCTCGGCGGTGTCGAAGAACGTGCATCCGCGGTCGAGGGCACGGTGGATGGTGGCCACCGACTCGGCGTCGTCGGGAACACCGTAGGACTGGCTCATCCCCATGCAGCCCAGCCCCAACGCCGAGACCTGGAGTCCCTGCTCGCCTAATCGTCTCGTCGACACTGACGCCGGGCACTCCCCCTGTCCTCCACTGCTGTCTCCGTTCGCGGAGCCTACGTGCTGGAGTCCACTCCAGCACAAGCCCTGCTGGGATGCTGCCGTGTCCGAATCCCGCCAGACAACACGGAACGTGTCCAGCAGATTGGAAAGCATGAGCACAGTTCGCTACATCGCCATTGACCCGGAACGTCTCGACAGGATGCGTGACCGTGGTGCCGACGAATACGGCAATCCGTGGACTCTGCGCGTCGCCAACGGAGGCGAGCCGCTGCGCTGCTGCCTGCGGCGAGCCGAGCCGGACGAGCGGATCGCGTTGATCTGCTACACGCCGTGGACCCAGCCGAGCCCATGGATGGAGGCAGGACCGGTTTTCGTTCATTTCGAGCGCTGTGCTGGATACGAGACTCCGCATCTCTACCCTGCGGCGTTCCTGGACCACGACTCCGTCATGAACACGTTCGACCACACAGGAGCCAGGGCGTACCAGCACATCACGTTCGTACGGCCAGCAGAGGATCATGAAGCCGTGATCCGCGCCCTGATGGCTGAGGCCGAGGTCGCCTACCTGCATGTCCGCAGCGCCGAGGCATTGTGCTTTACGTTCGAGGTACAGCCAGCAGCCTGAGTGGCCGATGGCGGCACCGGGCCGTTCGGGTCAGGGCAAACAGTCCGATTGAGACACTAGTCGGCACGGCGGAACCGCTGCGCCAGTTCCGGATGGTCTACCCACCACAGCGGCGGTTGTTCGGACGGATCGTCGGCCACCGTCGCTTCCACCGCGTCGAGTTCCTTGTCGATCAGTGTGGCCCGTGCCTGATCCTCCCGGCTCATCCGTGCCGCCACGGCGCCGAGGAACGGCAGGCCGGCAAGGTCCCCGCCGATCCACAGCACGCCGGCTCCGATCACCTGGTCGGTTCGCGGATCAGGGCCCCAGTCGCGGTCGAGTCCTTGGTAGTAGTGCGGCGCGACCAGCGGTCCGAGCCATAACACGAGGCCGAGCGCTCCGTCCACGATCACCTCGGTCACGCTGATTCCCAATGTCACCAGGTAGGAGTCCTCGCGTGGTGTCGGGTCCACGCGGAGCCGGCTGACGAAGTAGAGGAGTCCGGCGGTGACCAGTCCCGACCCCGCCAGCCCACTCACCAGCGCCGAGCGCAGGGTCGCTTCGTAAAGCGGGGTCAGGTAGATGATCAGTGGTGGCGCAACGAGAACGACGGTGACCACGGGCGGGAAGGTCAGCAGGCGCGCCGCTGTGCCGCGGCGGATCCGGCTGAGCGCCGCCCTGGCGTCGTCGGGAAGTGTCTCGCGGAGCAGGGTCAGCGGTGCGCCTAGTGCCAGGAACATCGGCGCTACCATGAGGAGGACGACGTTCTGCACCGCCCGCACCCAGAACAGCGTGTCGTCGTAGATGCCGAGCGCGGTTACCGTCACGAGCAGGATCGATCCAAGTCCGCCGGCAAGGAACCACCAGCACCGGCTCGCCGGCCACTGGCGTCCGGCGCCGCGCACACGGATCACCCCCACCACGTAGGCGGCGCCGAGGAGTGCGACGACCGCCAGCACGCCGACGTTGGCGGTGAAGGCAGTCAGTGCACCCGTCGGGGTGAGCTCGGGCGGTGCGGTCGGCCGGGACAGCACCGGGAAACCAGCCACAGTCACCCGACCAGCCTGCACCCGGGACCAAGGCCGTTGGTATTCGGGTCCGCGATCCGCTGGTGGTTACTCGCCTGCTGGCATCATGGCGGCGTGGGGAAGGTGGTGCGGGGGCAGGTGGCACCCGCTATGCGTCGTCGCGGCCGACCGTCGCGTCGCATCCTGCTGTGTTCGATCACGCTCGGCGCGGTGGGCAGTGGCCTGTTTCTGCCCATCGAGCTGCTCTACCTGATCCGGGTCGTGGGGCTCGCGACCGCGACCGCTGGACTGACGATGGCCACCGCGGCCGCGCTTTCGCTCGCCCTTCCGGCGGTGACCGGAGCGATGGTAGACCGCTTTGGCTCCGCGAAGACCTTTCTGGTCGCGCGCTGCACCCAGATCGTCGGCGCCGCCGGACTGTTGTTGGTGCACGGCGTCGTCGGCGGGTTCTTCGCCAGCCTGTTCGTGATGTCGGGCATGCGCATGTTCTGGTCGTCAGTGTTCGCGGTCGTGTCCGACGTGGTCGGTGAGCAGGATCGGGAACACGGTTTCGCGTTGACCGGGATGGTCGAATCCGCGGGTGTCGCGGCCGGGGGACTGCTCGCCGGCGTCGTGCTTTCCCTGGGAGACTCCCCACACGTCTATCGGTTCGTCGTGGCTTGCAACGCGGCACTTTTCATGGTCGGCACCCTCATGGCCACCAGGGGGGTGCGTTGGCGCGATGACGGTGGCAGGGGCGCTGGGAACGCGCGCAGCGGATACCGCGACGTGCTTCGGCACCGGTCGTTCCTCGCGTTCGTGCTGGCCAGTGTCCCGGCGACGATGACGATATCCCTGTTCGCCAGGGTCCTTCCCGTATACGCGGTCAGCTGGCTGCACGCGCCGGCATGGGTGCCTGGCATGCTACTCGGCTGGATTACCGCGGTCTCGGCGGCGACGCGGGGCTCCGCGGTGAAGGCCGTCGTCACCCTGTCCCGGTCGAGAACCGTGTTCAGCGCCACCTCGGTGTTCGCCGTATGGACTCTTGCGCTTGGCGCTGCGGTTCTGGTTCCTGACGCGATGCTCGTCGCCTATCTGTTCGCGCTGACGCTGCCGTTCCTCGCTGCGGATCTGCTCCACGGACCCGTGGCGAACGCTCTGGTCGAATCGCTTGCTCCTGGCGAGCTGCGCGGTCGATACCTGGCGGCATTCCAGTACACCTATGGCGTCTCGGACACACTGGCGCCCGCGTTCGCCGCCCTGCTGGTGATCTGGCCACCGCTGCCGTGGCTGGTGGCCACCGTCATGTTGCTGCTCGCCGCGGCCTGCATGCCGGCGATATTCCGCCGGTTTCCCGACACGGCGCTGCGCCGTGTGGCGGCGCCTTCCCCGTAACACAGGTCTATTCGTTTCTGTGCTGTCCTACCGCAACACGACCAAGACAGGCGGGTTGCGCTTCGGGCTTCGGCCCGCTGCCGGTCCCCTTGATAAATTCGCCGTGTGGAAGGAACCGAGCGTGCCTTGGCGATCATTGATCGGCTGCGTACGGCTGACCGGGTCACCGTCGCGGAGCTGGCCGAGGAGACCGGATGCTCGGAGATGACCATCCGGCGCGACCTCGACCACCTTGCCGCGCAGGGTGTCCTGCGTCGGGTGCGTGGTGGTGCCGTGAGTCTGCTGCTACGCGGTGAGGCGACGCCGTTCGCCGTCCGCGAGCGCGAGGCCGTCGAGGGCAAGCAGCGGATTGCCGCCGCCGTCGAAGCCCTCGTCGTCGACGGCGAGTCGGTGATCCTCGACAGCGGAACCACGACGCTGGCGGTGGCCAGACTACTCGCCCGACGCCGGATCACCGTGATTCCGCTCGACCTCCACTCGGTCAACGTGCTCAGCGCCGGGCCGGACGTGACCCTGTTGGTGCCCGGCGGGCAGGTGCTGCCGAGTGCGCTGTCGTTCACCGGTCACCTGGTGGAGAACTCGCTGCGGACACTGCGTGTCGACACCGCCATCCTCGGCGCGTGCGGGTTGTCGACCGAACACGGCCTGACAGCGCACGATCTGGCCGAAGTGCCGGTCAAGCAGGCCGCGACGGCGGTAGCACGGCGCACCATCGTCGTGTGTGACGGTGCGAAGTTCGGCCGGACCGGCCTCGGACACGTCTGTCCGGTGAGAGACATCGACATGGTTGTCACCGACCGGAGCGCGCCGACCAGCGCCGTCAGCGAGCTGGAGCAGGCTGGAGTGCTGGTGCGAACCGTGTGAATCAGCCAGTGACCGATGTGCACTCGAACGGCGGGCGGCTGTGCGCAAACGTTTGCGCACAGCGGGGAACATTATCCACAGCCTGCCGCCTTTGATGATCATCTCGGGGTTGCCGCTGGTAGACTGAGTTCGGGGTCGCCCCCCTGGGATGGGTGGAGGCCGGACAGCAGCGCGAGCGCTAGCCGACCAGTCCTTCACGCAGTTCCGCCAGGGTCCGTGCGAGCAGCCGCGAGACGTGCATCTGCGAGATACCGACCCGGTCGGCGATCTGGGTCTGGGTCAGGTTGCCGAAGAACCGGAGCACGACGATCGTCCTTTCCCGGTCCGGCAGCCGCCGCAGCAGAGGCCGCAGTGCCTCGCGGTCGTCCACTCCGGTGAGGTCGGTGTCCTCCTCGCCGAGCGTGTCCCCGAGCGACAGTGAGCTGTCGGCGCCGGTCAGCAGGTCGTCAAGGGACGAGCTGCGGTAGGCGTTGCCCGCCTCCAGCCCTTCGTACACCTCCTCCCGACTGATGCCGAGATGGGCGGCGATCTCACTGGGCGTTGGAGCCCGCCCTGCCCGCTGTGACAGCTCACTCGTGGCCGACGTGATGGCCAGATGCAGCTCCTTGAGCCGGCGAGGCACCCGAACCGACCAGCTGGCGTCCCGGAAGTACCGGCGAACCTCGCCCATGATCGTGGGCACCGCGAAGGACAGGAAGTCGCTGCCGCGGGCGGGGTCGAACCGGTCGACGGCGCTGATCAGCCCCACCGTGGCGACCTGGACGAGGTCGTCGTGCGGTTCGCCGCGGCGGGAGAACCGGTGTGCGATGTGTTCGGCGACCGGCCGGTAGCCGAGCACCAACGTGTCGCGCAACTGATCGCGGCGTGGATCGTCCGCTGGCAGCGCGGCGAACTCGGCCAGCAGCGGGACGAGATGCTCGTAGCCGTTGGCCACATCCGTCACTGCGGCACCTTGCCGAGGCGCTTCTTGACCAGGTCGACTCGAAGCACGTGGTGAGCGCTCTCGCCAGTGGTCACCCACGTGTTCACCGAGTCGGCCAGTGCGGTCAGCACCCGCCACCCGAAGCTCTCCCTACTGGGCGCGGCCGTGCTGGTGGTCGGCACCTGAGCGGAGAAGTGGATCTGTTCGGGGCGGACGTCGAACCGGCACACCAGCACCTCACCCTCGACGGCTCGCGAAATCAGCGCCGAGCATGCCTCGTCAACAGCCATCCTCAGGTCGGAAATGGCATCCAGGTCGAAATCCGCGCGCATGGCGAGGTCCGCGGCCACCGCTCTGACCGCGGACAGATGCCAGGGCAACGCGACGATGCGCATCTCGACGTCCGCTACTGGCTCGGCATTTGACTGATGTTCGTTCACGATCACCTCGGTCCGTTGGTGACTGCCGCTCTCAGTGTTCTTCCTCGCCGATCATGGTGTCGTGGGCAAGGCGTCGTCCAGCGTGGGGTAGATGGTGAACATCTCGGCGAGCCCGGTGATCTCCAGTGGACGGCGCACCGTGCGGGAGTCGGCGACAAGGCACAGCGAAACCTGCCGGCTCGTGGCCATGTGCAACACCTCTACCAGCACTTCCAGCCCCGCCGAACCGAGGAAGCTCACCTTGCTGAGGTCGAGCACGAGGGAACGGCAGGCTGCCATCTCGTCGTTGACCGTCTCCCGCAGACGGGGCACGGTCGCCATGTCGATCTCACCCGTGACAACGACGACCACCGTCTCCGTGTCCAGGCGCCGCGCCGAGACGCTGATGTTCGTGAGGCTGTTGTCGGTCACCTTCGGGCCACTGTCCTTACTGTGTCGGGCTCCCCGGGACCCCTGAGGAGCGAGGGGGACGGACTGATGGTCGTGTGCCCGACCGCCGTCCGCCGACGCCGTGTCCCTACCAGCTTGCCACACCCGCGCGCCGGTGCTTCGCCGCCATGCTGTCGGCGGTCGGCTCCCGGCGGGGGTGATCCGAGTTGGGAACTGGACAAAGTTTCAGGGTGGGGAAAAGGGGAACTCGGTGCGCACAGGTCCCCAGGAGGTAGCAGATGGCTGACGTACAGCGGCTCCCGACCCCGGTTACCGAGAACTGGGATTGGCAGCGCCTGGGGTCCTGCCGAGGCGCCGACAGCGCGATGTTCTTCCACCCCGACAGTGAGCGCGGTGGCGCCCGGCTGGCAAGGGAGGCCCGCGCGAAGCGCGTCTGTATGAGCTGCCCCGTCCTGCGGCAATGCCGCGAACACGCCCTGACAGTGCAGGAGCCATACGGAATCTGGGGCGGGATGGGGGAGAACGAACGGCGTGAAGTGATCTCTGACCGTCGCCGGCGAGCCCGATTGCCCGCATAACACCTGAGTTCGTTCATGTCCATGGATGAGTGACACAGAGTAACGGCAACGACGAACCCGGTGGTCGTGACGGTTCCGGGTCGGGCGCCCGCCGACAACAGGGCAGCCCGACCGACTGCCGACCTCACTTATCGCTGACGATGTCCTTGACCTTCTCGCCGGCTTGCTTGGCTTTGCCCTTCAACTGGTCGAACTGTCCCTCGGTTTCGAGATCCTTGTCGTCGGCCACCTTGCCGGCGCCCTCCTTGGCCTTGCCCTTCAATTCCTCGGCCTTGTTGTCGATCTTGTCACTGGCGCTCATGGACGTCCCTTCGTCGGGTATGTCAAAGGTTGGGTACCCCGAATTGGTGAGTCAAACCTCAGGAAACGGCCTGCCCTGCCGCGGCCGGACGGTCTGGCGCATCAGTATCCGGAAAGGACTCATGAGCCGAGGAGGTCCCCTCGTCGGGACCGACGGCGACCGGCCGTTCCTCGTCGGGAGGCGGCTCCGGCTCAGCGGGTGTCGGTTCCCTGGGCTGGGGATCAGGCTCCCAGGGCTCAGGATCGGGGAGGATGGTCACGCTCGGGGATACCCGCACGGCGGGCCGCTCACACAGTCAACATACCCGCAGGGTGATCAGGCACGTATCGTCGCGAGTGTTGGCGTCGGTGTGGTCGAGCACCTGGTCGGCATACTGTTCGATGTCCTCGACTGTGTGCCGAGCGGTGTCCATGAGCAGTTGCACG
The DNA here is from genome assembly GCA_019239965.1 of Kutzneria sp. GTDB lineage: Bacteria > Actinomycetota > Actinomycetes > Mycobacteriales > Pseudonocardiaceae > Kutzneria. The sequence goes on along the minus strand of JAFAZC010000202.1, from coordinate 72,480 downwards.
GACTCGTCCAGATCGGCCCCGGGGCGCTCCACCAAGCCGTCGGTGAACAGCACGAGCACGTCATGGCGACGCAAGTCGGTCGTCATCTCTTCGTAGGTCGAGTCCGCGAAGGCACCCAGCATCGGACCGGACGGGAACGGCAGTTGAATCGCCTGGCCGTCGCGGACCAGCAGTGGCGGGAGGTGCCCCGCCCGCGCCCACAGCAATTCCCTAGTCGCTGGGTCGTACAAGCCGCACACGACGGTGCCGCTCACCTTCTCCGGCAGACTCCGTGCGCTCGTGTTGAGCCAACTCAACAACTGTCCCGGACGCACGCCTGTCATCGCCAGACCGCGTAGCGCGTTGCGCATGGAGATCATGCCTGTCACGACGTCGATTCCGTGCCCGGCCATGTCGCCGACCACGAGCAGCACCTGATCGGTTGGCAGCGACACTACGTCATACCAGTCGCCGCCGACGAGATGCTCATGGCCAGCTGGACGATACCGGACCGCGACCTGCAGGCCCACGGCCCGCACGGAACCGGTCGATGGCGGAATGATGGCGTGCTGTAGTTGCGTCGCCAGGCGCCGTTGTTCGGTGAGCTGGTCCTGTGTGGCCGAGAGCACGAACTCGGGGTGGTACTGGGTCGTGATGTCCTGGCAGGCCCCGCGGATCGCCACCGCCGAACCGTCCGCGTCGAGCACCGGCTCGGCGAAGACCCGCAGGTACCGGATCATGCCGTTCAGGCCGTCGATCCGCATCACCGCGACCGCTGGCCGCAACTGCACGACGGCGGTGTTGACCAACCGATCGATCGCCTGGGGATCGTGCACCGCCAACGACTGCAGCGGCACTGGTCGATTCATGCCCAACAGCGCGAACGTCTGGGCCGTCCAGGTCACCTCGCCGGTGGCCAGGTTTTCCTCCCAACCACCCAGTTGGCCAAGCCGCTGGGCGTGGTTGAGCAGTGCGACCTCCCTGTCGCGCCGCTGCCAGGCGATCGCCACGCCGTCGAGCAGCCTGGCGATCCGAATGTCCGCCACGCCGGCGCCCAGGGCGACGCCTTCGCCGTGCCACGCCTTGCCCGTGGTCAGCACCTGGACGGCGGCGTCGAACAAGCCTCCCGCCTGGCCGACGTGCGGGTACAGCTGCAGCAGCGGTACGCCGAGCAGCTGTGCGGGTCCGCGTCCCTGATTGTCGACAAGGTCCGCGCTGACATGATCCACTACGAAGTCGATCACAGTTCCGGCCCCGTCACGGATCGCGTGAGCCACCACGACCGCATCCACCAGCTGGTCGAGCAGCGCAAACTCACGTAGAGGACCCGCTGGTTCGCCGCTGTCATCGGCGAGCCCCACCGCACTGGCACACAGGTCTGCCAGTGCGATCAGCTCACCACGCAGTGCGGGGGACAACTCCGTTGTCGCGGCTGTCTGCCACCGGATCTCCAGCACTCCGAGCGGTCGGTGCTTCAGGCACAGCGGCAGCACGGTGCGGTTCTCGTCGGTCCGCCACAGTGGTTGTCCACTGGTGACGACCCGCTGCTGTGGAGAGTCCAGCTGGGGCGGGACGTGGCACCACCTGCTTGCCTCGGCGGGGCCGAGACCATGCTCTCCGACGAGCCGTAGTGCACCGTCGGGCTGCAACACCCAGACGGCAACGGCGGTGGCGCCAAGTGGGACAAGGGCTTCGGTGAACACCGCCTGCGCGAGCACGGTTCCATTCGACGCGGCATGTATCGCGGCTTCGGCCAGCCGAAGTCGTACCGGCGTCCCAGCGGTCACCCCATGGGATTCGCCGATTATCTCGGCGGCCAGGTCGAGCACGGACATGCCGCAACTGTCCGCAAGACCAACCAGATGGTCGGCGGCCTGGGGCGGTGTGCAGCCGAGACGCTCGACCAGAATGCCCTTGGCGAGTTCCACCACCAGGTTCGCCGCCGTCTCGGCACGAATCTGGTCCAGTTGCCGCTGCTGTCGTCGCACGACTTCGCTGAGTCGCGCCGCCGCCTGGTCGACTACCACCGGGCTGAGTCTAGTGCGGTGACTTGCCTCTGCCTGTCGCGGCGATGTCGGTAGATTGACCTGGAGGCTGCTGACAGGGAGTGGTACGCAGATGGCTGAGGTCGAGACCGTACATACACGACGCATCGCCGACGAGCGCCTCCAGCAGTTGCTCGAGGGGCTCAAGGCCGTGCGCGACGGTGATTTCAGCACCCGTCTGCCTCGCGTGGACGACGTGCTGATGGACGAGATGGCCGTCGTGTTCAATGGCATGGTCGACCAGCTGGCGCTGTTCACCTCTGAGGTGACGCGGGTGGCCCGTGAGGTCGGCAGCGAGGGTCGTCTTGGGGGGCAGGCCGCGGTGCCCGGGGTGTCGGGTACCTGGAAGGACCTCACTGACTCGGTGAACGCGATGGCGTCCAACCTGACTGGTCAGGTGCGTGACATCGCGGCGGTGGCGACGGCGGTGGCCAAGGGTGATCTGACCCAGAAGATTACCGTCGACGTCAAGGGCGAGATGCTCGAACTGAAGAACACCATCAACACGATGGTGGACCAGTTGTCGGCTTTCGCCGCCGAGGTGACGCGGGTGGCCCGTGAGGTGGGCAGCGAGGGTCGTCTTGGGGGGCAGGCCGCGGTGCCCGGGGTGGGAGGCACGTGGCTCGACCTGACCAACTCGGTGAACGTCATGGCCGTCAACCTGACCGAGCAGGTGCGTGACATCGCGGCGGTGGCGACGGCGGTGGCCAAGGGTGATCTGACCCAGAAGATCACCGTCGATGCGCGCGGGGAGATCCTCGAACTGAAGAACACCATCAACACGATGGTGGACCAGTTGTCGGCCTTCGCTGACGAGGTGACGCGGGTGGCCCGTGCCGTCGGCACCCAGGGTGACCTCGGCGGTCAGGCGATCGTTCGGGGTGTGTCCGGCACCTGGAAGGACCTGACCGACATCGTCAACGTGATGGCGTCCAATCTGACCAGTCAGGTGCGCTCCATCGCGCAGGCCGCCAGCGCGGTGGCGCGGGGTGACCTCTCACAGAAGATCACCGTGGAAGCCAAGGGTGAGGTCGCGGCGCTGGCCCAGACGTTCAACACGATGGTGGACCAGTTGTCGGCTTTCGCCGCCGAGGTGACGCGGGTGGCGCGCGAGGTGGGCACCGAGGGTCGTCTTGGCGGGCAGGCCGCGGTGCCCAATGTGGCCGGGACGTGGAAGGACCTGACCGACAACGTCAACGTGATGGCGTCCAATCTGACCAGTCAGGTCCGCAATATCGCGCAGGTGACAACGGCGGTGGCGCAGGGTGACCTTTCCAAGAAGATTGATGTGGACGCGCGCGGGGAGATCCTGGAGCTCAAGAACACCATCAACACGATGGTGGACACCCTGTCGGCCTTCGCGGCCGAGGTGACGCGGGTGGCCCGCGAGGTCGGAAGTCACGGCAAACTGGGTGGTCAGGCCGAGGTCGAGGGTGTCTCGGGCACCTGGAAGCGGTTGACCGAGAACGTCAACGAACTCGCCGGGAACCTCACCCGACAGGTCAGGGCGATCGCCGAAGTCACCAGTGCGGTGGCCACCGGCGACCTGACCCGGTCCATCTCCGTGGAGGCACAGGGCGAGGTCGCCGAGCTCAAGGACAACATCAACGCGATGGTGCACTCGCTGCGCGAGACCACCAGAGCCAATCAGGAGCAGGACTGGCGCAACACCAACCTGGCCAGGATGTCCGGTCTGATGCAGGGACACCGCGATCTGAACACGGTCGCCGAACTCATCATGGACGAGCTCACTCCACTCGTCGGCGCGCAACATGGCACCTTCTACCTCACCGAGTTCGACGACAGCGAGAGCTGGCTGCGTCTGGTGGCCAGCTACGGCCGGTGGACGGCGTCCCCACCGAGTCGGTTCGTCCTCGGTCAGTCGCTGGTCGGCCAGGCGGCCAGGACCAGGAGACCGATTGTGGTAGACCAGACCCCGGCCAACTATCTGACCATCTCCTCCAGCCTCGGGTCGGCCGAACCGGTGAATCTGATCGTGCTGCCCATCGTACTCGAGGACACCACGCTTGGAGTGATCGAACTCGGCAGTTTCAACCGCTTCACCGACGTGCAGCGGGACTTCCTCGAGCAGCTCACGGAGACCATCGCGGTCAACGTCAACACCATCATCGCCAACGCGCGGACCGACTCGCTGCTCACCGAATCCCAGCGGCTGACAAGCGAACTGCAGACCCGTTCAGCCGAGCTTCAGGAGCAGCAGGCAGAGTTGCGGCGCTCCAATGACGAACTGGCGGAAAAGGCCGAGCTGCTCGTACGGCAGAATCGGGACATCGAAGTCAAGAACGTTGAGATCGAGCAGGCACGCACGGAGATCGAGGAACGTGCCCAGCAACTCGCGCTGACCTCCAAGTACAAATCGGAGTTCCTGGCCAACATGTCCCACGAGCTGCGCACTCCGCTGAACAGCCTGCTGATCCTCGCCCGGCTGCTCGCGCAGAACCCTGCCCGCAACCTCACCGCCAAGCAGGTGGAGTACGCCAACGTCATCCACTCCGCCGGCACCGACCTGCTCCAGCTGATCAACGACATCCTCGACCTTTCCAAGGTCGAGGCGGGCAAGATGGACATCCATCCCGAGCAGTTCCGACTGGGAGAGCTGCTGGAGCACGTGCAGACCACGTTCCAACCGCTCACCGTCGAGAAGGGACTGGAGTTCGGCGTCGAGGTCGCCCCCGACGTTCCCGAGCACCTGGTCACCGACGAGTCCCGGCTGCGTCAGGTGCTGCGCAACCTGCTGTCCAACGCGGTGAAGTTCACCGAGACCGGCAGGGTGGACCTGACCGTCAGCACCGCCGGCGACACCATCGTGTTCGCCGTGCGCGACACCGGGATCGGTATCGCCGAGGAGAACCTCGAGACCATCTTCGGCGCGTTCCAGCAGGCTGACGGCACCACGAGCCGCCGATACGGTGGAACCGGGTTGGGCCTGTCGATCAGCAGACAGGTCGCGTACCTGCTCGGCGGCGAGTTGCGTGCCGAGAGCGAACTGGGGGTCGGCAGCACCTTCACCCTCAACCTTCCGATCACGCTGGTCCCACCGGCCGAGGACGATTCGGCCGCGTTGGCGGTGCGCGAGCGGACTGCGGCTGGGACGCTGTCCGACGAGTCGCCACGGCTCGTGGTGTTCGAGGCCGAACGGGAGCCGGCGCTGAGCCTGTTGATCCGCAGTGTCGCCGCCACGTTGGAGAGCCCGGTGCGGATCGACACCGTCGGCACCCTGGACGCCGCCGACAGCGCAATCGCCGCGGGCCCGTGTGACGGCGTCGTCGTCGACCTGAGCCTGCCCGACGCCATGGCGCTGACTTTCCTCAAGCGGCTGGCGGCCAATCCCATCGCGCACGGGATCCCGGTTCTCGGGCACGCTACACGAGGTCTCAGTGCCGCCCAGGAAAGACTGCTGCGCACACACGCCCAGTCGATTGACCTCGTGCCCACCGAGGATGAGCTGCGGCAACGGGCCGCGGCTCTGCTCGGCGATCGGCTTCGCGCCCCGGACATCCTGAGCGGACGCAAGGTTCTCGTCATCGACGACGACGTCCGCAATGTGTTCGCCATCGTCGGCATGCTGGAGCTGGTCAGAGTGACCGTGCTGCACGCGCCCAACGGCCGCAAGGGCATCGAGCTGCTGCTGGCCAATGAGGACATCGACCTGATCCTGATGGATGTGATGATGCCGGAGATGGACGGTTACGCCACGACCGCGACTATCAGGGAGATGCCTCGTTTCGCCGACCTGCCGATCATCGCCGTCACCGCCAAGGCTATGCGGGGAGACGGGGAGAAGAGCTTGCGGTCGGGCGCGAACGACTACGTGACCAAGCCGGTGGACGTGGACGACCTGCTGGATCGGATGCGCCGCTGGCTGCGTCAGACCTCGCCCAGGACCGCGGCTGTCCAGGATGGATCGGCACGATAATAATCTGGTTCAACGCCCCTGGGTGATAGTGTTGTCGGCGTGCGGATGACGCCTCAGCTCCAGGGTTGGTGGCGCCCCTGACGGGCGGCACTTCTCATTCCGCGTATCCACATCCGCGGCCGCCCAGCTCGGGCGGCCGTCTTGCGTCTGCGTACGTCGGTGAGTCCGACGGGTGGCCCTGATCCGAATGAGGGCCGATCGATGCCACGACGATTGACGGGATTCACCCCGTCCGGCGAGCTGCACCTGGGTAACTATTTCGGCGCCATCCAGCCGATCATCACAAGCCAGGCCACCGCGGACACGGTGGTGTTCGTCTCCGACCTGCATGCACTGACGCTGGAGCACGATCGGGCGGAGGTACGCCGGCGCACCCTGGAGTTCGTCGTGCTCCTGCTGGCGGCGGGTGCCGACCCGGACAAGTGCCTGTTCCTGGTCCAGTCGCATGTGCCTGAACACACCGAGCTGCACTACCTGCTGGAGTGCGTTACCGGGTACGGCGAGGCGCAACGCATGATTCAATTCAAGGAGAAGACCGCTCGCCAGCAGCAGGTTCGGGTTTCACTGCTGACCTATCCGATCCTGATGGCCGCCGACATCCTGCTGTACGACACCGATGAGGTGCCGGTCGGCGTGGATCAACGCCAACACGTGGAGTTGGCTCGTGATGTGGCCTTGCGGTTCAACGCCCGGTATGGCCCCACCTTCACGGTTCCGCGGGCGGTCAATCCGCCGATGGCCGCGCGGATCATGGACCTCGCGTCACCCACCGGCAAGATGAGCAAATCGACATCGTCGGCAGCGGGCGCCCTACGGCTGTTGGACGAACCGGAGGTTCTGCGGCGCACAGTGATGCGAGCGGTCACCGACGCGGGTACGGACGTTGTCTACGATGCTGAGCGCAGTCCGGGAGTGGCCAATCTGTTGACCATCCTGGCCGCCTGCACCGGCCAGGAACCGACGCGGTTGGCTCAGGAGTTCCACCGGTACAGCGAACTCAAGCAGGCGGTCGCCGACGCGGTGATCGCCACCCTGGCGCCTGTTCAGCGGCGCTATCTCGAGCTCGCTGACGAGCCGGCCTACATCCAGTCGGTGGTGCGGGCTGGCGCGGCGCGGGCGCGTGAGCGGGCCGGCGAGAAGGTGCGTGTGGCGAAGTCGGCACTGGGCCTGCTGCCGGCGTGAACGTCCGTGCCCACGACTACGTTGTGAGTACGGAGGGCTCCCACTGGTCAGGCAAGGGCGTCAGCGAGGCAGTCGTACATCTGGAAGCCCCCGTCGATTCCGGAGATCGCCATCGGCCGCGTGACCATTCTGGTGCCCGCGACCAGCTTCAGGTCGACACCGGTGTCCATGGCCCGCTGTCGCGCCTCGATCAGGGCGGTCAGCCCAGCGGATCCGAAGAAGCTCACCGAACTCAGGTCGAGCACGACCACCTCGCACCCGCCGAGCTGTTCCATGATCTTTTCGTGCAACGTCGGCGCGGTGAGCATATCCACCTCGCCACTGACGGTCACCACGGCTAACCGGGGAAGTGGCCGGTCGACGACGACGCCAATCAGGTCGACGACGGCTGGTCGCGCAGCATGTGGACACGGTTCACGCATGGTCATCGCCATGTCCCTCCTCGGCCTCATCACGCTACCACTGTCAGCGGCCGCCGCTGAGGAAATGCGGACGTTCCAGATACCGGGCGAGCCGGTTGGCGAGTTCGCCGCCGTCGGGATACTCGGGCGGATGAGGCTGTCCCGGATAGCGACCCGCCGTCACTTCGGCGACGAACGCCCTGACTCTCTCCGGTTCGGGCACCAGCTCCTCGCTGAGATAAGCAAGCATGATGGGTGGCTCGCCGGGATCCGTCTCGACGCCCACCGACCAGCCGTGGTGTTCGTCCCACACCAACATCAGGTCGCGGTCGGGAAAGGTCGGGCTGCGGTGGGACAGAGCCAGATAGGCGCTGGCCAGCTCGCTGACCTCGTGCCCGACCGCGTGTTGGGGGATGGTCAGCGCTCGTGCCACGGCAGCGATGTAGGCACGCAGACCCTGGGCTGTTCGGCTGTCCGGGTCCGTATTCATGGGTTCCTGCCTCGCGGTGCGGGATTGTCGCCGGCCGGATACCCCTGACAGGCTGGCGGTAATCCGCCGGTTGGCCGATGTCACAACCGATACTCTCATGGCAGGGCGGGAAGAATGAGCAGACCGCTGAGCACGGCCACGCCACCGAGCAGCCAGGCAACGTAGTCGCCGACGTGTCCGGAATGGGCCCGGTGCAGTGTCCGCAGTGGCGTGTCCAGCAGCCGACCAAGCCAGCCGAACCGCCCGTGCACCGCGAGTAGCGCCAAGGTGACGGCCAGCGCGGTGCTCAGCACGCCGAGTGCCACGCCGGATAGGGTCCACCACCGCGCCGGCGCCGGCGTCTGGGTGGCGGCCGCGCCGTGTGTGACCGCCTCCAGGTAGCCGGCTTGGTCGACGAACAATCGCCCACCCTCGGCCAGCCTGTCGGCGACGGCGGGCACCACACCGATGGCCACTGCCCCGACCAGCAGCACAACGACAGGCACCACCATGGTCATCGGGATCCTCGCGGGGAAACGTCCCTCCTGCGCTTCGTCCTCGCCGGACGTGGTGTCCGGATCGGCGTCGGTCGGCGGTTTGCCGAGCCCGAAGTGAACACGCAGACCGGCGCGCAGGGCAGCGCCGCCAGTCGCCGCCGACACCAGGACGAAAATTCCCACCAGCCACCACCGTTCGGCGGCTTCCTCGCTGATCGCCTTGCCCAGCCCGGTACCGAACGGCGGAAGGCCAGCCAAGGCAAGCGCGGCCAACACAAACAGCCATCGGGCGACGCCGTCTGCCCGACCGCGACCGTGCAGACCGACCTCGTCGACGTTGCCGTGTCGAGCCAACAGCAGTCCGACAAGCAGGAACAGGGCGCCCTTCACGCCGGCATGGCCGAGCAGATACACCATCGACCCGGCCATGCCCTGCCCGGACAGGGTGGCCATCCCCACCAGGAACAGACCGAGATGGGCGATGGTGGAGTAGGCGAGCATGCGTTTGAGGTGCCGCTGGGCAAGGCACATGACCGCGCCCAGCCCGGCGGTGACCACGCCAAGGCCCACGAGGGTCCGATGCGCCACCACAGCCGGCACAGCGGCGCCGAACACCGTGACGTACACCCGGACCACTCCGTACAGACCGAGAGGCGCCATCACGCCGGAGAACAGTGCGCACACCGGACTCGGCGCTACCGCGTGCGCGTCGGCGAGCCAGAAGTGGAACGGTACGATCGCCGCCTTCACCAACAGGCCGGTCAGCACGAGCACCATCGCGGCAAGCACGAGCACATCGGCGCCGCGGCCGGTCAACGCGGCGCCGAGCGGAGCGAGCCCCAACCGTCCGGTACGGGCGTAGAGCAACGCGATACCGGTCAATGAGAAGTATGCGCCGAGTGAGTTGACCACGCCGAAGGCGAAGCCGCCGTGCACCGCCTGTGGTTCCTCGATCTTGTGCCCGGTGAGCGCGTACGCGGCCGCCCCCATCAGTTCGAAGAAGACGAACAGGTCGAACAGGTCCGCGGTGAGCGCGAAACCCACCATTCCCGCGAGGAACAGCAGCAGCAGGACGTGCACGTGAGCTTCGGCCGAGTCGAAGTATCGCCACGTGTACAGCAGTGCGCAGGCGGTGAGAATCGCGGCGAGCAGCGCGAGCGCGGTGCCGATCGGATCGGCGACCAACACGATCCCGATCTGTGGTGTCCATCCGCCGACTCGAGTCACTACCCGGCCGGCCCCGACGACCACGAGAAGAACCGCGCCGCCCGCCACGGTGAACAGCGCGGTCACCAGGGCCGCCACGTCGACGACGAGCCGAGGGGTGTGCTGCGCGAGTGCCAGTACCAGACAGGCGCCGATGAGGGGGATCGCGATGACCGTCGGCGGCAACCAACTCGGGTCCATCGCTAACCCCGGAGGTCGTTGAGCCGGTCTGGGTCGACCGTGCCGTGTAGTTTGGCGATCTGTATCACCAGGCCCAGCAGCAGTGCGGTCACCGTTGCCGAAACGACGATGTCGGTCAGCGTCAAGGCCTGCACGACCGGGTCGACCACTGGTCCGGGAACCGGGGTACCTTCGCCCTGGACCGGCGCGGCGGCCCCGCTCTGGTATCCCACGGCGACCAGGAGCACGTAGGTACCAGACTGGGCAACCGAAACGCACACAACGGTGTGCACGAGATCGCGACTGCGCACCACACCCAAGCAGCCGACAAGGAGCAGCCAACCGCCGACCAGGTAGGGGAACATGTTCATCGGGTGGCCCTGACCGTCAACGCCTGGGCGAGGAATTGGGCGAGCAGCACGATCACGCCGGACGCGACCTCGCATCCGACGGCGAGGTTGAGCAGTGGCACGGTGCCGGCCGAGAACAGGTCACCGAAGCGCCCGTATGGCAGCATGTTCACCAGGAACCCGCCGGCAGCGACAAGCCCGGACACGCCAAGGACGGCGAACGCGCCGGCACCGAGGGCTTCGGCGATGCCGTACCAGGTCAACGGCCGCAGCCGGACCAGCGTCGAGTAGCTGCCCGCCACATACAGCAGATGTAGGCCCGTTGCCAGCACGACCCCACCCTGGAATCCGCCCCCCGGCGTCAGGTGCCCATGGGCGACCACGTCGAGCCCGACTAGCAAGGTCACCGGCAAGAGAAGGTAGCCGAGGAGTGTGGTGGCGGAGAGGATCCTGTCCTCCGCGACGATGGATCGCTCATGTTCGGATGTCGTCGGCCGCAACAGGGCCGCGGCACCGACCACCGACGCCAGCAGGATGGTTTCCTCCCCGAGAGTGTCCAGGGCCCGCTGGTCGAAGTTCAGCGCGGACACCACATTCGGAGCTGACCGCGCGACCGCCGCGGGCACCGCGAGGTCCCGGTATGGATGGTCTCCACCACCGAAACGCGGAATCAGCAATGCGGCGAGCACGAACACCACGCCGATGCCGCTCACCCCAAGGCCGAACACCACCAACCTCAGGCGCCGGCTCATTCTCGGCGCCCGCGTACCTTGCGCACCGCCAACATCACCATCAGCGGCACGACGGCGGTGCCGACCGCGACCTGGGACAGGGCGACGTCGGGCGCCTGCACCAGTATGAACAACACGGTCAGCGACAACCCATACGCCGACAACGTCACCGCCTGGCGTTCGGGTTCGCCGGTGAACACCACTGCCGTGCCCATGGCGGCAACCAGCGCGAACCCCAGCATTACCAGCATGTTCATGACGACGATCCGGCCTGAATCGAGCCGTCCCGCGCGGCCGCGCAATGCCCGATCGCCGAGCCGAGCACCGGGCCGGAGACCATGAGCAGCGCGACGGTCAACAGGACGAGACCGGTGACAAGGCTCAAGCCGTTGGCCAGCGCTACGGTCAAGCCGACCAACGGCGCACCCAGTGACGTCACCGGAGTCAGCAGATGCAGCCGCCGGTACAGGTCACCGGTGAGGGTGGCGGCCACAGTGCAACTGACCGTGACGACGCAACCGAGACCGAGAAGCACCCAGTACATCATGGCGCCGACCTGAGCAGCCGGGCGAACACGAGTGTGCCCGCGAAACTGAGCAGCGCCAGAACAAGGGGCACGATCAGGTACGAAGGCTGGCCGATGGCCTGGACAAGCACCAGCAGCACCAGCACGCTCACCGAGCTGACCAGCTGGAGACCGATCAGCCGACACACGGCCGTACCTCTCGAGGCCAGCCACAGCGCCGGAGCCAGTCCGCCGCCCATCAGCACCATGGCCGCCACGGTCCATTGGGTCATGACCGGACCGACCGTTCGATACGGGAACCGGCCGGTACGAGGGCGTGTACCACCAGCGTCGTCCTGTTGCCAGTGGCCTCGGCGACGCGGTCGTCGAGTACCACCGTCCCCGGCGCCGCGGAAACGACCATGGTGGCTACCGCGGCGTCATCGTCGACCGGAATCCTTCGTCTCTCAGCCGGAGTGCGCAATCGTGGTCCCAGTACCCGCACGGTGTCGGCCACGACGGTGTGCGGCAGGAGAGCGATCCAGGAAAGCCATCGCGCTCGCGGCCGCCAGCTGGCGCGGTAGGACTCTCTCGCCGTCGTGGCCACAAGTGCGCACAGGAGCCCCGCGACCAACGCGGCTGACAGCTCCTGGACGGAGAACGAGGTGAGTGTCAGCAGCCATATCCCGGTCAGCACGATCCACCACACCAGGGCTTCCACTGCTCTGGACACCGCGGCCCCTCTCGACACGCGAGAGGGTTTCCCCGCCGGTGATTCGTCAAACGTGCCTTGTCAGCGAGCCGGTCGGCGACCGAAGTGGACAGTCTTCGCGGTCAGCAGGAAAAGGTCCTCCCGCCGGTCCACACTCACGGGGTCATCCGGGTCGAGCAACCGGTCCAGGGTGGCGGCGTCCTCGGCCTCAAGAAGGCCGTCCAGCAGCTCTCGCTGCCGTTCAAGGGATCGCCGTACCGACCGCCGCGGTCCCTCGGCGAGCGGGGCGGGATGGTCAACGAGAAAGGACTTGCTGCGTACCTGGACGAGTCCCGCGGTCCGCAGCATTCCGGGCCAGTCCTCGACCACCGCGACCGAGCCGGGTAGTTCGGCGCGCATGCGGGTGAACCACTGTGCCATGGCCGCGTCCAGGCGGGCCTGCAGCCCCGGGCGTCCGAAGCCCAGGTCGCGCGGCAGCCAGCGAGCCGGAAGGCCACCCTCGACGATCGCCAGCACGCCATCGGGTTCGAGCAGGCCGGCCAGGTGGTTCAGTGCGCCCTGCTGGTCGCCGACATGGTGGACGACCTGTCCCGACCACACCAGGTCCGCCGAAGGAAGGCCGGCAAGCCCCTCGGGGAACTCGGCCACCGCGGTACGCAACCGGACACCCAGTCGGCCGGCCCGTTCCTCGGCGCGGGCGAGCAACTCCGGTGTCCCGTCGACCGCGACGACGTCGGCCTGTGGAAACGTCGTGGCCAGCAGGCAGGCGGCGACCCCAGGGCCGCTACCGACGTCGAGGACCCGCCGCGGAGTCAGGTCGTGCAGCTCCTGGAGCGCCTGGCGCACAGAGGGGCTGTTCGTCACACCTTCGAGTTCGAGCAGGTCGGCCATTGCGGCCCAGTCGAAGTCGTCCATCGCACCCATCCAGTAGCTGTTGTCCGGTCAGATCCACTGCCGTCGCGGGTCCGTCTCCGCACTGACCCCGGCTGGGCTGATCATGCGCGCCGATGGGTCTTGTCGACGAGGTATTTTGCTGTTTCCGCAACGGGGAGGCGGAGGCCGTACCGCCCATCCGGCCCGGGAGCGATCCGAAGCACAGCCACCGCCGCGGTGCGGGATTCGATGACCAACCGTGTTCGAGGTTTGACGCGGCGTCATCCGTGGCATCCTCCTAGCGGGCTCAGGAGAGGAGTGGCCGGCATGGATACCGGACGTGCGCTGTTCCTGCTCGCGGGAGTGATCATCGTTGCTGTTGTCGGCAGGCTGCTGGTGTACGGTGGCCGGCGCTATCTGTCCCGCTCGGCGCCGGCCGAACGCGAGTCGGCCCAGTCCGCGGCCACTCTGGTGTCGGTGCTGTTCCACCTGCTGACACTCGGGCTTGTCTCGCTCATCGCGGTCATCCCGTTCCATGCGGATGACCAGCAGAATTTCTTGCTGCGCATCGGTTTTCTGCTGATCGTTCTCGCTGTTGCCTATGGCCTCGCCTTGTCCCAGCTCAGCCGCCGCCGGCAGGAGGTACTGGCCGCCGAGTTGGACACTCACTTCCACGAGTCCGAACAGCGCGTCGACCAACCAGATCGTGACGCCGCCCATGAGGGGCACGACGCCGGCACCCTAGCCGAGGACAATCATGCCGGCAATGACGATATGGCGGTCGGCGCGACACGACGGGAACCCGGTCCACTGCACTGACCGGTGCTGCCCACCAGGGCGGAGGCCCCTGGACGCCCTCCACATCCCAGCTAGTCCTTCCACGCATCCCCACGCCGACTCCGTGGATCGCGACCAGGGGGTTGGGTGGCCCTCGCTCGTGCGGGTAGTGCCGGCGTCGACATCTCTACGTCCTGTCCGGAGTTCACTGTCACGGGCTGTCCATAGTGGAGGAATCTGATGTGATCACTACCCTGGAACTGGTAACGAGCCTTACCGGGGTGCACGATCACCCGCAGCCGACCGGATGCCAGCCGGACCGAGAAGGTCAGTCTGCTCGATCCCGGCGGCAGCCGGGGTGCGAACGACACCGTGTCACCGTTGTGGCGCATCCCGCCGAACCCGGCCACCAGCGCGATCCAGCCGCCGGCGAGCGAAGCTATGTGCATTCCGTCGGCCGTGTTGTGCTCGAGGTCGGCCAGGTCCATCAGCGCGGCTTCGGCAAGGTAGTCGTTGGCCAGGTCCAGCTGTCCGACATCGGCCGCGACCACGGCCTGCACACACGATGACAGCGACGAGTCCCGCACCGTGATCCGCTCGTAGTAGACGAAGTCACGGGCCTTCTGTTCGTCGGTGAACTCCTCGGCGCACTGCATGATCGCCATCACCAGATCGGCCTGTTTGACGACCTGCTTGCGATAGATGTCGAAGTAGGGGTAGTGCAGCATCAGCGGATAGTTCTCCCGCGGCGTCGCGGAGAAGTTCCATTCCTGATGGTTGGTGAAGCCCTCGGCCTGAGAATGCACGCCCAGTTTGTCGTCGTAGGGGACAACGACGGCCAGCGCCGCGTCGCGCCAGGAGGCGGCCTCCTCGTCGCCCACCGCGAGTTCCTGCGCGCGGCGGGGGAAGCGGTGCACGTACTCGTAGGCCGCCAACAGGTTCCGCTTGGCCATCAGATTGGTGTAGACGTTGTTGTCGGCCAAGGCACTGTACTCGTCAGGGCCAGTCACGCCGTCTATCCTGAACGCGCCCTCATTGTCGTGATGCCCCAGCGAGCGCCACAGGCGTGCGGTCTGCACGAGCAGGTCGATGCCAGCCTTCTCGGCGAAGTCCTCATCGCCGGTCGCCGAGACGTATCTGGTCACCGCGGCCGCGATCGCGGCGTTGAGATGGAACGCCGCAGTGCCTGCCGGCCAGTAGCCAGAACACTCCGCGCCGGTGATGGTCCGCCAGGGGAACGCCGCACCCCGCAGGCCGAGCTGTTCGGCTCGCTCAAGCGCCAGCGGGAGCGTGTCGTGCCGCCAACACAGCGCATGTGCCACCGCATCCGGAAGTGTGTAGGTCAGTACTGGCAGCACGTACATTTCGCTGTCCCAGAAGGCGTGCCCGTCGTAGCCAGGCCCGGTCAGCCCCTTCGCCGGTATCGCCCGCCGTTCGCCCCGCGCGCCGGCCTGCAGCACGTGGAACAAGCCGAACCGGACCGCCTGCTGCACCTCGGCGTCGCCGTCGAACTCGACGTCTGCGTCTCGCCAGAAATTGTCGAGGAAGGCGCGCTGCTCATCGAGCAGGCCTTCCCAGCCGGTGAGTGCCGCGGCGGTGAGCGCGGCGTCGACCTGGTCACGCAGCGCGGGCACGGACCGGCGGCTCGACCAGCCGTAGGCGACAAACTTGATCAGACGCAGCCGTTGTCCGGGACGGAGCACAGTGGCCAGGGTCACCCGGCCGAGGTGCGGAGAGCTCTCGGCTACCGGGGTGATTCCCTCGGGGGAGACAACCATGTGCTCCATGGCGGCGGCCACGCCGAGTCCACTGTGCGCGACCCGATGCACCATATTTACCCTGGTGCCCTGATGTGAGTGTGTCATCGCGTTCAGCGGGTGCTTCATGACCGCGGCCGACCGCGGATCCGAGTTCTGTCGCGGCAACTCCTCGTTGGCAATCAGCTCCGACTGCACGACGATCCGTGTCGGGCCGCCCATGGCCTCTACTTCGTAACAGACGGCCGCGATGGAACGCTGGGTGAAGGACACCATCCTCGTCGAGGTCACCTTGACCGCTTGCCCAGCAGGGGAAACCCAGTGCAGGGCGCGTCGCAACACGCCGGCGCGGAAGTCGAGCACGCGTTCATGGCTCACCGTTGTGCCATAGCGCAGGTCGAGTGGTTCGTCGTCGACGAGGAGCCGGATCACCTTGCCATTGGTCACGTTGATGACGGTCTCGCCGGACTCCGGATAGCCGTAGCCGGCTTCCGCGTAGGGAAGCGGCCGGATCTCGTGCACTCCGTTGAGATAACTGCCCGGCAGCGCGTGCGGCTCACCCTCGTCCAGATTCGCCCGCCAGCCGATGTGACCGTTGGACAGCGCGAACAGCGACTCGGTCTGCGCGAGCAGATCGTCATGCAGCTCAAGTTCCCGCAGACACCATTGGTCGACGGGGAACGCGGGATGCTCAATCATGCCTTGTTCAACAATTCCGTGAGTTCGGCGACGACGAGATCGGCACCGTGCGCGAGCAGGGCGTCACCATGGTTGGCCCGGTCGACGCCAACGACGACGCCGAAGTTGCCGGCGCGTCCCGCCGCAACCCCGGCCAGTGCGTCCTCGAGAACCGCTGCCTGTGCGGGCTCGACCCCCAACGCTTCCGCACCCGCGAGGAAGGTGTCCGGAGCGGGCTTGCCAGCAAGGCCCAGCTCCGCTGCGGCCCTGCCGTCGATCTCCGTCTGGAAGAAGCCGTCGATACCCGCGGAGACCAACACATCGTGACAGTTGGCGCTGGAGGACACCACCGCTCGCGGCATTCCGGCGCCGTCTACCGCACGCAGGTACTCGACCGCGTCCTCGTATGCCTGCACACCCTCATCACGGATCATGCCCAGCACAAGCTGGTTCTTGCGGTTGGCCAGCCCGTGTACCGTCCGGGCAGTGGGAGAGTCGTCGGGGTCACCTTCGGGCAGTGCGATTCCCCTTGCCCCGAGGAAGGACCGCACACCGTCGATGCGAGGCTTGCCGTCGACGTACTCCGCATAGTCGGTGTCCAGTGTGAACGGGGCGCCCCGTCCGTCGAGGAAACCGTCAAAGGTCGTCTTCCAGGCCTTGGCGTGCAGCGTGGCGGTCTTCGTCAGCACCCCGTCCAAATCGAACAGCAACGCCCTGATCGTGGCCGGAACGCCAAGGTCGGTGTGCTCGGTCACGTGGCATGCCCTCCAGTGTCGCCTCACTGGGGAGTGCCCGGATCCGACCGACGCCAACCATCCGAAGAGCCGGGTACGCTGCGACCATGGGTGACGTGCTGGCTCGTCACGCGTTGGCAGGTGAGGCCGTCATGGCGTACCTGCGGGAGCAGGTCGAGGCGATCGCCGCTCAGGATCGACGGGTCAGGCTCGACGACGCGGGGTCGGTGCACCAGATGCGAGTCGCGATTCGCCGACTGCGCAGCGGGCTGCGGGTGTTTCGTCAGATCGTGTCGCCTCCGGACACCACGGCACTGGCCGCTGAGCTGAAGTGGCTGGCCGGGATCCTCGGATCGGCTCGTGACCAGGAAGTACTGCGTGCCAGGTTCGCCGAACGGCTCTTGGCGCTGCCGGCCGAACTCCTGTGGAGCGACGTCGGCCAGCGTCTCGACGACCGCTGCGCGAGCCGTCAGGCCAGCGCCAGGGATGCGGTGCTCGCGGCGCTGCGCGGCCAGCGCTACCGGCTGCTGCGCTCGACTTTGGAAAAACTGCTGGCCGACCCGCCGTTCACCACCTTGGCCGCCGGACGCGCCGAGCCGGTGCTGCCTGCCCTGGTCGGCAAGGCGTGGCTCCGACTCGATCGGGCACACGCCGCCGTCGACGAGATGACACCCGGGCCGGAACGAGACCGGCTGGTGCACCAGGTCCGCAAGGCCGCTAAGCGGTTCCGTTATGCCGTCGAAGCGACCCTGCCGGTGGTCGGGGAGGAGGCGGAGCGGACCCTCGGCCACGTCAAGGCACTGCAGGAGCTGCTCGGCCACTACCAGGACGGCGTTGTCGCCATGTCGGAGCTGCGGTGCATGGCCGCACAGGTCCACCACGCGGCTGACGGCCGTTCTGTCCGTGACGGGTTCACCCTCGGTGCGCTGTGCGGCGTCGAGTGGCAGCACATGTGCCGTGCCCTTGATGGGCTGGCCGTCACCTGGCGGCGGTTGGCCGAGCCAAGACAGTTGAGGTGGCTGCGTGTCTGAACGTGGCCGCGGCTCGGTCCTGGCGGGCGCATGAAATCGGGGTCGAAGGGGTAATCCGGAAGGGCTCACGCCCGACTGGGGAGACCGACCACGCGGTGGCCGCCGGAGTCGGTCCTGGTCGAGGAGGGCCGCCGACGACCCGAAGACCTGCTCGGCATCTGATCAATGGTGTGGGCGGGCCGCGGGCGGGTATTCCTGAAGCGGTGCGGTGATCCGATGCGAGGAGGAACGATGGCCGAGTCCGTTGGCGACTACCTGCTCAAGCGACTGCGCGACTGGGGTGTCGAGCAGGTGTTCGGTTATCCGGGCGACGGCATCAACGGCATCGTCGCCGCATTTGGTCGAGCGGACAACCATCCCGCCTTCATCCAGGCCAGACATGAGGAAATGGCCGCCTTCGAGGCGGTCGGCTACGCCAAGTTCAGCGGCAAGGTGGGCGTGTGCATGGCCACCTCGGGGCCCGGTGCCATTCACCTGCTCAACGGTCTCTACGACGCGAAGCTGGATCACGTGCCGGTGGTGGCGATTGTCGGGCAGACGGCCCGCAGTGCCATGGGCGGCAGTTACCAGCAGGAGGTGGACCTTCAGTCCCTGTTCAAGGACGTCGCCAGTGCCTACCTGGTTGAGGTCAACGTCTCGGAGCAGTTGCCCAATGTGTTGGATCGGGCGATGCGGATCGCCGAGGCTGAGCGGGCGCCGACTGCCTTGATCATTCCCAACGACCTGCAGGAGGAGCCCTACAACCCGCCGAAGCACGTGTTCAAGCACGTGCCATCCAGTCCACCCAGCCAGGCGCGTTCGGTGACGATGCCCGCGGCCGAGGAATTGGCCCGCGCAGCGGAGATCCTCAACGGTGGCAAGAAGGTCGCGATACTGATCGGACAGGGGGCGCGGCACGCCGACGATGAGGTGCGTGAGGTCGCCGAGCTCACCGGTGCGGGAGTGGCCAAGGCATTGCTTGGCAAGGACGTGCTGCCTGATGACCTGCCCTACGTGACCGGTGCGATCGGCTTGCTGGGAACTCGGCCGAGTTACGAGCTGATGGCAGACTGCGACACGCTGTTGATCGTCGGGTCGAACTTTCCGTACTCCCACTTCCTCCCGCCGTACGGCAAGGCGCGCGGCATCCAGATCGACATCGACGGAAAGTTCATCGGCATGCGCTACCCCACCGAGGCCAACCTCGTCGGGGACGCGAAGGCGACCCTGGCCGCGCTGATTCCGTTGCTCGAGCGCAAGCAGGACCGATCGTGGCGACAGTCGATCGAGAAGAACGTGGCACGGTGGTGGGAGGTGATGGAGCGCGAGTCCATGGTGGACGCGGACCCGATCAACCCGATGCGGATCACCTGGGAGCTGTCCTCGCGTGTCCCGGACAATGCCATCGTGACGTCGGACTCGGGGTCCGTGGCGAACTGGTATGCCCGCACGCTGAAGTTGCGTGGTGGGATGCGGGCCTCACTGTCGGGAACACTGGCCACTATGGGACCAGGGGTCCCCTACGCTATCGGCGCCAAGTTCGCTCATCCGGACCGACCGGCGATCGCTCTCGTCGGAGACGGCGCGATGCAGATGAATGGTATGGCGGAACTGATTACGATCCAGCGCTATTACAAGCATTGGTCAGACCCGCGTTGCATCGTCTGCATACTGCACAACAACGACCTCAACCAGGTGACCTGGGAACTGCGGGCGATGGGCGGAGCTCCGAAGTTCCAGGAGTCCCAGTCCCTTCCAGACGTCTCCTACGCCGACTTCGCACGGGTGCTCGGACTCAGTGGAATCACCGTGACCGATCCCGGCCAGCTCGGAGCCGCATGGCACGAGGCACTCGTCGCCGACCGTCCTGTCGTGCTCGACGTGCACTGTGATCCCAATATCCCGCCGATCCCACCCCATGCCACGTTCGAGCAGATCCGGTCGACGGCCGAATCGATGCTGCGGGGCGACGCTGACGTGTGGAGCATGCTGACCAAGGGAATCAAGACCAAGGCACAGGAGTTCCTGCCTGGCGGACGTTCATGAACGGCAAGCGATGAGCACTACCACCACGCGGCTGGTGCCGGCATCAGGGCCCGTACCGGTACGCGGTAGGTCGGCCAGGGGAAGCGTGCTGCTCCGCATCCTGCTGTTGATGTATACCGAGCTGGCCGGGCCCGACCCGCAACTCCTCTCGCCGCGGATGCGGTCGCCACGTCCCACTTTCACCGTGCGCTGTCCGCAGGTGGACGGTAACGGTTCATGAGTGAGCCAGAAGCGTCCGAACAGCAACGACTCGCTCGCAATCTGAACGAGTTGTTGCAAGAACTCAGGATTGCGCAAACCGGTGTGCAGGTCCTGTTCGGGTTTCTGCTGTCGGTAGCGTTCACCGATCGCTACGCCCGTGCGGATGCCTTCGTACACGTGGTTCACGTGATCACCGTCATGTTCGCCGCTATAGCGGTGTGTTTTCTCATCACCCCGGCTGCCTGGCACCGCATACTCTTCCGCCATGGCAGACGCGAGTCGATCGTGACCAATGCCTCGACATTCGCCGTCATCGGACTCGCGTCGCTGGCCGCTGCGACCACAGGAACCGTCCTGCTGATCGGCTATGTGGTTTTCGGCAAACTCACCGGCGTCGTACTTGGCATCGGTATGGGAGCGCTGTTCGGATCGCTGTGGTTCACCATCCCGATGTCGCTGCGGAGACGGTAAGGCCGTGTGGTGTGTGAAAGTCACCTTACGGAGTTTCGCCGGTCCCACGCCGCGGTATCCGTATCCCAAGGTATTTGTCGGCTCGCGCTTGCCAGCGACGGATGCGCGCTGTGCTCGAGGGCTCGGGTACACCGAGTGCGGGTGGTGGACCGTGCCGGTGGGGAGAAGGGTGCACTGGTCTGGGACGGAGTGGGAGTCACGATGTTGAGTCAGTACGAGCGCAGACAGCTGGAGGGTATCGAACAGGCATTGGCCGAGGAGGACCCGAAACTGGCCGCGATACTTCGGATCGGCGTGCTTGACCGCTACCGCTGGCTGTTCGCGGTGCTAGGTGCCTTCGGGATGGCCTGTCTCGTACTCGGCTGTGTGGTGGCGAACGTAGTGCTCATTTTGTCCGGCGTCGCTTTTGCCACCGCCGGGTTCGGGTTATGTTTACGGCGCTGACAGTGTCTTGGAACTGTCCTGCGGACGATCGTCAGACACCCAGCGCGAGGCCCGGCAGTCCCACGGTGGACGCCTACGGCCGCCGGTCAGACGCGAACAGCGCGGGAACCGCCGGTGGGAACGTGCGGCGTCAAGCTCGTTGTCTCGTCACGGGGAACATGATGGCTGGTAATGTGATCTCGGCGGCCTCTCGCCTGACAACTCCACTGTGTGACACGACCGGCCAGGGTGCTGGCTCGACGGTATCCTTGCAGGTGAGAGATGGGGGCGATGCGGTGAGGGATGCTGTACAGGAGTCCGGTCAGGGCCGCGAGAAGCCGGACTTCCGCCACGAGGCATTGCTGTACACCGATACGGACCAGCTTCAGGCATCCGTTAGCGAGTTCATCCGGGAAGGCTTGTGCGCGGAGGAGTCCGTCCTGGTCGCGGTACGGGCCGACACCGAGGAGCTGCTCCGCGCCGACCTCGGTGCGGAGGCCGACGCCGTCCGGTTCCTCGAACTGAACGGCGTCGGACGCAACCCCGCGCGGATCATCCCCATGCTGCGTAGCTGGCTTGAGGAACAGGCAGGCCGTCGTCTCTGCCGTGGCGTGTGCGAGCCGATGGCACCCGACCGTGACACCTCGGAACTCGCCGAGTACCGCCGGCACGAGTCGTTGCTGAATCTGGCATTCGTCGGTCTGCCGGCATGGCGGCTGCTGTGTCCCTACGACGTGACAGAACTCGATCACGGAGACATCGCTTCGGTGCTGGGCGACCATTCCGTGGTCGCCGGAGCGACGAATCCCGACTACCGTCCGCCGTCCCCGGCGACCGTTCTCGCCGGAACGCTGCCCACGCCGCCGCGCGCGCATCACCAGGTCCCATTCGACATGGAGAGCATTTCCAGTGTCCGCACGCTCGTGGCGTCCGAGGCATCCCGCGCCGGGCTGACCGAGGACGGCGTTCAGGACCTGGTGCTCGCCACACATGAGGTGATGGTCAACAGCATCGACCACGGCGGCGGCAAAGGAGTGCTGCTGCTGTGGCGCGACCCGAAAGGCTTCGTTTGCGAAGTCCGCGATTCCGGCGTACTGACCGATCCACTCGCTGGCCGACGCAAGCCGACGACGAAGCAACGGCGAGGTAGGGGGCTGTGGATCGTCAACCAGGTGTGTGACCTCGTACAACTGCGTTCGTCGCCAGCAACGGGCACGGTCGTTCGTGTGATGGTCTTCCCCTGACACGAGCGGACAGGCCGTGTGAGAGCCGCCTTACCCTGCCATTTATCGTGCGGCGAGCCCCGGGCCCTGCCCACCGGGGCCCACCGCAGTGGGTGACGACCACAACAAGACGGCCATCGCCCATGGGCATGGACTCCCCGCTGGGCGCCCCGGCTAAACGCCACCGCCCGTGTGAGTTTCACGGCGTGTCGAGCGGCGGGGGTTCCGTCAGTGACGGCCGGGGTAGTCACCATCGCGAGAGTGTCGGCGAAGGGGGTGGTGGCTGGGTGAACGACACCGTGGACACTGACGTGCCGGCGAGAATGGACCGGTTGCCCTGGTCGCGTTGGCACTGGACGGTACTGCTCGGTCTGGGAGCCGTATGGATTCTCGATGGTCTCGAGGTCACCATCGTCGGTGCCCTTGGTGCACGACTCACAGACCCGACAGGCGGTCTGCACCTGACTGACGCCCAGGTCGGCTTAGCCGCGTCGGGCTACGTGGCCGGCGCCGTGCTCGGTTCGCTCGGCTTTGGATATCTCGCCGACCGGTTCGGTCGCAAGAAGCTGTTCCTGTCTACCCTGGCGGTCTATCTGGCGGCCACGGTGCTGACCGCGTTCTCTCCTGGCTTCCTGTGGTTTCTGCTGATGCGCATGGCCACTGGCGCCGGAATCGGCGGGGAGTACGCGGCGATCAACTCCGCGGTCGACGAACTGGTACCCGCACGGGTACGGGGCCGAGTCGACCTGATCGTCAACGGATCATACTGGCTGGGTGCCGCCGCAGGAGCCGCGCTGACGCTGGTTCTGCTCAATCCGGCGCTGCTCCCGCCGAACCTGGGTTGGCGGCTGGCCTTCGGCCTCGGTGCCGCACTCGGGGTCGGCATCCTGATCGTGCGCAGGAACCTTCCCGAGAGCCCACGATGGCTGTTCACCCATGGGCGGGCCGACGACGCGGACCGGTTGGTCGGCAGGATCGAACATCTCGTCACCGAGAAGACTGGGCATCGGCTCGAGCCGGTGGACGACACGATCCGGGTGAAGCGGCGCGGAACCGCCGGATTCGGTGTGGTGGGCGTGACCCTGCTGCGCACCTATCCACGCCGTACCCTGCTCGGACTGGGACTGTTCGTCGGCCAGGCCTTCCTCTACAACGCCGTCTACTTCACCCAGGCACTGGTGTTGGGCAGGTTCTTCGGAGTGTCGGACGCCGCTGTTGGCGGTTACCTGATTCCGCTCGCGCTGGGCAGTTTCTGTGGGCCGATCGTGCTCGGCAAGCTGTTCGACACCGTCGGCCGGCGTGTGATGATCACGGTCAGCTACCTCGGCTCCGGGCTGCTGCTCGTGGGAACGGGCGTGCTGTTCGGGCAGGGCTTGTTGAGCGCCAACACACTGACCGCCGCCTGGTCCGCGGTGTTCTTCTTGGCCTCGGCCGGTGCCAGCGCGGCCTACCTGACGGTGTCGGAGGTGTTTCCGCTGGAGATCAGGGCAATGGCCATCGCGCTGTTCTACTCGGTAGGTACAGGGCTTGGTGGCATTGTCGGGCCGGCCCTGTTTGGGAAACTGGTCGAGTCCGGCGAGCCAACAGCAGTCGCGGTCGGTTACTACCTTGGCGCTGCCGTGATGATGGTCGGCGGAATCGCCGAAATCGCGTTCGGTATCGAGGCGGCACAGCGGTCCCTCGAGGACATCGCGAGCCCGCTGTCGGCCACTCCAGACGAGCGGGGGCCACAACAGCGGGACGGGCGGAGATCGACCTTGCCACTGTCGTGATGGCCTGTGATCAGGAACTGAACACTGTCACGCTTTCGCCGTCCGTGGCCAGTCCGTCCCTTGGGTCGAGGCCCAGCATGTCCAGCAGCATGGCGCAGTCCCCGGCATCCAAAGCCTTGCTTGCGACATATCGTGCCGCACGTCGCAGCTGCCGTGGTGGGCAGTCCGCCGCGAGTTGCCCGGCGTGGGCTCGATTGATTCGCGTTATGTCCATAGTGGCCATAGCGGTCCCTTTGTGAATGAGGTCGATTCGGCACTGGTGCCGGTCATGGCTCATTGATAGGGGGTGGCACCGGCGAGCCCATGGCGCCTGCACCAGGGTCGGGATAAGCCGGCGTACTGCTGAGGTGTGGGTCGGCCTGCCTAGGAAAAGGAGTCGTGGCGACGTCGTCGGACCGTTGTGGCTGACGGAAGCGAGCGTCTTGGTGGGCGCCGGTGACCACGCCCCGCCACGCTCCGGTCTCGTGCCCCTCGTCTTCGATGAATTCCTTGAACCGCTGGAGATCGCCGCTGATCCGGTTACTGACGACACCGAGCGCGGTACCGACCTTCTCGGTCAGGGTTTCCGGGTCGTACTCCATCGTGAGTGAAACGCGGGTGGTCCCTTCATCGAGCGGATGAAAGGTGACGGTGCCACCGTGGTCCGGTCCCTCGGTGGTGCGCCAGGCGATCTTCTCGTCGGGGTGTTGTTCAGTGATCCGTGCATCGAACTCGCGCTGGATGCCCCCGACCTTCGTCTCCCAGTGGGTCAATGTGTCGTTGACCTGGATGACCCGTTGCACACCATCCATGAAGTACGGGAAGGACTCGAACTGGGTCCACTGGTTGTACGCAGTGCGTACCGGAACGCGTACATCGATGGACTGTTCGATGGTGGCCATCAACGATCACTCCCTTTCTCGTCTCGCCCCTGAGTACCCGACTGTGCCTGGTTCACACGTGTGTCCCTGGAGCGAGGCTCCAGGCCCGCCCGTCCCGCGGGCAGGCCCGGAGCATTCGTGGAAAGCGCAAGTGTCCGTTGAGAAGAAGGGGCAATCGGCCAGCCAGTGCCGCCGCCAGACCAGCACCGTCGAGGGAACCCCAGCCGGTCACCTGCTCGTAGCCGGTACCGGCGCGGAACGTGCCGTTGCTGCCCGCGGTGACGTCGTGGAACGCCTTGGCGGCATTGGATCCCTTGCCGATCCGGTACAACGCCGGGTTGGCATTGCCGAGCCTGTGACCCACCTTGGCATTGGCCAGCCCCGCGAAGCCGGCCCACACGGGTGTGGCACAACTGGCGCCACCGGCGTCGAGCCATTCTCCCGCGGAATAGATCGCGTACCCGCTGTTGTCACCGTCGGCGTCGGCGGAGATGTCCGGGACGGTCCGCTTGCCGGCCACGCCGGTCTGGTAGTCCGGAGCCGCGAAATGGACCGAGGTGCCGCCTCCGGAGCCACTCCAGCCCGTCTCGGAGCCGTAGCTGGTGCCATTGAGCCTCAGCGTGGCGCCGCCGACGCTGGTCACGTTCGGGTCGGATCCGGGATAGTCCACCGCGTCAACGCTGGGGCCGGTGGGAAAGTAGGTGCAGTCCTTCGAGCCGTCGTCGCCGGAGGCGGCGAGGAAGCTGATGCCCTCGGCCACGCCCCGCTTGTAGGCGTTCCCGCTGCCCTCGAACGACGCCGGATCATTGTCCTGTTCACACGCGCCCCACGAGATCGATACGACCGAGACCTTGTTGTCGTCACGATCTTGTTGATCATGTCGACCTCGCCCTCGCCGGAGTCGGGCGCCTCGTAGACATAGGTCGACGCCGCTGGCGCCATCGCCTGGACGACCTCGATGTCCAGCTCGACTTCGTTCTGCCCCTCCCCAGGGCTGCCGTCGTAGTTGGCCCCATCGACCGAGACGGTCCGCGGTTGTGGCGGCGTCAGCCCGAACTGGCTGTCGTCGGTGGAGACGTTGGTCTGTTGGTATCCGTCGAACTCAGACAGGGCCACTGCCACTCCGGCCCCGGTGCCCAGCGAGCCGGTGTCGTAGGCGCCCCGTAACTGGGCAGGGCCGTAGCCGTCCGGAGTGCCCGCTTTGCGTGTTATGGAGAGTTTGTGCCACGAGACGTCATCGTCCAGACCGATGACACCCTGCACGATCGGCGTGGTGTCGGGTGGCACCTGCGGTGCGGTGTCGTTGGCGTAGAAGCCGTGGTTGTCGGTGCTGTCCCGCTAGCGGCTCAGCGTCGTGTTGAACGCCTTCTGCAGCTGGTCGACGGTACCGCTGGCGACGACCACCTGACGGTCGCCGCTGACCGAGTCCACGTGCAGGCCCGCTGAGCTGAGGAAGCCGGACACCCGGGTGACCTCGGCCGCGGTGGGGCCGAATCTCTCGGTGAACTGGGCCGGGGTGAGGTAATGGCCGTACTGTGCGGACATGGGATCACTGACCTGGGCGGGGAAGGCGTCCAGGTCCGCGGTGTTGTGCAGCCTCAGCGGGACGGATACCGACATGTGCTGACCGGTCTCGATCGCGCCGGTGCGATGGCTGTGGGCCAGGGCGGGGGAGACGATGCCGGGGATGGAGACCAATGGCTGGGTGCAAGGGTGTGGTGGCGACGTGTCATCAGGTAACTCCTTTGGCGCGTAGCAGGGTGTTCGGCGACCAAAGAAAACGCTGAGATTGTCGACCATCGCCCTATCAGGGTGCTATCACGGCGTAGGGCCGGATCCTGGGCAGCAGGAGAGCGGGCCGGCACCGGCAGATACGTGGCTCATACCCTCTGGGGGTATATAGTCTGACGCGGAGTCCGTCTGTCGGGAGGTGACACGTGGCCGGCTACAGCGAGCAGAAGGACAGCCACCTGCGTCGCCTGCGGCGTATCGAGGGGCAGGTCCGGGGTTTGCAGCGGATGATTGCCAGTGATGAGTACTGCATCGACGTGCTTACTCAGATCTCCGCCGCGACGCGGGCCCTGCAGGCGGTGTCCCTCGAGCTGCTCAACGAGCACATTCGGCACTGCGTGACCAACGCGATCGCTGAAGGCGGCTCCGAGGCTGATGTCAAGATCCGCGAAGCGACCGCGGCGATCGCGCGGCTGGTCCGCTCGTGACGAGCGCACCCACCGCAACGACCCATGAGGAGCGGCACCGATGACCGAGTCCAACTACATCGTCACCGGCATGACCTGCGGACACTGTGCAAACTCGGTGACCGAGGAGATTAGCCAGCTCGGCGGTGTCACCAGCGTTGATGTCGACGTGGCCAGCGGCCGTGTCACGGTCGCAAGCGAGCAGCCGCTCGCCGAAGATGCGGTGCGGGCGGCCGTTGTCGAGGCCGGCTATCAGCTCGTCAGGAGCTGATCGATGAGCTCGACCACGCACACCGACCAGCTGACGGTCCTGCACACGACCGAGCTGAGCATCGGGGGAATGACCTGCGCTTCCTGCGCGGCGAGGGTTGAGCGCACGCTCAACAAGCTCGACGGCGTGGCGGCCACGGTCAATTACGCCACCGAGAAGGCGCTGATCACCCATCCCGTGGACGTCTCGGCTGATCAGCTCGTCGACGCCGTGCACGCGGCCGGTTACACGGCCGTACTGCCCGCTCGGCGAGATGCCGAGGACGAGGACGAGCGGGACGACCCAACCAGATCGCTGCGGCAGAGGCTGATCGTCTCGGTCGTATTGGCGGCACCGGTGATCGTACTCGCGATGGTCCCGGCATTGCAGTTCACCAACTGGCAGTGGTTCTCCCTGACGCTGACGGCCCCGGTAGTCGTGTGGGGAGCCCTGCCGTTCCACGTCGCGGCCTGGCGCGCTCTCAAGCACGGAACGTCGACAATGGACACTCTGATCTCACTGGGTGTCGGGACTGCTTTTCTGTGGTCGCTGTATGCGCTGTTCTTCGGGACCGCGGGAACCTCAGGTATGCATGACGTGTTCGAGTTCACCCTCCGACGCGATCCCGGTCAAGGCGGCATCTACCTTGAGGTGGCCGCCGGGGTGACAGCCTTCGTCCTGTCCGGGCGCTATATCGAGGCACGGTCGAAGCACAGGGCGGGAGCCGCCCTTCGGGCGCTGTTCGAGCTTGGCGCCAAAGACGTCGTGGTGCTGCGGGACGGACGAGAGCTGCGGGTCAGCATCGACGAACTGCGGATCGGCGAGAAGTTCCTGGTGCGCCCGGGTGAGAAGATCGCCACCGACGGTGTTGTGGACGAGGGCAGCTCGGCGGTGGACACGAGCATGCTCACCGGTGAGTCCACTCCGGTCGAGGTCCGCCCCGGTGATGTGGTCACCGGAGCCACGGTCAACGTGGGTGGCCGCGTGATCGTGCGGGCGACCAGGATCGGGTCAGACACCCAGCTCGCCCAGCTGACCCGACTGGTGACCGAGGCGCAGAACGGCAAGGCGAGAGCGCAGCGGCTCGCCGACCGGATCTCCGCGGTGTTCGTTCCGACTGTCATCATGCTCGCCCTCATCACTCTGGTCGCCTGGCTCGCGATGGACGCCGCACCGGTCGCCGCCTTCACGGCCGCGGTCGCCGTGCTCGTTGTGGCGTGTCCGTGTGCGCTCGGGTTGGCGACCCCCACCGCCCTGATGGTGGGCACCGGTCGGGGAGCGCAGCTCGGAATCCTTATCAAAGGCCCTGAGGTGCTCGAGTCGACTCGCCGGGTGGACACCGTGGTGCTCGACAAGACCGGCACCGTGACCACAGGACAGATGAGCCTTGTCGAGGTGCATGTGGCCGACGGCGTGAACGAGGCAGAGGTGCTGCGGCTCGCCGGCGCGCTCGAGCACGCGTCGGAACACCCCATCGGCAAAGCGATCACGGCACGGGCGGCCGAGCGCTCCGGTGAACTTCCCGCCGTGAAGGACTTCCAGAATCTGGAAGGTGTGGGCGTTCGGGGGTTCGTCGAGGGCCATGAGGTCCTCGCCGGACGCACACGACTGCTCCGGCAGTACGGCATGGAGCTGACCGGCACCTTGGCAGGAAACAAGCAGGAGGCGGAAGCGAAAGGATGCACGGCCGTCGCGGTCGGCTGGGACGGCCGGGCGCGTGCGGTCCTTGTCATGGCTGACACGATCAAACCCACGTCCATTGAGGCGATCCGCGAGCTGCGCAAGCTGGGACTGCGCACCGTCCTGCTCACCGGTGACAACGAGGCGGTGGCCCGTTCGGTCGCGGCCGAAATCGGAATCACCGAGGTGCACACGGAGGTCCTGCCCAGCGGCAAGGTTGACGTGATCAAGGCCCTACAGTCGAATGGACATGTGGTTGCGATGGTGGGCGACGGCGTCAACGACGCCGCTGCTTTGGCAACGGCCGATCTCGGAATGGCGATGGGGACCGGGACCGATGTCGCCATCGAGGCGAGCGACCTCACCCTGACACGTGGTGACCTGCTCACCGCGGTCGACGCGATCCGGCTCGCCCGCCGCACCCTGAACACGATCAAGGGGAACCTGTTCTGGGCGTTCGCCTACAACCTCGGCGCGCTGCCTCTGGCCGCACTCGGGTTGCTCAACCCCATGATCGCCGGGGCCACGATGGCGTTCTCCAGCGTGTTCGTGGTATCCAACAGCCTGCGGCTGCGTAGATTTCAAAGCCGTCGGCCGTGAGAACAGCTGACGCTGCTCGGCCGTGTCCCGCCGACCTGGCTGAATCCGTGCTCGTTCCGACGCCGGGGCGGTGACAGCGGCAGCACCGGGCATCGGCATGTCGATACCCAATGGCGCCCAACAGTGCCAGACTGCTTCCCATGACGGCGGTCGACCTAAACAGCGACCTCGGCGAGGGCTTCGGCGTCTGGACGCTGGGAGACGACGACGCGTTGCTGGACATCGTGTCCAGCGCGAACATCGCGTGCGGATTCCATGCGGGGGACCCCTCGGTGCTGCGGAAGGTCACCGAGCTCGCCGTCGAGCGCGGTGTGGCGATCGGCGCGCAGGTGGGCTACCGCGACCTTTCAGGATTCGGCAGACGATTCATCGACGTGGTCCCTGAGGAGCTCACCAACGATGTGATCTATCAGATAGCGGCGCTGGACGGGTTCGCAAGGATCGCCGGTTCCCGGGTTCAGTACGTCAAACCGCACGGCGCGCTCTACAACGCCATCGTCACCCACACCGAACAGGCGGCCGCCGTCGTCGAAGGCGTCCTGCGGTACGACCGCAGCATGCCAGTGCTCGGGCTGCCTGGCTCGGAATGGTTGCGCCAGGCGGAATCCGCCGGGCTGGCCACGGTGCACGAAGCCTTCGTGGACCGCGCCTACACCGCAGAGGGGACGCTGGTCTCCCGCCGGGTGACCGGAGCCGTCCTGCACGATGCCGACGAGGTGGTGGCACGTGCCCTGCGCATGGTCCGTGAGGGCAGCGTGGTCGCCGTCGACGGACGCACTGTCGGCCTCAGGCCCCGATCGCTGTGCGTGCATGGCGACACGCCCGGAGCGGTCGAGATCGCCAGCCGGATTCGATCCGGTCTTGTCGAAGCTGGAGTGGACATCCGAGCATTCGTCGACCTGAGTGGTTCCCATCCGCATGGCTGATACCGAGAAGGAACGCCGGCATCCCGTGACCGAGCGGATCATGACCGCCGATTCGCTTGCCGACCCGGACATGCTTGGTGAGATGGTCGACGCGGCTGGACGGCAGTGGGCAACAGGGGATTCCCGGGTCGCGGGCACACTGTGGTGGTACATGGCCAGTTTTGTGCTGTTCACCCCGTTGGCTGCCCGGCTTGCGGCCGGCGACCCGCCGCCCGACCCAGCACTGTGCCGAACGCGTCTGTCCGTTGGTGACGGTGGTCAGCTGCTCTCCGCGCAACCCATGGCCTGGCTGTCTGATATGGACTCCCTTGCTGACGGGCTGCGGCGGTCCATCGGCGCCATCGTGGACACGCTCGCCGGCGTGGCCGAGATGCGCCCTAGGCCGTTGTGGGCGGTCGCCGCTGACTCACTGGCCAATGCGCTGCTCGGCGCTTGGCGAGAACAGGGCGCCGCGGGCCGCGGAGTCACCTCGGCGAGGCGACTCGCCGAGGCGATTGGCGTCCCGATGCCGATGCCGAGGTTCGTTGAGGTGGCCATCGACGGACGAACTCAGCCCGTTCCTCTGGTCCGGCGGATCTCCTGCTGCCTGATCTACCAGGTCGGGGCCGCCACATGTGCGAGTTGCCCCCGACAGCCACCCGAAGGGCGGCGCCGCCGGATGACTGAGGCAGCTCAGCTGCTGTGAACCGTCCAGCACACCCAGTGGCACGGTTGCCCTGTTCGGTCGATGTCGAGGATGGCCGCTTACTGTTCACCGCATGATCAGCATTCAGGAACGCTTGTACCCGGACCTCTCTTGTTTCGGCTGCGGCCACGCCAACAGCAGAGGGTTGCGGCTGCGTAGCTATCCCGGTGACGACGGTGTGGTGACGGCGACGTTCACACCGTGGCCGGAGCACGACAATGGCATCGGTTTTCTCAACGGTGGCATCATCTGCACCGTGCTGGACTGTCACAGCGCGGCGGCCGTGATGCTTGAGGCGGACCGGCGAGGGTGGAAGCCGCTCGGCGACGCCGCCCTGCCCTACGTGACGGCCGGGCTGGCCGTTCGCTACCTGCGTCCATCGCCGTTGTACGACCCCGTCGAGCTGCTGGCGTCGTTGCGGGAAGTGTCCGAGACGCAGATGACGGTCGACGTGTCGCTCGTGTGGGACGACAAACCCCGTGCCGAGGCCACAGCGCAGTGGAGGCGCTGGCGCCCACGCGCCTGACAAGATTCAGCCGCGGGCTTCATCCGGACCGGATCATCGCTCGAAGTGCGGCCTTGTCGGGTTTGCCGAACGTGGTTAGTGGCAGTGCGTCGACGAACCACACCGCGGCGGGCACGTCCACGGCGGTGAGTTGTTCGTGCACCGCGGCACGCAACTGCTCGGTATCGATGACGGCCTCTGGTTCGCACACCACGAAGGCGTGCATCTCCTCTCCGGTGCGCTCGCTCGGCGCGCCGACCACCGCCGCGTGCCGCACGCCGGGATGGCTGGTCAGGGCGTGCTCGATAGGGGCCGCGTAGCAGTTGTGCCCGTCTACGATGATCATGTCCTTGACGCGGCCGACCAGGTACAGGTAGCCGTCCTCGTCGAGCCGGCCGAGATCACCGGTGTACAGCCAGCCGTCGCGCAGCGCCATGGCGGTCTCGCCCGGCCGCCGCCAGTACCCCGCCATCACCGAGGACGACTGGACGCACACCTCGCCGACACCGCCAACCGGAAGCGAGCGGCCGTCAGCGGACCGGATGTCCACGCGTACACCGGGAAGCGGCCGGCCCACCGAGGACAGCAGCTCCGCCTTGTGCTCATGCGGATAGAGCATGGCGATAGCCGGCGCCTCGGTGGAGGCGTAGGTCTGCTGCAGGACCGGGCCAAGGCGGTCCAGGGCCTGCCGCAGCCTGGACGGCGAGGCTGGCGCGCTGCCGTAGCTGAGGAGGACAAGGTTGGATAGGTCCGTGGTGGCGGTGGCCGGGTGGTCCAGCAGCCGGTAGAGCAGCGACGGATACAGATAGGTGGCGACCTGCCCCGAGGCCAGCGAGCCAAGCACCGCGTCGGCATCGAACTCGTCATGCAGCTCCACGGCAACCCCGATCATCAGCATGCCGATCGCCATGTCGCCGGTGGCGTGGGCGGTGGGGGTGACCGCGAGCAGCCGCAGGTCGTCGGGGACCTGGATGTCCCCGAATCCCCATGACCGGTAGGACGCGAGCAACCTGCCGTACGTGGTGGGCACTCCCTTGGGCAGGCCGGTCGTCCCGCCGGTGTAGGTCAGCTTGGCGATGTCGGAGTCCCGTGCCCGCGCCGACACCGGCTCGACGGACTGCTCGGCGGCCAACGCCGCCATGTCGTCCAGCGACAGCACATGCGGGATGCCCGCCGCGAGCTGGGGGACCGGGCCGCCGGGTGCGGGACGCACGGGATCGAACACCACCGCCGTGAGTTCGGCATCCCGCATGATGTGGGCCAGACCCTGGGTGGTCGGGCCGAGGTGCACGGCGGTGAAGCGGAGTCCGAGCAGGAACGCGGCGAACCGGATGGTGAGCGCTTCGGGTGGGTTCGCCGCCAGCAGGCCCAGCCCGTCACCGCGCCGCAGGCCGAGAGCCTCCAGCCCGTGGGCGAGTCGGTGGACCTCATCCATCAGATCAGCGAAGCGCAGTACGCGGTCGCCGTGCATGATCGCCGGCCGGTCGGCCCGGCGCGCCGTCGTCGCCATCGCGTCGTCGATGTACTCCCGGATCGCCTCGGGCACGCTCCGCACTCCTTAACGAACAGTGTTAGATTAATATCGTGGACAGCATACGCCCCCAGAAGCGACGCAGGGGACGGCCGCCCGCGGGCGAGTCGGTGGTCAGCCGGGAGGCGGTGCTCGCCGCGGGCCTGCGAGTGTTGGAACGTAACGGCCTGGATGCGCTCACCATGCGCAACGTTGCTGAAGAACTCGGTGTGCGTGCGGCCTCGATGTACTGGCACGTCCGGGACAAGGACGAACTGCTCGACCTGCTCTCCGATGAGCTGCTGGCCGATGTGGACACACGGTCTCCACTCGACTCGGTCGACTGGCGAGTCGGTCTCGCCACGTTCCTGCGGGAGATGCGTTGCTATTTGCTGGCACGCCGAGACTCCGCGCGTCTGTTGGCCGGACGCTTCTCCACCGGGTCGAATCGGCTGCGGTGCATGGAGGCGATCCTCGGTGCGTTGCGGTCGACAGGGTTGGACGGGCACGACACCGCCTACGCCTGTTACTTCCTCATAGTCACTGTGCTGGGGTTCGTGGCCAACGAGCAGGCCCCGTTGTCCGTCCAGGTCAAGAACGGCATGCCACCCAGAGAGTTCCTAGACGGTATCCGTGACCACCTGGCGGAGCTCCCGGTGGCGGAGTACCCCAACACGCTCGCGCTCGCGACCGAGATCACCGGCCCCGACCTGGCCCGTCGCTTCGACTTCGCGGTGGAGCGCATGCTAGACGGGATCGACGCGCTCCGACGAAAGCGGGAGCCGTCCGTGCCTGTGGACAGACCGAGCGGCCACGAGGTGTAGTGAACCCCCGGTGCCCCGTCTCAGCGGTTGACCTGGACACTTGCCGACGGGCACGGCGGCCGCCGACCGGTTGGAGAGCGCTGCGTGCCGTGTGCTAAGTTTCTGCCGTCGCCAGGAGAGATCCTGGTTCGCGCCGCTAGCTCAACTGGCAGAGCAGCTGACTCTTAATCAGCGGGTTCGGGGTTCGAGTCCCTGGCGGCGCACAAGTCCCCAGGTCAGAAGGCCTGGGTTT
The DNA here is from genome assembly GCA_019239965.1 of Kutzneria sp. Lineage (GTDB taxonomy): Bacteria > Actinomycetota > Actinomycetes > Mycobacteriales > Pseudonocardiaceae > Kutzneria. Next base: position 38,051 of record JAFAZC010000202.1, on the reverse strand, counting down.
CTTGTATCGTGGTGGGCCGTCCTTGCCCGGCTTTGTCGGCTGATTACGTATCGGAGATTCGCAGTCCACTTCGAACCAGGGAATTGGTTGACGGAACCTCCCCCCTTGTTTATCGTTTATCGATGTGATCGATAAACGATAAACAAGGGGGCTTCGTGACAGACATCCCGGTCCGGTCGGCGGCGCGTTGGCTCGGCGCGCTCAACGTGTTGCTCTCGTTGGGGTTCGGCTTGGCCGTGATGAGCGCGGCCGTTGGTGTCGTCGGCAACTATGCCATCGCCTTCCACAGTGTGGGTATCAGCGCCGGCATCGACGTATCAGTGCCCGCTCCTCAACCGCCCCTGACCGGCATCGTCAAGCCGGGCGCAGATGTCCTACCCCACGACATCACGGTGACGGTCCGCGATCCCCACCATCCGACTCTCACCGGTGCGCTGTACTTCCTCACCTGGTTCCCCGGCGTGCTCGTCGGGCTGCTGTCCCTGAACTGGCTGGCCAAGGCGGTTCACCTTGGACGGCGAGCTGATCGACTCCTGTTCTCCGCCGAGGCGGTCGGGCTGTTGACCAAGGCCGGTTGGACGCTGACTCTTGGCTCGATCGTTGCCGCCGTGCTGGACTCCGGCGCGACGTTCGTGGCATCCGCGATGATGACCCCCCAGGGCCACCCCCCTTACCAGAGGTTCACCGATGGCTATGTCCTTCTGTGTGTCATTGGGGTGGCCGTGTTGGCGGCCAGCGAGATCGTTCGGCGCGGCCGGAGGCTGTTGGACGATCTCGAGGGAGTCGTCTGATCCCGCCTGCCGAGGTGGCCGAGACGCGGAATCATGGTGCTACTCGAAGCGGTAGGGCTACTCGAACCGAATGGTGTCGCCCGCTCCGCGGCGCACGATTTCCGGTTCGTCCTGTGAGAAGTCGATGACCGTGGTCGGCTCGGTTCCGCAGTCGCCGGAGTCGATCACCGCGTCGACCACGTGTTCGAGACGCTCCTTGATCTCCCAACCCTGTGTCATCGCTTCCTGCTGATCGGGCAGTAGCAGCGTGCTCGACAACAGCGGCTCACCGAGCTCGGCGACCAATGCCTGCGCCACGACGTGGTTGGGGATCCGAACGCCGACAGTCTTCTTCTTGGGATGCAGCAACCTTCGGGGTACCTCCTTGGTTGCCGGAAGGATGAACGTGTAGCTGCCGGGGGTGGACGCCTTGACCGCTCGAAACACTGCGTTGCTCACGTGCACGAACTGTCCGAGCTGGGCGAAGTCCTGGCACACGAGGGTGAAGTGGTGCCGTTCGTCGAGGCGTCGAATGGACCGGATCCGGTCGATCCCGGCCCCGTTGCCCAGCTGGCAGCCGAGCGCGAAGCAGGAGTCCGTCGGATAGGCGATCAGTCCGCCGGTGCGGACAATGTCCACCGCCTGGCTGATCGCACGCCGTTGAGGATTCTCCGGATGCACGTCGAAGTACTTCGCCATGAGGCGAGCCTAGTGTGCTGGCCTGTGGTGTCTGAGATCGGTGCCATGATCTCCAATACCTTGCGTTCCGCACGCGACCCGAGTTCGAGCATCCAAAGTGGACTGTCAAACCGACGGGCCTCGCCCTATGACCGTTCTGGATCAGGCGCGTTGCCTTGGCCACCTGAAGCGGGCAGGGCGACACGATGTCAATCTCGGTTCCGGTGTGCGAGACTGTGCCGGCGCGGGAGTCGGACCGGTCCGCAACCGCTTGTTCCCAGAAGAATGGAGACCGATGGCCCGGTACGGAGCGATGTACGGACCGGACATCACCTTCCTCGGCGTCCCGGCGTGTGATCTCGACGACCCGTCAACCTGGGATGACGCCGAGGTCGTCATCCTCGGCGCCCCGTACGACGGAGGCACTTCCTACCGCGCGGGGGCTCGGTTCGGGCCGAGTGCCGTCCGGCAGGCCTGCTATCTCGGCCACGACGGGGTCCGCCCTTCGCTCGCGCTCGGTGTCGACGCACTGGCCGATCTGAACGTCGTCGACGCCGGTGATGTGATGATGTTCAGTGGCGACGCACGGACGTCTCATGCGGCGCTGGAACGTGCTGTCAGCACGATTTCCGGTGCTGGAAAGGTTCCGCTCGTGCTCGGCGGAGACCACTCGATCGCCCTTCCGAACGTCACTGGGCTCGCCCGCAGCATCGGCTGGGGGCGGATCTCCGTCATGCACTTCGACGCGCATGCCGACACCGGTGACAGTGCCTTCGGCTCGCTCACCGCTCACGGCCAGCCGATGCGTCGACTCATTGAATCCGGTGCGGTGCGAGGCGACCGTTTCCTGCCGATAGGTCTGCGCGGGTACTGGCCGGGTCCGCGGACGCTGCGGTGGATGGCCGAACAGGGAATGCGTTCGTACGAGATGACCGAACTCGTGGAGCGCGGGCTGAACGTCTGCCTTGACGAGGCGGCACGGACCGCGCTCGACGCATGCCAAGGCGTCCATCTCTCCGTGGACATCGACGTCGTCGACCCGGGAATGGCCCCGGCGACGGGAACGCCGGAACCGGGAGGCCTCACCTCCCGGCAGCTGTTGGACGCGGTGCGGAAGCTGTCCTACGAGCTGCCGATAGTCGGTATCGAGATCGTCGAAATCGCGCCGAGTTACGACACCGCGGACATCACGGCACTGCTCGGTAACCGTGTGGTGCTGGAGATCTTGTCAGGCATGGCGCGGCAACGAGCAGAAAACCGTGGCGAGTTGGGGCGGTGGGACCGCAGTCAGCCGTTGCTCGACCGCTGTGACTTCTCCGACGCAGCCAAGGAGTTCCGTTCATGAGCCGATCGCGGTCGCTGACCGCTTCCGACGTAACCGCGCTGCGTGAGCGCAGCCAACGGCGTCTCACCGGGGACCAGGAGCGAGTTCTCGCACTGAGCCATAGTCTGCACGCCGAGCCGGAACTGGCCTATCAGGAGCATCGTTCGGCGAAGAAGATCGCCGACCTCGCGGAGGACGCGGGTTTCCGGGTGGAACGCGGTGTCTGTGACCTTCCGACCGCCTTCACCGCGACCGTTGGATCAGGTGATCTGGTCATTGGCCTGTGCGCCGAATACGACGCGCTACCCGAAATCGGACACGCATGCGGGCACAACGTCAATGGCGCCGCGTCCGTAGCGGCCGCGCTCGCTCTCGCCGAGGTCGCCGACGAGATCGGAGTGACGGTGAAACTCCTCGGCACCCCGGCTGAGGAGTCGGGCGGCGGCAAGATCGACATGCTCCGAGGGGGCGCCTTCGACGACGTGGCGGCGGCGATGATGGTGCATGCCAGTTCCGCAGACGCCGCGGACCTCGTCACGCTGGCTATCGGCGACTGGAGGGTCAGCTACGTCGGCCGTGCCGCGCATGCGGCCGCCATGCCCCACCAAGGCATCAATGCCGCCGACGCCATGATGATCGCGCAAGTGGCCATCGGTGCCTATCGGCAGCAGATGATTCCCGGTGGTGTCGTGTCCGGTGTCGTCACCTCGGGGGGAGAGGCGTCCAACGTCATTCCGGACCGTGCCACCGCGAAGTACGCCTGCCGTGCGGCGAACTTCGAGGACCTGCGGGAGCTTCAGGAACGGATTCGCGCCTGCTTCGAAGCGGGCGCGTTGGCTACGGGAGCCACACTCGACATCGAGGCCGTTGGCAATGACTATGCCGAGCTGTGCCAGGACGCCGAGATGATCGATCTGTATCGCGAGGCTGTCGAGTCTCTTGATCGCCGGCTGCTCCCACGCGATCCTTCGGTGCGCGGTGCCTCAACGGACATGGGCAACATTTCGCAGGTGATGCCGGTCGTCCATCCCATGATCGGCTACGACGTCGGTGAAGCCGCCATACACAGTCCCGAATTCACCAGCTACGGCACGACTCCCCAGGCCGACCGGGCCGTCCTGGATGGAGGTCTCGCTATGGCGTGGACGGCGATCGGGCTGGCCGTGGACGAAGTACATCGAAACCGTCTGCTGGATCTGCTCGCCCGCCGCGGCGTGCTGTCGATCGCGATGGCGGAGCGGTACTCGTCCGACAGCTGATGCTGCCGTTTCCGGTTACCTTCGCCAGTTAACGCGACAGAGGGCACGACTCGGGGGACAACCGACGGATGGGCCTGACCCCATTGGGAGCCGTATGGAAGGGGATGGCCGCCGGTGCCGCGGGCACCCTGGCAATGGACCTCTACTGGTTCGCACGCCAGCGGGCGACGACGGACAGGGGAAGCTTCTGGGCCTGGGAAACCTCCGCGGGGCTTGACGACTGGGAGAAGGCGCCGGCGCCGGCTCAGATCGGCAAGCGCATTATCGAGGGGATGCTGGGGCGCGAGCTGTCACCGCGGCGGGCTCGCCTGATCGCCAATATCGTGCATTGGACGTATGGGACGTTGTGGGGTACCGCCTATGGCGTCATCGCTGGATCCACGACCAAACCCAAGGCCGCTCATGGACTGCCGCTCGGAGTGGCAGTCCTCGTGGCCGACTACACCGTGCTGCCCGTTGCCAAGCTCTACAAGCCGATCTGGGAATACGACACCAGGACTATCGCCGAGGACCTCGGCGGGCACGTCGTGTACGGCATCGGCACGAGCGCTGCGTTTAGCCGCCTGACCTGAGCGGCGTGACCTGTGTGAGGTCGACGGTCTCGACTCCTACCGCGGACCCTGGCATACACGGGTAGTCCCGATGGCCAGTCCTACTCTGTCCGCATTGGACTTTTCTGACACGACGATAAATCCGGGATGTCCTTATCGGAGGGACATGTGTCATTGCAGTCCCCGACGCGGTCCGTTCATTCTGAGTCACATGGACATCGCATTTGTGTTGTACGAGCACATGACCGCGCTTGACCTCGTCGGTCCGTACGAGGTGCTTGCCAGCCATCCGGAGGCGAGGCCGCGCTTCGTCGCGGACCACGTCGGCGCCATCCGCTGTGACAACGGCCTCACGCTGTGTTCGGACACCACCTTCGACGTGGTGCCCACCCCGGAACTTATCGTGGTGCCAGGAAGTTCGCACTGGCGTGCGGTTCTCGACGACCGGACTCTCGTCGACTGGCTCGCCTCCGTCCACACGAAGGCCACCTGGACCACGTCGGTATGCACCGGAGCGACACTGCTCGCCAAGGCTGGCATGCTTGCCGGCCGGCCGGCCACCACTCACTGGCTGGCCAGGGACGTGTTGGCGGCTCTCGGAGCGGTGGTCAGTACCGACCGCGTTGTCTTCGACGGCGATGTGGTCACCTGCGCGGGGGTTTCGGCCGGTATCGACATGGCCTTGGCCCTCGCCGCGACATTGTGGGGTGAGCAGACCGCGAGGGCGATCCAACTCGGCATCGAATACGATCCCCAGCCGCCGTTCGACAGCGGCTCGCCGGACAAGGCCTCTGCTGAGATGGTCGCGTCGGTCCGGGCCATGCTCGATCGCGAGCGAGCCACGAACCGGGCATGAACAGGACGATGACACCGCAGAGAGCCGCACGGGGCAAGAACTGAGGGCCGGTGCTGCCGCACCGGCCCTCAGTTCTTGGGTGAGTGACGGGATTCGAACCCGCGACACCTGGGACCACAACCCAGTGCTCTACCGACTGAGCTACACCCACCATGGGCCGCCAGATGTTTCCGGCGATCCGCAAGGAGCTTAGCGCACACCCGTCAGGGGGCCGAACCCGGTTACGCCACCCCGTCATCCTGGAGCAGAGCAGCCGCGACGGACTGGGCCTGCTCGCTGGTGGGGCCCGGCTGGGGCACGAATGCGGTGGCCCGGTAGTAGGCCAGTTCCCTGATGGACTCGCGGATGTCGGCCAGTGCGCGGTGTGCCAACCCCTTGCCCGGCTGGGCATAGTAGATCCTGGGGTACCAGCGCCGGCACAGCTCCTTGATGGAGGACACGTCCACCATTCGGTAGTGCAGGTGTGCGTCCAGTTCCGGCATGTCCCTGGCGATGAAGCCCCGATCGGTGGCGATCGAGTTCCCGGCCAGTGGAACGGTACCGGGAGTCGGCACGTACTGGCGGACGTAGTCCAGCACCATCTTCTCCGCCTGTTTGAGCGTGACCTCGGACCGGCGAACCTCGTCGGTGAGCCCGGAGCTGGCGTGCATCTCGCGGACTACGTCGGGCATGCCGTCCAGCGCTGAGTCCTCGGCGTGGATCACCGCGTCCACGCCGTCGCCAAGAACGTTGAGGTCCGCATCGGTCACCAGCGCCGCGACCTCGATCAGGGCGTCTTTGCCCAGGTCGAGCCCTGTCATCTCACAGTCAATCCACACCAGGCGATCGATCACCGTGGTGAGCCTAGTCCGATGGACGATGCCCCGGGGGACTCCGGGTGTGCCTGGCGCCGGACGGCGGCTTGACGCACGTTTGCAAAGCAACATAGTTTGCAAACATGGCTGACGAGGAGCTCGACCTGACCGACCCGGTACTCGCCCACCCGGTGCGCGCGGCTCTGCTCAGGCTGCTGACCGAGCGTGCGACGCTGACCTCGACCGAGGCCGCAAGCGAACTCGGTGCGAGTTCCGGCCTGTGTTCCTTCCATCTTCGCCAGCTGGCCAAGCACGGCGTTCTCGAAGAGGTGACGGGCGTACGCGGGCGAGTGAGGCCGTGGCGACTGCGTCAACGCGGCGCGGCGGAGCCTGAACGGTTCGACCGGCTCGCACGGGACCTGGAGGACGAGGGCTACCAGCGCTGGTTGCGCGTCCGCGGCGACGCGTCCGCCGCATGGCGGCACGACGAGGCGTTCAGTGCGGTGCTACACCTGCGACCTGATGAGATCGCCGAGGTCGCCGCCGAGATCAAGGCCGTCGTCGCGCGCCATGCCCGCTGTTCCCCTCGGCGGGGCACCGGCCCGATCGCCGGTGTCGTCCGCCTGTTCCCGCTGTTGCCCGAGGACGAGACCCCGTGTCCGTGAAACCCCTGCGCCGCTTCGGCGACCCCGTCCTTGCCAGCCCGTCTGCGCCGGTCACCCAGTTCGGCAAGGCGTTGCGGGTCCTCGTCGACGATCTGATGGACACAGTGGACGATCCGGGGCGCGCCGGGCTGGCCGCGCCGCAGATCGGGGTCGGACTACGGGTCTTCAGCTACCGGATCGAGGGTAGGCATGGATATGTTGTCAATCCTGAGCTGGTCGGCTCCTCGCCTCGGCGGCAGACCGGATACGAGGCCTGCCTGTCAGTTCCCGGCCTCGCCTTTCCCACCGAACGGGCGTACCAAGCCGTGGTGCGTGGTGTCGATGTCGGCAACGAGCCGATCGTGATCAGTGGCGACGGAGAGTTCGCCCGCTGCCTCCAACACGAAACCGATCATCTCGACGGGATGCTCTACCTGTGGCGGCTCACCCCGGAGATCCGTCGCGAGGCGTTGCGCCAGGCTCGGCGGCAGGACTGGTTCCTTCCCCCGGCCGGCCAAGCCGACGTTTGACGATCTTGCCCGTGGCATTGCGGGGCAGTTCATCGAGAAACGTCACCTCGCGCGGCACCGAGAAGACCGCCAGCCGCGCGCGGACGTGTTCACGCACGCCATCAGCACTCAGCTTGGCGCCGTCGGCCAGCACGATGAAGGCGGCAAGCCGCTGGCCCCACTCCCGGTCGGGCACACCGACCACGGCCACCTCGCGCACCTGCGGCAGCGCGGCCAGCACCTCCTCGGTCTGGCCGGGATAGACGTTCTCCCCACCAGAGATGATCATGTCGTCCATTCTGCCGATGACGAACAGCCGGCCAGCGTCGTCAACGCGACCGACATCACCGGTGGCTGTCAGCCCGTCGCGGACCGCGACGCCGGTGCCGTCGGTGTAACCTCCGAAACGCAGCGCGTTGACGGCAAAGATCTGGCCCGTGCGGCCCGGCGGCAGTTCCGCGCCGCTCTCGTCGAGGATTGCCAGCCTCGTGCCAGCCGGCGGCCTGCCGACCGTGTCGGGCGCCGTGCGTAGATCACCAGGCGTCGCAACGCTGACCAGCGATACTTCCGTTGAGCCGTAAAGGTTATACAACACGGGGCCGAATTCGCGTTGGAACGCGATACTCAGCCGCGCGGGTAGGGCCGAGCCGCTCGAGGCCACCACCCGCAGGCACGACAGATCGTGTCGGGCTCGCTGCGCCGCCGGCAGCTCGAGGATCCGGTGCAGCATCACGGGCACCGCGAACAGACACGTGCAGCGGTACCGGTCCACGGCGGCGAGAGCGGCCGCCGGATCGAAAGACCGATGCAGTACCAGAGTGGCCCCGAGTGCGACGCCGATCTGGGACATGGCCAGCCCCCACGTGTGGAAGAGCGGGCCGCTGACCAGCCAGGGCTCGCCGCCACGGAGTGGAACCCGCCGAAGGAGGGCGGCCACCGGTGCGAGGCTGGCCAGTTCGGGCCGTCTCGCGCCCTTGGCCGTCCCGGTGGTGCCCGAGGTCAGCGTGATCACTGTGCCCGGCGGCCGGCGGGGAAGTGGCACGACCGGTGCGGTGTCGATCAACCCGGCCACGGTGAGCGCCCGCTCCCGCGACTTTCCCGGGCCTGTCTCGGTCCATGCCGTCACGACGACAACGTCATCGGACAGATCCCGCAGGCGGTCGTTGAACTCATCGTCCGCGATAACGGCGGCCACGCCGTGCTCACCAAGCACGGAAAGCAGCTGCTCGGCGCCGAGTCCGGTGTTGAGCAGCAGGGCATGCGCACCCAGCTTGCCGCAGGCCACGAGGCTCTCGACGAAGCCTCTGTGGTTGCGGCACAACAGGCCAACGGTGTGTCCGGCGCGGATCCCCTGGCCGGCGAGGCCGTGCGCGAGTCGGGTCGTACGCCAGTGGACTTCCGCATAGGTCAGCGAGCCGAGCTCGTCGACGATCGCGACCTGGTGCCTGCGCGCCGCGGCGCCGAAGGCGTAGCCGAACGGCAGGGTGAGTCCCCAGCGCAGGTACCCGTCAACCAAGCCGAACAGCCGATTCGGTGGGACCGCGCGGAGGGACCGTGCGCGGGACAGCGTCAGCAGACCTGTGGCCATGCCCCTCAGTGGCGCGAATGCCCGCGGCCACGTCACGGCTCGGGGGAGTCCACGGCGCTGACCACGGTGGCCTTCACCACGGCGTCACGCAACGCAGCGCGCAGTCGGCCGACCTCGAGCGGAGCGAACACCGCGGTCTCTCCGGGGGGCGCGACCACCACCACATGCCCTTGGCTGACGAACACCGTGAGATTCCGGCGGCGACCGGCTACGTCGCGACAGGTCACCAACCACTCCGTGTGGTCCACTTCTCCGACCTCCAGCCTGTCTGCAGGGTGCCTACCCGAGGGTGCGGGAGCCTTGCCGCGATGGGACGCACGCCGGTCCACGACGTGACGCGGCTGACAGGGCTGCATCGTTCGTGACCGCCAAGCGACTTCACGGAACTCGTTTCAGCCTTGCACGAGTGGGGTATCAGCTGTAATCCGGGTGAGTGACAACAACGGGTTCACAACACGATATGGAGGCGACTAGGCCGCCAAACTTGGAGAGATGCCCCGATTCAGGCGAGGTCGCGAGGCATCAGAGTGATCAGCGCATCATCCACGCTGACCCAGTGGCTCTCGTTGCCGGGCAGCACGCTGTCGTAGGTGCGATCCAGGAAGTCAGCCAGTTCCTGTGCTGGGGCCTCGAACATCGCCAACCCCGCCGGGGAGCTGACCACCAGTTCGACCAGCTCCATACTGCCTGGGACCGGTCGAATACGGACGTCGCCGTTGCCGGCCTCGGCGATCAGGCCGTCGGCGAGCAGATCGCGGGCGAAGCACCACTCGACCCAGCCGGACGGTCCGGACCGGAAGGCCGCGGTGACGGCGTAGGGGTCTCGAGTGTCGTAGCGCAGCTCAACCTCGACCGGCACCGCGGGTGCCTCCGGCACGAGAAGGTCGAAAACCATCGTCGCGCGGAGCGTCATGTGGTCGTTACGCATAGTGTCCACCCCTCAAGTTCCCAACATCTCAACGTGGTCGGGAGTAGACCGCTCATCCGCAGTGCTCCTGTTCACGTTCACTCAATGTCGCCCCCAGGCGAACTTCTCGGTTCAATCTGTCACTCATCTGGGGATGGGTCCAGAGGTAACGGTAATTCACCGTACGAAAGTGCTCGGAGATGACCTGATCAGGCGAATGAGAGGGAGTGGTGTGACCAGGATCACAGAACCGACAGTAGATAGGATGAGCGGATGAATGGATGACCTGCACAAACATGGCAGGGCGGCCGCTGGTGTCCCGTCTCTGACAAGGTCGGCCAGGCCGGATATGATCATGAAAACCGCATTGGACTGAGTGGCGGTACCGCAATGGGCGACACGCCGGTATCGCCAAGCCGCTCTTCTGGCGTGAACTTCCTGTCAAGATGAGATCGGTGGTCATAGTCGCTGAGCGCGGGAGGACGCGAGCGATGGTCGAGCCGATCAGTTCGGTGCTGCACCAGGCGGCGGAGCTGACCGCGAGCGGACGAGCGGGTAAGGCCATCGCACTGCTCAAACCGATCACCGTCGAACACCCGTATCGGCAGGACGTGTGGTGTCGGCTCGCGGCGGCACATCTGGACCGGGGCGACCCTGCGGCCGCGCTGGCGGCCGCCACTCGCGCGTTGCCGCTAGGCGGTGACCGCGCCCTGGCTCAGCGGCTGGCCAGCAGGGCGCTCAGCGGCCTTCATCGGCACCGTGAAGCCGTCACGGCCGCTCGCAGGGCGGCTCGGCTCGCACCGTCGGACTGGCGGTGCCCCTTCGCGTTGGCCGAGGCGCTGGCCGCGGCCCGACGTTGGCCGGAGGCGCTGGCGGCGGCCCGGCGCTCGGTGGAACTCGGACCGACCCAGGTGCGGCCGTATCTTCTGCTCGGTGATGCCGCCGTGCGGATCCGGGACTTCTCAACGGCCGAGCGTGCCTACCGGGCGGCGCTGCGCAAGGCGCCGGACGACTCGAGGATTCGAGTGCAGTTGACCCGGCTGCGCAGGAGGGTGCCGGATGCCCGGCCCGCCGACCGTCCCGACATCACCCAGCTGTTCCAGCAGTCGGCTCGACCGGTCTGCGCTGTCGTGGTGGGTCTGATCACCCTCCTGGTGGTAGCCGGCGGGTCCCGGCCCGCTCCGTTGCTGGCCTGGGGAGGGCTCGTGCTACCGCCGGTCGTGGCCGTGCTGGCGCTCGCCGCGCTGGTCCGGGCGCCATCGGGCAGCCGACTGGCGTTGGCCGCGGCGCCCTGTCGCTCGCCGCTGGCCGCGCTGGCCTGTGTGCTGCTCGTGAGCGCCCTCGGTCTCGCGCTGTGGTGGGCTGTCTTGATCAACGCCGGTTCGCAGACGATCATCACGCTCGTGCTCGCCTGGATCTGCGCCGCCGGCGCCGGCGGGCTGACCTTCGTCCGGTCCGGCTGGCCGGCTGACCGCTAGGTGGTCGCGAGCGCGCACGTCCGCCGCTGGGCAACGGCCGAGGCCAACTCCCGCAACACCGACACGGTCGTCTCCCAGCCCATGCATCCGTCGGTGACGCTCTGCCCGTAGACGAGATCCGACGCCCTGCCGAGGGTGAGCTCCTGTCGACCGGGCACGAGGAAGCTTTCCAGCATCAGGCCGACGACACCGTGCTCGCCGGCGGCCAGCCGGGCACCGACCTCAGCCGCCACGACGGGTTGGCGCAGGTGGTCCTTGCCGCTGTTGCCGTGGCTGGCGTCGACGATGAGCCGGCCGGGCAGAGCGGCCCGCTCAAGGCGGTCCACCGTCGCCTCGACGCTGACCCGGTCGTAGTTCGGACCGGCGGCGCCACCGCGCAGGATCACGTGGCAGTCGGGATTGCCGCTGGTGGAGAAGATCGCCGCGAGCCCGTCGTCGGTGATCCCCGGGAACACGTGACTGCTGGCGGCCGCCTTCACCGCGTCGACGGCGACCTGCACGTCGCCGTCGGTGGAGTTCTTGATCCCGATCGGCATCGACAGCCCGCTGCACAGCTGGCGGTGCACCTGGCTCTGTGCGGTCCTCGCGCCGATCGAGCCCCAGCTGACGGTGTCGGCGATGTACTGCGGGGTGATCGGATCGAGGAACTCGCATCCCACTGGTAGGTCGAGCGCGAGGATGTCCAGCAACAGCGCGCGAGCGGTGCGCAGCCCGTGGTTGACGTCGAAGCTGCCGTCGAGGCCTGGATCGTTGAGCAGGCCCTTCCAGCCCAGGGTTGTCCTCGGCTTCTCGAAGTACACGCGCATGACGACGCACAGCTGATCGGACAGCTCCGCGGCGAGTTCGGCGAGCCGGCGCGCGTAGTCGAGGCCGGCCACCGGGTCGTGCACCGAGCAGGGGCCGACGACGACGAGCAGCCGGTCGTCGACGCCGTCGAGAACCCTGGTGACGGCGGCACGGCTGCGCAGGACGCCAGCCTGGCCGGCTTCGGTCAGTGGCAACTCGTCACGCAGCAGTGCCGGGGAGATCATCGGTCGGCTGCCGACGATGCGCTGATTGTGTATCTGATCACCAATGGACACGGTGGGGATTCCTCTCCGCAAGCCGATCCAGGTGAGCCGGCTTGCCTGCGTAGCAGCAAACGAAAGGCTGAGGCTTTCTCGCCTCGCCAGGGCCGGCTCTGGATGATCGTCGCGGTCAGCGCGTGGTGTCGCCGCCGGGTCCATCCAGGACCGGCTCGCTAAACCACGGATAACGCCGCACGGGGCCACTGTACCTGAAGTTGACGCCCCACCGTCAATAGATCAGGATCCTCCAGGAGGCCAGCAGCACAAAGGCCGGCAGCGTGGAGAAGGCCGCGGGCCCTTGTCCGCACGGCAGAAGGGTGGCCGGATGCCACACGGCGGAGGCAGGCTCACCGTCGAGTCGTTGCGCGGCATGGTCGACGGCGGATCGGTGGACACGGTGCTCGTCGCCATCGTGGACATGCAGGGTCGGCTTCAGGGCAAACGGTGTGCGGCACACTACTTCCTCGACACGGTTGTCGAACACGCCACCGAAGGGTGCAACTATCTGCTCGCTGTCGACGTGGAGATGACCACTGTCGGTGGCTACGAGATCTCCTCGTGGGAACGGGGATACGGCGATTTCGTGATGCGCCCCGACCTCACGACGCTGCGGCTGGTTCCCTGGCTGCCCGCGACCGCCTTCGTGCTGTGTGATGTGGAATGGCCCGACGAGAGTCCGGTCACCGTCTCACCACGCCAGATCTTGCGCCGTCAGCTTGACCGGCTGGCCGAGCGCGACCTTGTCGCGCTGGTCGGCACCGAGTTGGAATTCATGGTGTTCGACGACAGCTACGAACGCGCCAACGACCTCGGGTACCGCGGGCTTCGGCCGGCCAACCAGTACAACGTGGACTATTCACTGCTCGGGACCTCGAGGGTGGAACCGCTGCTGCGCCGGATCCGCAACGAGATGGGCGGTGCCGGCATGGCCGTCGAGTCCGCAAAAGGCGAATGCAACCTCGGCCAGCACGAAATCGTGTTCCGCTACGCCGACGCGCTCACGACTTGCGACAACCATGTGCTGTACAAGACTGGTGCCAAGGAGATCGCCGCTCAGGAGGGCAAGAGCCTGACCTTCATGGCCAAGTACGACCAGCGCGAGGGAAACTCCTGTCACATTCACATCAGCCTGCGCGGCGCGGATGGCGGGTTGACCTTCGCCGGCGACGGACCGTACGGGCTGTCCAAGCAAGCCGGACACTTCATTGCCGGTCAGCTCACCTTCCTACGCGAGCTGACGATGCTGTTGGCACCGAACATCAACTCCTACAAGCGGTTCGTCCCGGGAAGCTTCGCGCCGACCGCGGTCGCATGGGGCAGGGACAACCGCACCTGCGCGCTGCGGCTCGTCGGCCACGGCGCTGGTCTGCGAGTGGAGAACCGCGTCCCCGGTGGCGATGTCAATCCCTATCTGGCGGTGTCCGGCCTGATAGCCGCCGGGCTGCGCGGCATCGACGACGAACTCGTGTTGGAACCCGAGGTCGCCGGCAACGCCTACGTCTGCGGTGCGCCCACCGTGCCGACAACCCTGGCGGCCGCGGCCGAGGAGTTCTCGGCGAGTGAACTCGCCCGGTCCGCCTTTGGCACCGATGTCGTCAATCACTATGTCAACGCCGCCAACGTGGAGCTGGCCGCCTTTTCCTCCGCCGTCACCGACTGGGAGCGTGTACGTGGCTTCGAGCGACTGTGAATCGCGCCCGGTCGTCGGAATCGTCAGCTATCTGGAAAGGGCGCGCTACGGCCCCTGGGATGTCGAAGCCGCGCTGCTTCCACGGACCTATGTGGATGTCGTCGTCAGTGCGGGCGGCAGTCCCGTGTTGCTGCCGCCGGTCGCGGAATGGCAGAAGGCCAGTCTGTCCTTTGTGGATGCCCTGGTGCTCGCCGGTGGTCCCGACGTCGACCCCGGTCGCTACGGCCAGCCGGCCCACCCCGGAACCGATGCGCCTCGCGTGGCGAGGGATGCCGTGGAGTTCGCGCTGCTACGCGCCGCCGTCGACGCCGACATTCCGGTGCTCGGCGTGTGCCGTGGCATGCAGGTGCTCAACGTCGCCTTCGGCGGCACACTAAGCCAGCACCTTCCCGACGTCACCGGCAGCACCGTCCACCGGCCCGTCCTCGGCGAGTTCACCCCCATCGAGGTCGAGCTGGCCCCCGGCAGCCGGGTCGCGGGCGCCCTTGGCCGCGGCAGCACCGTGTCCTGTCACCATCATCAGGCGATCGACCGGCTCGGTGCCGGTCTTGACGCCGTCGGGTGGGCGGCCGACGGCGTCATCGAGGCGGTCGAGCTGAGCACGGGCGGCTTCGTACTCGGCGTGCAGTGGCATCCCGAACAGGACGCGGAAGTCAGCCTGTTCAAGGCATTGGTCGATGAGACAAGGAGGCGACGATGATCCTCGATGTCATCAATCCCGCGACCGAGGAGCTGGTGACCACCGTCGAAGCCGTCACACTTGAGCAGACCGATGCCGCGATCGCCCGAGCACAGGCCGCGCTGCCGGCCTGGCGGGCGGTGGCACCGGGGGACAGGGCCCGACTGCTCCGGCGGTTCGCCGACGCGATCGACGCCGACCTGGAGAACCTGGCCCGGTTGGAAACCACGAACTCCGGCCACATCGCGGCGACCGCCCGATGGGAAGCCGGTGCCGTCCGCGACGTGGTGGAATACTTCGCCGCCGCGCCGGAACGGCTTTTCGGCCGGCAGATCCCGGTGCCCGGCGGTGTTGACGTGACCTTCTGCGAACCGCTTGGTGTCGTCGGTGTCATCGTGCCGTGGAACTATCCGATGCTCATCGCCTCCTGGGGTTTCGCGCCCGCGCTCGCCGCGGGCAACACGGTGCTGGTCAAGCCGGCCGAACTCACGCCGCTGACCGCCATGCGAATCGGTGAGCTCGCCGTGCGAGCCGGCATCCCCGAACACGTCCTGCAGGTGCTTCCGGGGGAAGGACCGGTCGTCGGGCAGAGGTTCGTCACCCACCCCGCCGTGCGCAAGGTGGTGTTCACCGGATCGACCGCTGTCGGCAAGCAGATCATGGCCGGCTGTGCCGAGCAGGTGAAGCGAGTGACCCTGGAGCTGGGCGGAAAGAGCGCCAACATCGTCTTCGCCGACGCCGACCTGGAGCGCGCCGCGGCAACCGCGCCGTACGGTGTGTTCGACAACGCAGGACAGGACTGCTGCGCCAGGTCGCGGATCCTGGTGCAGCGCAGCGTGTTCGACCGGTTCATGGAGCGGCTCGAGCCCGCAGTGCGTGGCCTGAGGGTCGGTGACCCACGCGACGCCGAATCGGAGATGGGGCCGCTGATCTCGGCTGCCCATCGGGCCAAGGTGGCCTCCTACGTGCCGGATGGTGCGCCGGTGGCGTTCCGGGGCGCTGCGCCGGACGGGCCAGGATTCTGGTTCCCGCCAACGGTTCTAGCTCCGTCATCGGAGACCGACCGCGCCGTGGTCGAGGAGATCTTCGGACCGGTCGTCGTCGTGCTGCCCTTCGACGAGGAGGCCGACGCGGTGCGGATGGCCAACGACAGCAGGTACGGCCTTTCCGGTTCGATCTGGACTTCCGACGTGGGACGGGCTCTGCGCGTCGCTCGCGGGGTGGAGTCTGGCACCCTGTCGGTCAACTCGCACTCCTCGGTGCGCTACTGGACCCCGTTCGGCGGATTCAAGCAGTCCGGACTCGGCCGCGAACTCGGGCCCGACGCCGCGGCGGCCTTCACCGAGACCAAGAACGTGTTCATCGCGACGGAGGAGTGAGATGGCACAACGACTCGACGGCCGGGTAGCGGTGATCACCGGTGGCGGCAGCGGAATCGGTCTCGCCTCGGTCCGGCGGCTCGCCGCCGAGGGCGCCAAGGTGGTCGTCGCAGACGTCAACGCCGTGTCCGGCGCCGCGGTGGCCAAGGAGGTGGACGGCCTGTTCATCCAGGTCGACGTGACCGAGGAGACCGAAGTCGAGGCGCTGTTCCAGGCCGCGGTGGACGCCTACGGCTCAGTGGACGTGGCGTTCAACAACGCCGGCATCTCACCGCCAGAGGACGACTCGATCCTGACCACCGGAATCGAGGCGTGGCAGCGGGTCCAACAGGTCAACCTGACATCGGTGTACCTGTGCTGCAAGCACGTCCTGCCGCACATGCGGCGTCAGGGCCGGGGGTCGATCATCAACACCGCTTCGTTCGTCGCCGTGATGGGCGCGGCGACCTCGCAGATCTCGTACACCGCGTCCAAGGGCGGGGTGCTCGCCATGAGCCGGGAGCTCGGCGTGCAGTTCGCCCGTGAGGGGATCCGGGTCAACGCGCTGTGTCCCGGGCCGGTGAACACCCCGCTGCTCAAGGAATTGTTCGCCGCCGATCCGGAGCGGGCCGCGCGCAGACTGGTGCACGTGCCGATCGGCCGGTTCGCCGAGCCGGAGGAGATCGCCGGCGCGGTGGCGTTCCTGGCCAGCGACGACTCCTCGTTCGTCACTGCGTCGACCTTCCTCGTCGACGGAGGCATATCGGGCGCCTATGTGACGCCGCTGTAGCCGATCCCGTCGCGCGGATTGCTGGCCACCGGCTGAGCGGGTGACCCTCCCCGTCCGTCGAACGCCTCGCGGAGGCCGGTGACCAGCGCCCGGACCGCGGCCTGGTAGGCGTGTCCGGCCGGTGCCGCGTAGCCGACCACCAGGCCACGTTCGGCCAGCGGTTGCCTTGCGAAGAACGACAGGGCGTCCACCGCGACACCCTGGGTGGCCAATGTTCGCTGGACCTCCAGCTCGCTCGGGCCGTCCGCGGACAGCAGCAGCGTCAGGTGCAGCCCGGCGGCGACTCCGACCGGCCGCACCTCGGGTACCTCCGTGCGCAGCGCGGTCAGCAGCAGGTCGCGGCGTTGCCGGTAGCGCGCCCGCATACGGCGCAGATGCCGGTCGAGGCCGCCGGTATCGACAAGGCGCGCGAACGCGATCTGGTCGAATGTGGGCGGATGCCGTTCGACCAGTGCGCGGGAGGACGTGATCGGGCCGACCAGCCAGCGCGGCACCGCGAACCACGCCAGCCGTACCGCGGGCGCCAGCGACTTGCTCGTCGTTCCGGCGTACACCACGTGCTCGGGGTCCAGCCCCTGGACGGCGCCGATCGGCTGCCGGTCGTAGCGGAACTCGCCGTCATAGTCGTCCTCGACAACCAGCGCGTCGCGGCGGCGCGCCCATTCGACCAGTGCGGTCCGGCGGGACGGATGCAGTGTCATTCCGGAGGGGAACTGATGCGACGGCGTGACGATCACCGCGTCGGCCGTCCCGAGGCAATCGATCCGCAGCCCGTCGCCGTCCACCGGTACCGGCTTGGGTCGCAAGCCGGTACCGGCGACAAGGTCGACATGCTGGGGAAGCCCGCAGTGCTCCACGGCCACCGTCGAGGCGCCGCGTGCACGCAGCACGTCGCAGATCAGCGCCAGCCCCTGGCCGAACCCGGAGCAGACGATCAACTGCTGCTCACTGGTCCTGACTCCCCGGACCCGTGCGAGGTAACCGGCCAGGGCGCGCCGCAGTGCCGGATGCCCGCGCGGGTCGCCGTAGTCGAGGTCGGAGTCGGGGACGGTGCCGATCGCGTGGCGCAGCGCCGATGCCCACTGTGTCCTGGGGAAGGCGCTGCTGTCCGGCCTGCCGGATCGCAGGTTGTGGTGGACTCCGGGGCTCTCCGATCCTGGCGCCGGCTCGTTCGGCGCCACGTGCGGCAACGCGGCCACCCTGGTGCTGGTCCGCGAACTGCTCTCCAGGTAGCCCTCGGCGAGCAGTTGCTGGTAGGCATGTACGACGGTGCCCCGCGCCAGCCCAAGGTCGGCGGCGAGTGTCCTGGATGACGGCAGCTGGGTGCCGCAGGACAGTCGTCCCGATCGGATCGCCTCCCGCAGCGCGCTTTCCAGGGCGGTCCGCCGCCCCAACGCCGGGTCGAGGTCGAGGTGCAGTTCCCGGCCACCGCTGGTCCATTGTTCTGGCATTGAGCTGGATCATACGAGTAGACCAGAGCGGAGTTACGCTGGACCTGTGACCGACACAGTGACCCACCGACAAAGACTCGACATCGCCGCTGAGGCCCCTTCCGCGTTCCGAGCGTTGCTGCTGCTCAACAAGACGGCGCACGAGGGCATCGACCCCAAGCTGGCCGAACTGGTCAAGATCCGTGCCTCGCAGGTCAACGGCTGCGGCTTCTGCCTGGACATGCATGCCACCGACGCGCGGAAGCTGGGTGAGTCCGAGCGACGCATCATCGCGTTGCCCGCCTGGCGAGAGGTGTCCTTCTACACCGACAGGGAATGCGCGGCGCTCGCGCTCACCGAAGCCATCACCCTGGTGTCGGAAACGCATGTGCCCGACGAGGTCTGGCAGGAGGCCGAGAAGCACTTCGACGCCACCGAGCTGGCGACTCTTGTGATGCTGATCGGCACGATCAACCTGTGGAACCGGATCGGTGTCAGCACCCGACGGCAGCCGCCGGCGGAAGACGAATGACTCCGCGGCTGGTCGAACACGCGCGGCGGCTGCGTGCGCTGCACCGCCCAGGCGATCCGCTGCTACTGCCCAACGCCTGGGACGCCGCGACCGCACGCCTTGTCGCCGAGGCCGAGTTTTCCGTCGTCGCCACCTCCAGCCATGCCGTCGCGCGCAGCCTCGGCTTCTCCGACGGTGAGCTGGCACCGGCCGTGCAGATGTTCGCCGCCGTCCGGCGCATCGCCGCGTCCGTCGAGGTCCCGGTCACCGCGGACCTGGAGGCCGGCTACGGTCTCGCCGCGGACGAGCTGGTCGCCATGCTGCTCGAGGCGGGCGCGGTCGGGCTCAACATCGAGGACACCGACCACCGTGCCGGCGGTCTTCGCGACCCGGCGTGGCAGGCGCAGCGGATCGCCGGCGTCAGGGAGGCCGTCGAGGCGGCGGGCGTGCCAGTGGTGATCAACGCGAGGGTTGACGTGTTCCACGATCTTCTCGAGGAGAAGCCGACGCGGGAACAGTTCGTCGACGGCGTCGAGCGGGCCAAGCGATACCGGGACGCCGGCGCGGACTGCGTGTACCCGATCGTGTTGTCGGACAAGGCTTTGATCGACGAGTTCGTGCGCACGGTCGGTTGTCCGGTCAACATCCTGCTGCGGTCGGCGGCGCCGCCGCTCGTCGAGCTCGCGGAACTCGGGGTTGCCCGGGTCAGCCTAGCCACCGGGCTGATGCGGGCCAGCCTCGACGCGGTCCGTGCGGTGCTCGAGGGTCTGCGCTGAGCCGGGGACGGTTTCGGCGTGTCCGGCACAGTTTCCGTGAACGGACCTCGGCGAGGGATTTCGGCAACAGCCGAAGCGTCAAGCCGCTCCCTCGGCCGTAGACGATTTTCGGACTTTCCTTGGCTTTGGTCTCGCGGGTGCTCGAACCGAGGCGTCCTTGACGAAACCGAACGACACGGGCACGTTCATCAAACGATGCAGAACCTTGACGGTGCGAGCGAGGCTTATCCGCGAGAAGAGCGGCAAGTTCAAGGACCTGTTGTTGGGATCTCGCCAGGTGATGATCGCAAACACCACCGTGTAGTTGCCGGCCCGCACCGGTTCTGTCAAGGCATCGATGTCGTCGCCCTCCTTGTGCTTCTCCGTGAGAAGCGCGATGAGTCGCTCTGGGGCGCCCTCCTCCGACTTGAGCAGCTCGACTGAATTGGTGCCCTGGTTGAACAGGTGGCTGAGCTGGCTTGAGGTGGTGGAGAACTTGACGTGCACCAGCGCCGCACGGTGGTCGATGACGGTGTAGAGGTCGCACGGTTCGAGTTGGGTCTGTCCTTTCGGACTCACGGTTGTCCTATCCAGGCAGACAAAGCCGGGTTTCTCGCCGACCGCCGTGTTGTAGTCGGGTTCGAGAGTGTGCCGGCACTCTTCCAGGAATGTCAGGTCGGACCAGAACTGATCCAGGCCGACCTGCAGGCTCCGCACGTAGTCGCGGTCGACCTCGTACCAGTTTCCTTCGGTCAGGTGGAACGCCGCGTCGCTGCCGGGAAGTGTGGTGTCGAACAACAACGACCTGAACACGCTGCAACTTCCGTGGATGTCGTC
This sequence comes from Kutzneria sp., assembly GCA_019239965.1. Lineage (GTDB taxonomy): Bacteria > Actinomycetota > Actinomycetes > Mycobacteriales > Pseudonocardiaceae > Kutzneria. Next base: position 17,576 of record JAFAZC010000202.1, on the reverse strand, counting down.
AACGTCGTTGCCCAACCGTAGTTGGTGTGTCTTCAGCCGCTCGATCGTCAAGGACGAGAGTTGAACGCCGTTGCCGCTTAGGTACTCGTAATAGTGTGTGATCGACACATCCTGATACAGCAGGCTGCGACCAGCCCCGCTGAATGTTACGTACGTGCTGCCGCCGCCCTGGCTGTAGTCGATCAAGTCCGGTATGGACATACTTACGTTGTCCGCTCGCTCCCGTATCTGTTCCCGCAGCCGGTGGTTCAATGCGGAAACCCGCTCTGGGTCACGCACGGGAGTGATCTTGTGGATATCCGGAAACGATTCCAGATAGGAGTCTTCGGCATACAGTGCCAGTAGGCGAGTGCACAGATCTACCAGGTTCGCCGACTCGACCGCCGTACTCACGCGCAGGCTGCTCGCGCCTGTGGCGTGTTTGAGCATGTCGGCGTACTCGGCCTTCGTCTTGCCGGTGACGCTCTTCAGTATTGAGGTGTCGTTGTCGAAGTCGAAGTATGTCAGTCCGGTCTCGATGGCGTGTTGCGTGCGTTGACGTCGTGCCGTGTCTGGTCGCAGGGTGTCGATGTTCTTCAGTTTCGTTGGGTCAATGCAGTTCAGTGTCACCCTGATTCCGAAGTCGTACTCGTAGGACTCGTCCCTCAAGTTGTGCCCGACACGCCCAAATGCGAGGACGAAGACCCGGTCTTGGACCGGGAGGAACACCAGTGCCCCCTTGCTGGCCTGAAGGAGATCCTGCTGTATGCCGAAGTAGGACTTCCACCATGGATTTTGCGGAATTCCATCCAACACGAACAACGTCGCACCGGCCGGCAGGCCGGTCGCCGGGACGTTGTCGCTCAGCGTGTTGTCCTTCCTGAGCGCGGCAGCGGCGTCGTATTCGCTCTTCAATAGGAAGATTGAGAACAATCTGCTGGGCGCCATGGGCTCGCCTCCGACTGCCGTCGTGTACGACCACCAGGACTTCGACCAGCCGTCCTCGGCCGCTACGCTCGGTGACATAAACGTGATCGAGGTGCGGTGGCGCTGTTGGGTTCCCGGTGTCACGCGGACCGAGGATCAGGCGATGGCCTGAGTGCAGTCGGATGCTCGTCGAGCCATCGGGGCAAGGTCGTCAATCAGTCCGTCTCGTCGCGGATGCGGCTCGCGTGCCGCCGTTGCAGCTGGATGTGCTCGCGGACGAAGCCGGTGAGCAACTCGAGCTGGGGTGCGGTGTACTTCGCCAGCTGCCGCTCGGATTCCGCGATGGTCTCGCTCCACGCCTGTTCGGCGAACCGCACGGCCCTGTCGGCGGCCCTGACGAGCACACGTCTGCGGTCACCGGGATCTTGTGCCCGTTCTGCGTAGCCTGCCTGGGTCAGCCGGTCGACGGCGAAGGTGAGCGCACTGGGGGTGAGCCCCGCCGCCGCTGCGAGCTCGCCCGCCGGCATGGGTCCACGCACGATCAGGCAGGCCAGGCAGCGGGCGTCGGTCCGGTTGAGACCGAGGCGGTCGCTGACGGCCTGGTCAACCTGATCGGAGACGTTGCGCAGTTCGGTGAGGGCCAGCATCAGCTCGTGAACCAGCCGCTTCTTGGAACCACCTTTCATCGCGAACCCGCCCAGTCGTCGGTGCACCTGACGAGCGGAGGATAGCCGGCGGCACACTCAGGTGAAGTCGGGGCGGTGTTCACATGCCCACTCCTCGAAGGTACGTGCCGGCCGGCCGGCGACCTCGTGCACCGCATCGGTCAGGACCGGTGCTCGGCCGACGGCCGCCGCGAGCTGGTCGAGGACGGCATCCACGATGGCGGCAGGCGCGTACCGGGTCATCAGTTCCCGTGCCCGCCCAGCCGGGATCTCGTCGAACCGCAGCCGGCGTCCGAGCACAGTCCCGATCGCGGCGAGCTGGTCGGCGTGAGTGAGAACCTCCGGTCCGGTCAGCAGGTACTTCGCGCCGTGGTGCCCGCTCTCGGTCAGTGCCCGGACCGCGACGGCGGCGATGTCCCGCTCGTGGATGGGGGCCGTGCGCGCCTGGGGATAGGGCGCGCACACGGTGTCACCGGATCTGACCTGTGCCGCCCACTGCAGACTGTTCCCGGCGAACTCGTTGGGGCGCAAGAACGTCCACTCCAGGCCCGACCGCGCCACCGCCCGCTCGAACGCCGCGTGGACCTCGGCGACCGCGTCCGGTTGCCGTTCGACGTCGTCGAGCACGTCACCGGTGGACAGCAGGACTATCCGCCGTACGCCACCACGTGCGGCAACGTCCACGAGTCGGTCCGCCACACCGCCCATGGCCATCAGGTACAGGGCACGCACCCCGCGCAGCGCGGCTCCCAGTTGATCCGGTTCGCCGAGGTCGCCGGGCACGACCTCGGCTGGTTCGGGAATGTCCGCGCGCTCGGGGTCCCTGGTCATGGCGCGAACCCGGTGGCCCTCGGCCAGCAGACCCGCTACGACGTGCCGTCCGACGCTGCCGGTGGCTCCGGTCACGAGAATCATCGCCGCCCCCGGTGAGTTAGTACAATAATTGGAATATTTAGATACTAAGTTAGCCGTGGGTAGGCGTCAAGGTGGGGGATGCGCAAGGCCTTGCCTGACCGGCGCTCTAGGATCAGGTGCTTCTGGCGTGCGATCTCGCCAGCTCAGGTGCCCGTGACCGACGGCAAGAGGGTTTCTCCGTGTTGACCATGCAGGACGCGCTGCTCACGCTGCAGAAGTACTGGACCGACCGGGGCTGCATGGTGGTGCAGCCGTTCAACACCGAGGTCGGCGCCGGCACCGCGAACCCGGCAACCACGCTCCGGGTACTCGGTCCCGAGCCGTGGCATGTGGGCTACGTGGAACCCAGCGTCCGGCCCGACGACGCCCGCTACGGCGAGAACCCCAACCGTCTGCAGACTCACACCCAGTTCCAGGTCATCCTCAAGCCGGACCCGGGCAACCCGCAGGAGCTGTACCTGGACAGCCTGCGCGCGCTCGGCGTCGACCTGCGCGCCCATGACATCCGCTTCGTCGAGGACAACTGGGCACAGCCGGCACTCGGCTCTTGGGGCCTTGGCTGGGAGGTGTGGCTGGACGGGCTGGAGATCACCCAGTTCACCTACTTCCAGCAGGTCGGCGGGATGACGCTCGATCCGGTCTCGGTGGAGATCACCTACGGTGTCGAGCGGATCCTGATGGCTCTGCAGGGTGTCGACCACTTCAAGGAGATCGCCTACGCCCCAGGTGTTTCCTACGGCGAGGTCTTCGGCCAGTCCGAGTACGAGATGAGCCGGTACTACCTCGACGACGCCGACATCGAGGCGAACCAACTGCTGTTCGACACCTACGCTGCCGAGGCGCGCCGCATGATCGAGGAGCGGCTGCCCATCCCGGCGTACGTGTACGTGCTCAAGTGCAGCCACACCTTCAACGTGCTCGACGCACGGGGGGCGATCAGCACCACCGAGCGCGCCAAGGCCTTCGGCCGGATGCGGACGCTGACCAGGAAGGCCGCCCAGCTGTGGGTGCAACGGCGGGAGGAGCTCGGCCACCAGCTCGGCGTCGCCAGGCCGCCGGCCGCGGCGGAACTGCCCGCCGAGCTTCCCGTCACCGACGCGCCGGCCACCCTGCTGTTTGAGATCGGCGTCGAGGAGATGCCGCATGCCGAGGTGACCCGTTCCGCCCACACGGTGCGTGAGGCACTGGCGACGAAGCTCGCCGCGACCCGACTCGGGCACGGCGAGATCAGTGTGTACGCGACGCCCCGCCGGATCGTGCTCCTCGTCGACGAGGTGCAGCCGGGTGAACCGGACGCCGAGCGGACCATGCGTGGCCCGCGCGTCTCCGCGGCCTACGACGCCGACGGCTCACCGACCAAGGCGGCGCAGGGATTCGCCCGCGGGCAGGGCATCGACGTCGGTGACCTGCGCCGGATCGAGGTCGACGGGGTGCCGCACGTCGGTGCGGTGAAGACCGATCGGGGAAGGCCGGCGGTGGCGGTGCTGAGCGAGCTGCTCGGCCAGATCGTCGCGGAGTTGCGTGCCGACAAGAACATGCGCTGGCGGGACGCCGGCCTGTCGTTCACCCGGCCGGTCCGCTGGCTAGTGGCCCTGCTCGGCCAGACCGTGGTCCCGGTCGCGGTGTCGTCGCTGTCCAGCGGGCGCGTCACCCGGGTGCATCGCACGGCCGACGCCCCCGAGGTACCGGTTCCCCTGGCCCAGGGTTACCTCGAATTCCTTGCCGGCCATGGGATTGTGGCCGACGCGGCCGAGCGCCGACGCCGCGTGGTCGCCGACGCCACCGCGCTCGCGGCCAGCGTCGGCGGTGTCGTGGATGTCGAAGCCGAGGCCGCCCTTGTCGACGAGGTGACCAACCTCGTCGAGCGGCCAACCGCCATCCTCGGCGGATTCGCCGAGCGCTACCTCGACCTGCCCGCGCAGATCCTGACCACCGTGATGCGCAAGCACCAGCGCTACCTTCCGGTGCGCCAGGACGGCAAGCTGCTGCCGTACTTCGTCGCGGTGGCCAATGGCGACTGCGACCACGCCGTGGTGCGGGCTGGCAACGAGTCGGTGCTGCGGGCCCGTTACGAGGACGCCGCCTTCTTCTGGCGGGCCGACCTCGCGGTCGCTCCCGAGCAGCACAAGGTGGGCCTCGCCAAGTTGACCTTCGAGGACCGTCTCGGGTCGATGGCGGACAGGGCCAACCGCATCGCGGCGACCGCCGCGGATCTTGCCGACCTCGTCCAGCTCGCCGAGCACGACCGGGTCACCGTGCGCCGGGCCGGCGAGCTGGCCAAGTTCGACCTCGCCACCCAGATGGTGATCGAACTGTCCAGCCTCGCCGGCACCATGGCCCGCGAGTACGCGCTGCGGGCCGGCGAGAGCCCGCAGGTGGCCCAGGCTCTTGCCGAGATGGAGCAGCCGCGCGGGGCCGGCGACAGCCTGCCGGCCAGTGCCGCGGGCGCGGTGCTCGCCCTGGCCGACCGGTTCGACCTGCTCGCCGGACTGTTCGCGATCGGAGCCAACCCGACCGGCAGTTCCGACCCGTTCGGACTGCGCAGGGCGGCCGTCGGGGTGGTCTCCATCCTGCGGACCTTCCCCGAGCTCGGCGAGATCACGCTCGAGCGGGGGCTTGCCACGGCCGCCCGCCAGTTCACCGCGCAGGGCGTCGAGGTGCCTTCCTCGGCGCTGGCCGACGCGCGGGAGTTCACCGTGCGCCGGTACGAGCAGCAGCTGCTCGACGCGGGTCGCGAGCACCGGTTCGTGCAGGCGGTGCTCCCGCTGGCCGACGCCCCCGCCGCTGCCGACGCCTCGCTCGCCGAGTTGGACAAGCGGGCCGGTGACCCCGAGTTCGCCGCGCTGGGTGCCGCGCTGCAGCGGGTGCGCCGCATCGTGCCCGCCGGCACATCGGCCGAGTACCGGCCGGAACGTCTGGTTGAGCCGGCCGAGCTCGCGCTGCACGACGCCGTCGCCAGGGTCAGCTCGCGGCTGCCGTCGCGTTCGACAGCGCTCGCCGAGTTCGTTCCGGTGGCCTCGGCGCTGACCGAGCCCGTCAACGCGTTCTTCGACGCCGTGCTGGTGATGGCCGAGGACGCCGAGCTGCGCGCGGCCCGGTTGGGGCTGCTGGCGACGATCAACGCGCTCGCCGAGCCCGTACTGGACTGGCGAGCCCTGTAGGGGCCGATAGCCGGCTTGCTACAGGGTCGCCGCGCCGGCCATCTGGGCAAGCGGGACGTGGAACCCCTCCAGGCGGATCCGCTGGTCGTGGTACAGCAGTACGGAAACGGCCGCGGTGAACGGCATGATCAGCGTGGCGCTGACGGTCGCGACGACACCGCTCGCGATCAGCATCGGCCATGACGCCGTCGTGCGCAGCGCCGCGGCCGGATCGCTGAAGGTGGCGTGCAGTATCGACACCGTCTGCCATATCGAGATCGGCATCTGCACCACACCGCTCACCATCGCGGCGATCAGGCCGCTGAGCAGGATGATGCCGAAGATCCGCCACCAGTGTCCGCGCACCAGCCACCGGGAACGGGACAGCGCGCGGAAGATCGGCTGCGGTTCCAGGATCAGCGCGGTCGTGGCGAAGGTGAAGGTCACCGCGAAGTAGGCCGCCACGCCGAGCCCGACGAGGATGCCGAGAAACGTCAGCCCCAGGACAGGGCCGATTCCACCGGCCATGCTCCCGACGCCGAGGCCGATCCCCCCAGGCACGGCCAGAGCCGCGGCGAGGACAGCGGCGACGATCACGAACAGGCCGATCAGCGGAAGATAGCGTGGGCCCGCCGCTCGCAGTGCCTGGCCGAACGTGGTTGGCCGACCCAGTACGGCACGGCTGATCGTCACCGTGAACACCCCCTGGAACAACACGATCGTCACCGCTGAACCGATCACCGGGATCGCCATTGACCAGAGTTGGCCGGCCGTCCAGTTCAGGACGGCGTGGTCCGCCACTGGGCCGAGCGCGGTGGGAAACGGACTGCTGTTCAACGCCAACCACCTCAGCGGAACCTCAATGGCGTTCACGGCGAGCGTGATGACGAACGGAACCAACAGCATCGTCCGCCAATTGCGACGGATCGTGGCGAACGCGCCGCCGAATATGTCGCTGACACCGAGCGGGCGCAGCGGTATGACACCCGGTTCCGGGTAGCTCGGCGGTGGTGGTGCCACCGGGTAATACGGCACCGGAGGTGGTGTGGTCACGGCTCGTCCTATCAGTGGGCTGGGCGCCATCGTGTCACGTCGGCGGCATGCGTGCCGCCGCGACGATGCCCGCTATGACGGCCCGGATGCGCTCCGCGGTTCCCTCCGGATCGGGTTGGCCGACGTCCAGCCAGGCCAGCACCGCCTCGATCACCGCCACGCCGACGAACGTCGAGGCCCACTCGGCCCACGCTGGCTCGTTCACCTTCCCGGCCAGCCGTCCGGTGACGGCGGCCACCATGCCGGCGCGGAGTTCGTCGGCCTCCCTGCGGAACTCCGGTTCCCTCGCCGCGTGCCGGAACAGCAGCCGGAACCCGTCCGGGTCCTCCTTGGCGACCGCGAGCATCCCGTTCAGGCTGTGTTCGGTGTAGTCCGGGTGAGAGGTGGCTTCGGCCAGCCGGTCGCCGACCCTGTCGAGGGCACTGCGGTACAGCTCGCGCTTGGAGTCGAAGTGCCGGTACACGATCATCCGGCTGACTCCGGCCTCGCCGGCGATGTCGTTCAGGCTGGTCGCCGTATAGCCGGCGTGGGCAAAGGCCTTCGTGGCCGCGGCGAGGATCTGCTCGCGGCGCTGTGCTCTGGGAAGCCGCACTCCTTGAATGTCAGTCATGGCGGGGTTCCCCAGGGTCGACCATGTCGACATGCCTATGTATATTCTTGAGTATACATCTCAAGGGGGTAGCCATGACCGATCTTCCGTCCCTTCCGTTCCCGCGGCCCAGCGCGTTCGACCTCGCGCCCGAATTGCTCCGTTTGCAGGAACAGGGGCCGATCACGAGAGTACGCACCGCCGCTGGCGACGAGGCGTGGTTGGTGACCCGACACGATGAGGTGAAAGCCCTCTTCGCTGACCCCCGACTGGGGCAGTCACACCCCGAGCCGGAGCGGGCCGCGAAGGTGAGCAACTCGGTGCTGATCGGTGGGGCACGGGACAACTACGAGACCGAGGACGCCGATAACGCCGCCATGCGCGCGATGTTGATGCCGGCCTTCTCGCCCCGCCGGATCCGGGCGATGCGGCCGCTGGTCGAACGCACCGTCGACGACCTGTTGGAAGCCATGGCACGCCGCGAGCCCCCGGTCGACCTGCACGAGGCGTTGTCAGTTCCGTTGCCAGTACTGGTCATCTGCGATCTGCTCGGCGTGCCCTACGCCGATCGTGAGGAGTTCCGCGCCCTGTCCGACGCGGCCTCGGACACCGTCGACGGTGCCCGATCGGCGGCCGGCTGGGAGGGGCTTACCGCCTACATGGACCGGCTGCTCGCCGGCAAACGCGCCGAGCCCGGCGACGACCTGCTCTCCGACCTCCTCGCCGCGCACGGCGGGGAGGTCCCCGACTTCCACCTTGCCCAACTTGGGGCCGGTCTGCTGTTCGCCGGTCACGAGACGACGGTGGTGCGGATCGACTGGGGCACCGTCCTGTTGCTGACCAATCCTGAGCAGCGTGAGCTCGTCGAGCGCGACGAGACACGTATGGCCGAGGCGGTCGAGGAGATACTGCGGCGCAGTGCCAACGAGGGTGGCGGTCTGCCGCGCTACGCCCGCGCCGACATCGAGGTGGGGGACGTGACGGTCAAGGCGGGGGAAGCGGTGCTGCTCAGTATCGGTGCCGCCAACCACGACGCACGGACCTTCGGCGACCCGATCCGGTTCGACATAGGGCGCAAGGCCAACCATCACGTCACCTTCGGACATGGGGCGCACTACTGTGTCGGCGCCAGCCTGGCACGCCTCGAGCTGCAGGTGGTGTTCACCGCGCTGCTGCGCAGGTTCCCAACTCTCCGGCTCGCGGTGCCCGTCGAGGAGTTGCGGTTGCGCACAGGTCGGCTCGGCGGCGGGCTCGTGGAGGTGCCCGTCACGTGGTGATCGGCACACCGGTCGAGGCCTGATGTGCCGGTAGGGTGCCGACAATGACCAGGACTCCGATTCGATCCGTGGTCGGCTTGGTCGCCACGCTCGCGTTGGCCGCGCCACTGGTGTTCGCCGGTTCGGCCGCTGGGCAGGACCAGTCGGCGGATCTGGTGTATATCCCCATCGCGGGCGGCGTGGCAAGCGTGTCGACCTCGACCATGGCGGTCACCGCGTACACCGACGACGGTCAGTTGATCGTTCTGTCCGCGCCGCCGCGGGACGCACTCGGTCGACAGGGGCAGGTCGTTCGGCTCTCCAACGGCGCCCGCTGGTCCTATCCGGACAGAGGGATCCAGGTGACCGCGACGTCGTCGGCGGGACGGCTGCTCGTCGATCTGAAGTCCACGGTGGACAGTGCTGTGGAGTGGCCGGTGACCGGCACCGACCCGGCCACCTCCTCGGTGCAGATCCCCAGGGGCGACGGCCTCTGGGTGCCCGTCGGCGACCCGTGGTGGAATGGGCCGGCAGCCGGGCTCGTCGGCAGTACGGCGGATCTGAACGCGGATCTCACCATGCCGTTCTGGGGGCACACCGTGGGCAGGCACGGAACGAGCTATCTCGTGCCCGAGGGCATCGGCACCGTGCTGGACTTCGGGTCCGTGGGAGGACGGCTGGCCACGAGTGGGCGCCACACTTTCTCCGGTGTCGAAGGGCAAAGGGACTATCTGGTCACCTTCGCGGTGACACCGCCGACCCCGACCTCGGCCGCCGTGGACTACCGGTCCTGGTTGGCCCAGCACGGCCAACTCGGGTCGCTGAAGGCCAAAATCGCCGCCAACCCGGCGGCGGGCAGGCTGCTCGGCGCCTTCCACGCCTACCTGTGGGGTTCGGCGCGTTCTCCGGCCGGCATCGGCCAGCTGACCGCATTGGGGCTGAGCCGGATGTGGCTCGGCTACGACGCCGACGGAGACCCGATGAGCCCGGCGGCGGTGGCCGCCGCACAGCAGGCTGGTTATCTGGTCGGCCCGTACGACTCCTGGGCCAACGCCCAGGATCCGGCCACCTCGGACGCGTCAACCTCGTCCTGGCCGGCTCCGGTGTACCCGCAGGCGTGTGTTCACAACGAGGACGGTTCGGTCAAGGCGGGTTTCCACGGCCGGGGCTGCTACCTGAGTTCGGCCGCGCTGGCCGCCGCCGAATCCACCCGGCACTATCTCGCCGACCGCGTCGACACGACGACCGCAAACGGCGCGAACAGCTACTTCCTCGACGTGGACGCGTTCGGAGAGTTCTTCGACGACCACAGTCCCGCGCACCCGATGACCATGGCGGCGGACGAGCGGAACAGGATCGAGCGGATGCGTTACCTGTCCGGGGACCGCGGGTTGGTGCTCGGTTCGGAAAAGGCCGGTGCCTGGGCCAACCAGGTGCTGTCCTTCAGCCACGGATCAGCAACCCCGGTGACGGATGGGCTGTGGGCACTGGAACGGGACAAAGCGTTCTGGGGCGGCTACGCTCCCGCCACCGCGCCGAAGTTCTTCTTCCAACCGGTACGTCTGCCCGCCGACGTGGGCAAGGCGATGTTCGATCCGGCATACCGGGTACCGCTGTACGAGACCGTGTTGCACGACTCGGTGCTCAGCCTCGACAGGTGGGAGCTGCCCACCGGAAAGCTGCCGGACCTGGCCACCACGAGGACACTGCTGGCGATGGTGTATGACACGCCGCTAAACGTCGTACTGGACGGACCGGAACTGAGTGCGCACGGCAGCCAGATCGCCGCCCTGCAACGCTATTTCGCGCCGCTGCACGAGGCGGCCGGAACCGAACCGATGACCGACTTCCGCTGGCTGACCCCTGATCACCTCGTGCAGCGGACCACGTTCGGCGCGGGCACGCTGACGGTGACCGCCAACTTCGGCACCACTGCTTACCGGTCCCTGCCCGCTGGCTGTGTGGAGGCGACGCTGGGTGGCGACCACCAGCCCCGCCGACTGTGCCCTGAGGCGTGGTGACGTCACGCCATACGGGCCCCGCGCCTCACCGGCAGGTCCGTGTCACGTTGGCCGCTCATGGTGACCAGCCGTGCGTAGTGGCCGCCGGCACCGAGAAGTTCGCCATGCGTGCCGCGTTCGACGATGTGACCGTGGTCGAGCACGATGATCTGGTCGGCCTCCCGGACCGTGGACAGCCGGTGCGCGATGGTGATGGTGGTCCGCCCCACGGGCAACGCGTCGAGAGCCCGCTGTACGGCCCGTTCGGTTCCGCTGTCCAGGGAACTCGTGGCCTCGTCGAGTACCAGCACCGGGGGTTGCGCAGCATGGTGCGGGCGATGGCCAACCGCTGCTTCTCGCCGCCGGAGAACCGGTACCCGCGTTCGCCGACCACCGTGCCGTAGCCCTCGGGCAGCGAGGTGATCAGGTCGTGGATTTGTGTGGCCCTCGCGGCCTCGATGATCTCGTCCATGTCGGCATCCGGTCGGGCGAACCGAAGATTGTCGGCGACGGTGGTGTGGAACAAGTGGGTGTCCTGGGACACCACGCCGACGGTCTCGGCCAGGGTGGCGAAGCTCAGGTCCCGGACGTCCACACCGTCGATGCTGACCCGGCCGGCGTCCACGTCATAGAGCCGGGGCACCAGGTATCCCAGGGTCGTCTTGCCGGCTCCGGTGGCACCGACGACCGCGAGGTGCCCGCCCGGCGGCAGGTCGATGTCGATGCCGCGCAACACCTGATGGTCGCCGTAGGAGAAGTCGACGGCTTCGAACCTGACGTGCCCGGCGGCCCGGTCCATGCGCACCGGCTCGGCCGGCTCCGGGATGTCCACTGGCAGATCGAGATACTCGAAGACACGCTCGAACAGGGCCATTGAGCTCTGCACCATGATGCCGAGCTGCAACATGTCGACGACCGGGCCGAACAGCCCCTGCTGCAACGCGGTGAACGCGACGAGGGTGCCGATCGAGATCACCGGCCGACCGGCGTCCCCCGTCAACCCCGCCACCCAGTAGACCAGCGCCGGAGTGGCCGCCATGATGATCTGGACGCTGGACTGCCACCAGCGGCCGGCCATCGCGGAACGCACGGTGAGTTCGGTCAGCGCGGTGGACTGTTTGGCGAACTCGTCGTTGAGCAGCTCGGCGCGGCCCATCACCCGGCCGAGCAGGAATCCATTCACCGACAGCGATTCCTCGACAAGGGTGGACATCAGCGCGAACTGTTGCTGGCGCTGACGGGTGATCGCCCTGCACTGTGCGCCGACGCTTCGGCTCAGCCAGGCGAACAGCGGCAGCACGAGCAGCGAGATCAGGGTCAGCCGCCAGTCGAGGGCGATCATCGCGACCAGGCTGGCCACCACTGTGCTCAGGCTGGCGACCACGGTAGTAGCTACATTGGTCACCGTGGCGCCCCTGCCGCCGATGTCGTTGGCGATCCTGGACTGCACTTCCGCCATTTCGCGGCGGAACGCGCCCGAGTCGAGGAGCCCCGACGGGAGCCGCCTAACGCGGTGTACCGGATGGCCGACTGGCGCCAGCGGTCGGCCGAGGACGACGACCGAGTGTGGCCGGCCGCCGAACAGGGCGATGTCGTCGCGGTGGGCCACGAGATCAATGGCACGTGAGACCACCGGCGGGGCGCCGTCATGGGGCGAGGCGGGCCGCGATCTCGTGCAGGCCCTGCTGGACGCACCTGGCGAACAACCACAGGACGACGCGCTTGGCGTCCACGTCAAGCAGATCCGCCATGCGCCTGGCGAGACCAGCGGGATCGGCGGCGAGGCGGTCCTCGCGGTTCAGCATGTGTTGCACCGCATCGTAGGCAGGATCACCAAGATAAGGCTTCGGATCGATGACCAGCCACGGTTCCCGTCGTGCCGCGAGGATGTTCGCGCCGTGCAGGTCGGTGCAGAGCAGCACGCTGTCGTCCGTGGCCAACGGGAGGGAACGCAGCAGCGCGATGCCTTCCCGGACAAGACCACGGTCCACTCCGTCGGGAATCTCGGCCGACTCGGCCTCGGCGGCCCACTGGTCGCACATCTGCCACAGTGGACGGAACGGGTGGTCGGCCGGCGGAGTGCGCCACAGGCGCCGCAGCAGGCCGGCGACCACGACGTCCTGTTCCGCTCCGGGCAGCGCCGAGCGGAGCGTGGTTCCCGGGGCGCACCGTTCCAGCAGCAGCACGTCGGAGTCACCCAACGTCGCCGAGGCGAACACCCGGACGGCGCCGTCTCCGTTCCACACCCGCAGAGCGTCGGCCTCGTGCTCGGACTCGGGGTGGCGCCAGCCCACCTTGAGCACCACCTCCTCACCGGCGGCGTTGCGGGCGGGTGCGACCCAGGAGCAGTATCCGCCGGGTTCGTAGGGCTCGCCGACCCGCACGCCCAACCGGTCGACCAGTTCGGGGATGGTGTCGGGCAGGCGGCTCACCCAGTCGAGGAAGGCAGGGTTGTCGTTGCGAGCCAGCTCGGCGAGATGGGCGGGGATACGCAAGCGTGTCACGTCGGTGAGCCTGCCGCGTTGGCCAGCGCGGCGCGAACGATTTCCAGGGCCTCGCTGGCGGTCAGTCCGAGCCCTACCGCCGTGCTCGCGTACTGCCGTGCCGCCTGTTCGGCGCGGATTCTGCTGCGTTCACCCGCCGCGCTGACGAACGTGCCGGCCCGCCCACGGGTTTCCACCATGCGGGCCTCTTCCAGCTCCCGGTAGGCCCTCGCCACGGTGTTGACGGCCAGTCCGAGGTCCGCCGCGAGTTGGCGGACCGTCGGCAGTCTCGTGCCGACGGCCAGCACTCGGTCGGCGATCTGCGCGGCCAGCTGGGAGCGGACCTGCTCGTACGGCGGCACCGCCGAAGTACTGTCGATCCTGATCATCGGGGCACCACCACGCGAGGTTGGTTCGGTTCCTTCAGCGCGGCGACGGCCACGAAGATGGAGCAGACAATCACGAATCCGTCCAGCAGAGTGCTCGTTCCGGAACGGTGCTGTCCGGCCAGCATGACCGACCCCGCGAGCAGCATTGGCAACAGGGGTGCCGCCAGGCCGCGGGCGTCCTCGGTGCGCAGCAGGTCGTCTGCCAGCAGTGAACCCGGATCGACGGCGAGGGCCGGCCGGTGCAGGACGTGCTTGAGAGCCAGTGCGGTCATCCCACCGAGTACGACAAGCCCGATCAGGAAGACCACGGCGGTGATCCGATCCGGCTGCGACGACGCCATGACCGCTGCCACCCCGCCGACGACCAGTCCGCCGCCATAGGACACGGCCACCGCCGTGCTGGTCCACGGCCCCAGCATGGTCCTCAGACGCACCGCCTCGGAACGCGCGATCCGCGCGGTGAGGTCTCGGGCGATGTGGCGCTCGCCGGTTCGATGGCAGTGCGCCGTGAACCAGGTCGCGATCGTCAACACCATGGCCAGGGCGAAGTACACGCCCAGAGCGGGTAGGTTCGTCTCGGAGGACGCCGGAGGCATGCAGAGGAACACGACATAGAGGGCCGCCAGGATGATCGTGGCCGGAAGCGTGATCTTGAGCTGCAACCGCCGCACCCGCTGGCGTAGCGACAGCCGGGCGAGCAGCAACTCGCGCGGACCGAGATCGAATCCCTGGTGTCGGGCAAGCCACGCGTCGATGTATCCCATCGCCTCTCCCGTTGTCTCATTGCTTGTAGCAACAAGCTAAGACAATGAGCGGTACAAAGTCAACCCGGTTCACGGGTTCGCCAGCACCCGGGCCGGATCCAGGTCAATCTGCCGCAGTAGTAGCCGGCTGCGCACCGCACGGACCCCGTGGTCTCGCTTGAGCCGGTCGACGAGTTCCTCGAACTCGTAGGTGTCCGTGCAGGCCACCCGCAGCTGGTAGTCGTACTCGCCGGTGACGTGCGCGGCGGACAGGACCTGGGGGAAATGCGCCAGCCCGCGTTCGAACTCCTTGCCCGGCACCCCTTCTCGCAGTCGCACGTCGGACACCATCACCAGCGGCCGGCCCAGTGCGGCGAAGTCCAGGTCCGCGCGGTAGCCCCGGATCACCCCGCTGGCACGCATCCTGCGTACCCGCTCGGCTGCCGCGTTGGCGCTGAGCCGAACCGTCCTGCCCAACTCCTGGTAAGTGATCCTGCCCTCGTGTAGCAGCACGCTCAGGATCTCCCGATCCACGACATCCAGGTCTGATGCTGAGTTATTCGCGGCCATAATCGGATTCTACTGAGTTTTACTCGGACAAGTACCGGATATTACTGAGAATTTCGCGACACCTGAGGCCTGATCACTGACAGGCTCGTATTCATGCCACCCCTGCTGCTGAAACTGCTGCTCACGCCGCTGTTGATCGCCATCGCCACGCTCGTCCAACGTCGGTGGGGCCACCTCGCCGGAGGCCGATTCATCGGCCTTCCGCTCACCTCGGCGCCTCTGCTGCTGATGCTCGCCATTGACCGAGGGTCCCAGTTCGCCGCCACGGCCAGCGTTTCCTCACTCGCTGGCCAGCTCTGCGTGGCCTTGTTCTGCCTCGGCTACGCCCGTGCCGTCGCCCGCCACCGGTGGCCGGTGGCGCTGGCGGCCGGCCTGGCCTGCTTCGCGATCGCCGCACTCATCCAGGACATGGTTGGCTTTTCGTTGCTGCTTCAGGAAAGTATCGTGCCCCTCGGCCTTGTCGCGGTGCTCGCGGGCTGGCCCGACGCGCCGACCGACAGTGTGGACCGGCCGACGCCGACATGGGAGCTGCCCGCCAGAATGCTCGTCGCCGTCGTGTTTACCTTGCTGGTCACCGAATCCGCGCCGTTGCTCGGGTCCCGGCTCGCGGGCCTGGTCGCGGCGCTGCCCGTGTTCACCGGCCTGTTGGTGGTTTTCGTCCACAACGAGGCGGGTCCGGCCAGCGCGACGGCGATGGTGCGCGGCGTCGTGCTGTCGACGTTCTCCGCGTCGGCGTTCTTCCTGACGGTCGCCACAAGCCTGTCTGATTTCGGTGTCATGCCGGCATTTCTCCTCGCGCTGAGTGTCGCGGCGGCCGCCCATCTCGCCGTCGGCACCGTCGCCGCGAGTTCAGGGCGGCCGATCGCGCTCTGGCGTCCGAGGTGAGCGGGCTCAGCGGCGGAACAGTTCTTCGATCTCCTCGGCCGGCCGGGGCCCGCCAAGCAGGTCCCCTTGGGCGCCGTCCACCCCGATTTCACGCAGCCAGTCGAGGTCGTCGCTTGCCGACACTCCTTCGGCGACGACGACCATGTCCATCTGGTGTGCCAGCGAGACCAGGTTCCACGCGACCGTGACGCGGATCGGGTCCCGCTCGCCGAGTGAGGACTGCACGACCAGCCGCTTGCTCTTCAACATGTGCAGCGGCATGGTGTTGACGAAGCCGGGATCGTGTCCCTCGAAACCGTCGACACTGAACCGGATTCCCCGTTCGGTCAGCATCTCCACGTCCTCGGCGTGCGCGTCCAGCTCGGTGGACACCGCCTCACTGGGCAGATCGAGCTGGAGCAGCGTGGCCGGAAGACCGCTGTCGGAAAGGACCTGCAGCACGTTCGGCAGGAAGTCCGGATCGCGGGCCTGCCTCGTCGGCAGCCGCAGGCTGACCACCGGTGCACGGTCCCCGAACTCGTCCAGCCACCTCTTCGCCGTGGCACAGACCTGCCGCAGCGTCCAGTCCGCCAGGCGCACGACCAACCCGGTCCGTTCGGCCAGCGACATGAAGGCGTCGGTCCCCAGCATGCCTCGCTCAGGATGGTCCCACCGCAACAGTGCCTCGACGAACAACAGTTCGTTGTTGGCCAACCCGTAAACCGGTTGGTACTGAACGACGAACTCCTCGTTCTCCAACGCGATCGGCAGCGTGAGCGCGAGCTCCAGTTCGGCACTGTCGTGTTCCGACCGCTGCCCATCGAACAGCTGCCACTGAGCCTTGCCGCCCAATTTGGCCCAGTGCAGCGCCATCGTCGCATCCTTGAGCAGCTGCGCGGGCAGCTCGCCGCCGACCGCCCGCTCCACGATCCCGACGCTGGACTGCACCGACAGCCGGTGACCGTGCACGGTGATCGGTTCGCTGATCAGCCGCATCGCCTCCTCGACGAGCGGTGTCACGGTCCTGGTGCCCTCGGACTCCGGAACGAGCAACGCGAACTCGTCGCCGCCGAGTCTCGCGGCCACCATGCCGTTGTCCTCGGCGTGCCAGCGCAGCTTCGTGCCGATCTTGAGCAGTACGTCGTCGCCGACCTCGGGGCCGAGGCCATCGGTGATCATGGCGAAGCCGTCCATACCGAACACGCACAGCGCGACCCGCGTCGGATGGTCCACCCTGCCGATCAGGCTGTCCAGCCTGGCCATGAACGCGGCCCTCGTCGGAAGACCGGTCAGCGGATCTTGCATGCCTAGCGTCGCCATCGCCTGATTGGCGAAGTGCAGCGCGGTGGCGTCCTCGATCATCGCGACCTGGTAGACGGGCATCCCCTCCACGTCGCGCACCGCGGACACGGTCACGTCGCCCCACAGCACGTCGCCGTCTTTCTTCAGCAGGCGACGGCGCAGCCGGAAGCTGGCCGCCTCGCCGCGGTAGAGCACGCCACAACGCCGCACCAGCTCATCAAGGTCGTCGGGATGCACGATCTGCCGGCCATTGAGGGCGTCGAGCTCGTCGTGGGTGTATCCAAGCAGATCCTGCAGCGCCCGGTTCGACTCTAGGATCACTCCGTCGAAGTCGCAGATGACCAACGCCATCGCGGCCGAATCGAACACCGCGAGGAACCGGGCCTCGCTGTCGCGCAGCCGACGCTGGGCCATGTCGGTGGCCAGCCACATCGCCTGCTTGATGACTTCCTGCTCATCGAAGGTCCGCTCCCGAAGCGCCTCGGCATAGCCGGTGCTGAGGCAGCCGAGCGTCTGGATGACGCGGTCGGCGGGCGGGCTCCCGCCGGATGCCTTGGCGATCCGACCGGCCAGTTCGGTGCCGAGCAGCAGCAAGGTGGCGCCGAGCGCCTCCGGGGCCGTGAAATGCGCCCGGACAAGGCTGCCCCCGACCTCCTTGGCCGGGGTGGGGTCGAACGGCTCCGAGCGCAGGGCGGCCAGCA
>JAFAZC010000108.1 GCA_019239965.1 Kutzneria sp. | reverse complement strand
CTGACTTGGCTTTGGCTCCAGTTGGCTTGTTTACCCAAGTCCCCCTGGGTGAGGCCGTTGGCGGTACGCAGCCTCCGCAGGACCTCCGCGAAGGTCTCCACGCGCTGGCCACCTCCCCGAATATGCGCATTTGATGCGCGCTTGCCGCATCTCCTGGCCTCACCACCACTGTAGTCCGCAAGCTCGTGGCGGCGGCTAGACCAGCTGCCAAGCCACAGGTAGAAGGGACATCGGTATGCCGGTGTACGCGGTGATCCGCCTCGATTCGGCGACTCGGCCAGCGTGATGGAGGACCAAGCCGGCCGGCCGGCGCTGTTTGTGGATGTTGGTGCCGGCACCCTGCTGTCCGTCCAAGTGGACGACGAGCCTGGCAGTCGAGAGTTGGCCGTGCTGTTCGCTCAGAACCCGTCGCGGGCCGCACTGAGGTTCGCCGAGCTGTGCGATGAAGGCATGGCCACCGCGGGAGACGAGCGTGTGTCATGAGCACCACGAGACGGTCGCGTCTGCCGGATCAGTTGGCGGATGCGCATGCGTGGCTGATTCCGCACTACCCCTACGACTCGTCGTCGCGCGAAGCGTGGCGAGAATGGTATGAGCTGCAGGCGGAGGTGTTCTCCCACATCGCCGAGACCGACAAGGACCATCACTACGAAGCGGTGGCCCTGGCGGGGATCTCACGACGCCACGCCGAACAGGCCGGCGCCGGAGCGAATGCAGGACCCGAGAACCGGTTCACTCCACCGCCCACAGCCAACACGACACCAGATGCGGTGAGCGACTGAAAACCGGGTTTTCAGTCCCGGAGTTCCATGGTGCAGCACTTGGGACCGCCGCCGGCCTTGCGCAGCTCCGAAATGTCCACATACACCGGCTGGTAGCCGCGCTCACGCAGCTGGTCGCCAAGCGTGGTCGCCTCGATGGGCAACACCACGTTGCGGCCGTCGGACACACCGTTGAGGCCGAAGCACTCCGCGTCCGCGGTGCCGGCGATCACGGCGTCGGGGAACAAGCGCCTGAGCACCCGGCGAGAACCCGGCGAGAAGGCCGGCGGGTAGTAGCAGACATGCGGCCGCCCCGCCTGGTCGTCAAGCACGAACAACGCGGTGTCCAGATGGTAGTAGCGCGGATCGACAAGGCGCAGCGACACCACGGGAACCCCGAGCACCTCCTGCGCCTCGGCGTGGGCGGCGGGATCGGTGCGGAAGCCGCTGCCCGCCAGCAACACCGTGCCGGTCCAGGCGAAGTCGCCCTCCGCCTCGTTCACCCGGGTCGGCATGACGATCGTGTGATAACCGTTGCGCGCGAACCACCGCCGGAAGTGGTCGGCCTCGGCGGCACGCTGCTCAGCGCGGAACCGGGCACCGAGCACGACCCCGTTGATGACGGTTCCCGAGTTCGCCGCGAACACCATGTCGGGCAGGCCAGGCTCGGGGTCGATCACCTCGACCCGGTGTCCCAGTCGTTCGTAGACGTCCTTCAGCGCGGCCCACTGGGCGAATGCGAGACCGGTGTCGACGGGTTGCCCGGGATCCATCCATGGATTGATCGAGTACTCGACCGCGAAGTACTGGGGAGGACACATCAGGTAGCGCCGTGAGGTCGCTACCCGCTGCTGTGCGGTCCGCGCCTCGCCCGGGTCAAGAAGCGGTGAGTCGATCAACGAGGACATGGATCGAAATCTATGTGGCGCGCCGACCCCCGATCAACGAGGCTGTATTGCGCGCTTCAGTGCAAAATGTTGCGTGTGGACGCCATCGATCAGCGAATCATTTCGTGCCTGGTCTCCAACGCACGATCGAGTTACGCCGACGTCGGGGACACCGTCGGCCTCTCGGCCCCCGCCGTCAAACGCCGGGTCGACAAGCTGCTGGACTCGGGCGTGCTGCGCGGCTTCACCGCGGTAGTCGACCCGGAAGCCCTCGGCTGGGGCACGGAGGCGTTCGTCGAGGTGCACTGCCGGGGCAACGTCACCCCGGGAGAGATCCGGTTCCGGCTCGAACCGCTGCCAGAGGTCGTCGCGGCCTACACCGTCTCGGGTGCGGCCGACGCCATCGTGCACCTGCGCGCCGCCAACATCCACCATCTGGAGAGCGTGCTGGAGCGGTTGCGCGCCGTGGACGTCATCGACCGGACGATCTCCACGGTGGTGCTGTCCACCCTGCTGGACCGACCACCGGCCCCTGAACGCTAGCGACCTGGTTTAGTGTGACGTCTGTCTCATTTTTTACGCCGGTCCCCACTCGTGGAAACTACCCTCGGCGTCTGGGGGCGGATCGCGGACCGGCCTGTTTTCGTCGGGCTCTCAGGTCCTGGAAGCGGCGTCTCCTCATTCAGACAGGACGACTAGGCTCGGGAGGGAACACGCAACGCCGGCGCACAGGGTGATGTGACGGCACAGCGGCGGACAGCTGGGGCCTCCGCGACACGTGGCCCTGGCGTGCCACTTGGGGACGTGGCTGAGGGAGAGAGAGGCGCAACCGGGCCCATGAGCATCGACGTGGGTAGGGGGACACGACACACAGAAGTCCACAAGATGGACCGCGTGGTCATCAGGTTCGCCGGCGACTCCGGCGACGGCATGCAGTTGACTGGAGACAGGTTCACGTCGGAGGCCGCGGCCTTCGGCAACGACCTCGCCACTCTGCCCAATTTCCCGGCGGAGATCCGCGCGCCACAGGGCACCCTGCCCGGCGTGTCCAGCTTCCAGCTGCACTTCGCCGACTACGACATTCTCACCCCCGGCGACCGCCCCGACGTCCTCGTCGTGATGAACCCGGCCGCACTCAAGAGCAACATCACCGACCTGCCTCCCGGCGGCACGCTGATCGTCAACACCGACGAGTTCACCAAGCGCAACCTCACCAGGGTCGGCTATGCCACCAACCCACTCGAGGACGGTTCGCTGGCGTCCTACCAGGTGCACTCGGTGGCGATGGCCACTCTCACCAGGAAAGCACTCGAGCCGAGCGGACTGTCCAAGAAGGACGCCGAGCGGGCCAAGAACATGTTCGCGCTCGGCCTGCTGTCGTGGATGTACCACCGCCCCACCGAGGGCACCGAGCGCTACCTACGCGAGAAGTTCGCCAAGCTGCCCGCCATCGCGGAGGCCAACGTGCTTGCCTTCCGCACCGGCTGGAACTACGGGGAGACCACCGAAAGCTTCGCGGTGACCTACGAGGTCGCGCCCGCGAAGCTGGCCGCGGGCACCTATCGGCAGATCACCGGCAACACCGCGCTGGCCTACGGCATCGTCGCCGCCGGCCAGTGCTCGAAGCTGCCGGTGTTCCTCGGCACCTATCCGATCACACCGGCCTCCGATATCCTCCATGAGCTGGCCAAACACAAGAACTTCGGAGTCACCACCTTCCAGGCCGAGGACGAGATCGCCGGTATCGGTGCGGCGCTCGGCGCCTCATTCGGCGGCGCCCTCGGGGTCACCTCGACCTCCGGTCCCGGCATCGCACTGAAGTCGGAGACCATCGGTCTGGCGGTGATGACCGAGATGCCACTGCTCGTGCTGGACATCCAGCGCGGCGGACCGTCGACCGGACTGCCGACCAAAACCGAGCAGGCCGATCTGCTTCAGGCGATGTTCGGCCGCAACGGTGAGGCTCCGGTGGCGATCGTGGCGCCCCGCTCGCCGGCTGACTGCTTCGACATGGCGCTGGAGGCCACCCGGATCGCACTGACCTATCGGACTCCCGTACTGCTGCTGTCGGACGGCTACATCGCCAACGGGTCCGAGCCCTGGCTCGTGCCGGAGGTGGAGAACCTGCCGGATCTGAGCGTGCGGTTCGCCACCGAGCCGAACGCCACCGACGGATCGGGTGCGTTCTGGCCCTACCTGCGTGATCCGGAAACCCTGGCCCGGCCGTGGGCGCTGCCTGGCACCCCTGGACTGGAACACCGCATCGGCGGCTTGGAGAAGGCGGAGAACACCGGCTCCATCTCCTACGATCCGGACAACCACGACCGCATGGTCCGGCTGCGGCAGGCCAAGGTCAACGGGATAGCGGTGGCCGACGCCGAGGTCGACGATCCATCCGGCGCCGCACGCGTGCTGGTGCTGGGTTGGGGCTCCTCGTTCGGGCCGATCGGTGCGGCCTGCCGAAGGGTCCGACGGCTCGGGATGGACATCGCCCACGTCCACCTGCGCAACCTCAACCCGTTCCCCAAGAACCTCGGCGCGCTACTCGCCAACTACGACAAGGTCGTCGTTCCAGAAATGAACATGGGACAACTCGCCCTGCTGCTCCGCGCGAAGTACCTGGTGGACGCCGCGAGCTACACCAAGGTCGCCGGCCTGCCGTTCAAGGCCGAGGAGCTGCAGGACGTGTTCGCCGCCTTCGTGAAGGGGCTCGACTCATGACGACCATCGACCTTGGCCTGCCGGGTCTCGCCGGCGTGCCCACCTTCGAGGGGGCACAGACCGCCAAGGACTACAAGACCGACCAGGAGGTCCGCTGGTGTCCTGGTTGCGGTGACTACGCCGTACTCGCCGCCGTCCAGTCGTTCCTTCCCGAGCTCGGGCTGCGGCGGGAGAACATCGTCTTCATCTCCGGAATCGGCTGTTCGAGCAGGTTTCCGTACTACATGAACACCTACGGCATGCATTCCATCCACGGCCGGGCCCCGGCGATCGCCACCGGGCTGGCCACCTCGCGCGGAGACCTGTCAGTCTGGGTGGTCACCGGTGACGGGGACGCGCTGTCCATCGGCGGCAACCATCTGATCCACGCCCTGCGACGCAACGTCAACCTCAAGATTCTGCTGTTCAACAACCGGATCTACGGCCTGACCAAGGGGCAGTACTCGCCGACCTCCGAAGAGGGCAAGGTCACCAAGTCCACCCCCATGGGGTCGCTGGACCATCCGTTCAACCCGGTGTCTCTGGCACTCGGCGCCGAAGCCAGCTTCGTCGGCCGTGCGCTCGACTCCGACCGCAAGCAACTGACGGAGGTGCTGCGGGCCGCCGCCGAACACCGGGGCTCCGCACTGGTCGAGATCTACCAGAACTGCCCTATCTTCAACGACGGCGCCTTCGACGTGCTCAAGGACGCAGGCGAGCGGACGGACCGGATCATTCCGCTCCGACACGGAGAACCGATCCGATTTGGGGCCGAGGGGCAGCACGGCGTGGTACGTGATCCGAAAACCGGAGCGCTACGTGTCGCGGAGGTCGCCGCGGTCGGCGAGCAGGCACTCGTCGTGCACGACGTGACCCTGGACGACCCGTCCTACGCCTTCGCACTGTCCCGACTCAGCGGCAGCGAACTGGACCACACCCCAATCGGCGTGTTCCGGTCGGTCAGCCGGCCGGCATACGACGACCTCGCCCGTGCCCAGGTGGCCGCGGCCAAGGACAAGCCAGCCGATCTGTCGTCGCTGCTGCGCGGCAAAGACACCTGGACCGTCCTCGACTGAGTCGGGAAGCGCCGTCGCGTCTACGCCTCGATCTGGGCCTGCGCGTTCTCGGTGTCAGTGGACCTGAAGCCGGCGAGCTTGGCTTCCTCCACACTGCGGAACCAGACCTCGGCATTCATCGTCTGGAATTCCGCTGACTCGGCGGTGTGATACCTCCTGGACGAGACCAGCGCCTTGACCACGTAGTCGGGTGAGGGCGCCGAACCGTCCGGCTTGGGCAACGCCGATCCCGGGCCGAACGGGGTGCGCGGCCCACCACTGAGAGGCCGGCGGATAGGCGCCTGGTCGGCATTCCTCGAAAGCAGGGGGAAGAACTGCGGCTTCGGCCCCGAGGACGACCTGGCACCAAACAGTGGTGGAAGCGTCGAGAGGTCCGGTGTGTCACCGAAACCCGTCCGTGGCCAGGCCTCGGCGCCGGCTGTTCGCTTGGGCAGCTCCGTCGACGGCGAGGCCGGCTTCGGGTCGGCGGCGTCTCCCACCATTCTCGGGGTGAACGGCGGGACCGCGGCGAGACCGGGCAGCGACGGTGCCGGCGTCTGCAGTGGTGGGAACCCGTGCGGACCGCTCTGCAGAGCTCGCCCACCCGGCTCGGGTACCGGCTCGAACAGCGACCGCTTGCGGCCCCCGCTCGGCTCGACGTCCGGGACACGTGGCGTCGCCGAACGCACCGGGAACGGGGCCGGAGGCCCAGACACGGGGGATGAGGCCGCGGGAGACGGGGCCACCCGATGGCGGAACTGCTCAGGCCGCGCCGAGGCAGCAGCCGGCGCCGCCCCGGCCTTCGGCCTGGATTCGTCGGCCTCAGGGCCGCCACCGGCCTGCCCCGTGTCCTCCCGCGGGCCGTCCTGCTCGGTATACCCGGCCATCACCTGCGCCGCTCTGCGCAGCAGGTCGGCCGACTTGGGTCCGGTCAACTGGATGATCGTCGAGTCCTGGGTTCGCTCGGGCGGCATCTCCGCGTTCTCGTCGAGACGTTCGCCCTCCCAGTCGTCGTACTCGCCCTCCCACTCGCTCCAGTCGTCGTACTCGCCCTCCCAGTTGTCCGGCGGCACGTCCTCGGCCAGCGCCTGGCCAGACCAGGCCTGGTCCACAGATTCGGCCGTCGTCGGATTCTGATCGGCCCGAATGACCGCCATCGGACTGGTGATGTCCAATCCGACGCCTGGTTCGTCGGTCAGTAGGTATGCGGGCATGCCGCTCTGGTCATGGTCCGGGCCGGGAACCTGCTGTGGCGCCTCCGCCGCCCACGACCATTCCTGGGGCGACTGGGACACCAGCGGCCGGTGGTCCGGCGACAGTTCCCCCCGCCCGAGCAAGGGAGACTCAGCCGGATCCATCCCGGCCTGTGCCGCGTTGGCCGAGGTCACCGAGACCAGCGGCCGCATGGACAGTGCGGCGATCCGGTCCCGTTCGGCATAAGCCAGCTGCCGGGTCAACCCGCGCACACGTTTGCGCAACGGTCGGGCGAACAGCACCGAACTGAGTGCCGCGCCGATCACGAAGGAGAATAGGCACAGCAGCCATACCTGTCCGAACAGCGACATCAACGGCCTAGCCTCCCACTGATTGGCGATCCGACCCCGCTCCTGGTGGCCACACGGCCCGGCGCCCACCCACGGGGCCATCCGTTCCGTCAAACCATGACACTAACGGGTGTCATATACATTCAGTAGGTACGGGCCACCACGTATTCGGAGAGTGACACCAAGGCGGCGCGAGCGGCACAGTCCGGCAGCACCTCCAGCGCGCTCCTGGCAGAGCCCGCATAGTCCTCCAGGATCCGGCGAGCCCGCTCCAAGCCGGCGGACCCTCGCAGCAGGTCGAGCGCCTCGTCGACGAGGGCGTCGTCGGACAGTGCGCCGGCCAGCAACTCGCGAAGCCGAGCCTCACGGGGATCGCGCTCCGCCAGCGCGTACAGCATCGGCAGCGTGCGAACCCCCTCCCGCAGGTCCGTTCCTGGCGTCTTACCGGACTCACCCGCCGGCGACACGATGTCGATGACATCGTCGGAAATCTGGAACGCCGTTCCGATGGCGTTCCCGTATGCCGTCAGCGCGTCGACCTGCTCCGGGGAGGCTCCGGAGAACATGGTGCCGAACCTGCCGGCAGTGGCGATCAGCGAACCGGTCTTCTCGTTGACGACGGTCAAGTAGTGCGTGACCGGATCCTGCCCTTCACTCGGACCGGTCGTCTCGCGCATCTGACCGGTGACCAGCTGGCTGAACGTGCTCGCCATGATGTGACCGGCCTCGGTGCCGAGATCGGCAACCAGCTTCGAAGCGCGGGCGAACAGGAAGTCACCGGTCAGAATGGCGATCGTGTTGTCCCAGCGGGCGTTCGCGCTGACCGCGCCGCGGCGCATGGTGGCCTCGTCCATGACGTCGTCGTGGTACAGCGTGGCCAGGTGAATCAGCTCGACCGCCGCCGCGGCCGTGATCACATGTTCAGTGTCCGGGTCACCGAACTGAGCGGCCAGCAGCGTGAACAGCGGTCGGAACCGCTTGCCACCGGCGTCGACGAGATACCGCGAGGTCTCGGTCGCGAACTGGAGGTCACTGAGCACCACGGTGCGCAACAGGTCCTCGACCTTGGCCAAGCCCGCGCTGACAGCAGTGGCCAGCGCCGGATCGGCGAAGTCGAACGGAACTCCGTGCCTCCCGGCGGGAAGCACGGTCTGATTCTCCCTCACGTGGATGCCGTCCCCTATTCCTGCCTCACTGCTGGGGCACATCCCAGCAGGGCTATTACCCAGCAGCGTAATCGCCATCGACACGATCGGGAGAGGAGAGTGGCACGGACGACAGCGCAGGTCCAGCCGGCGGGCGGGCCCCACTCAGGACAGGAATCCTCCCGAGCTGGCCCAGGTGAGCACGAAGCCGGGCACCACACCGAGCAACAGGGTCACGAACACGCCCAGTGCGATGGCAACCGTGGTGAACACGCCGGGCACACTCACCGTCGGACCGTCCTCGACCGGCTCACGGAAGTGCATCAGCACAACCACTCGCAGGTAGAAGAAGGCCGCCACCGCGCTGAACACCAGGGCGACGACGACGAGCGGCGCCATCCCGTCCCGCAATGCCGCCGAGAACACCAGGAACTTGCCGATGAACCCACTGGTCATCGGAATCCCCGCGAGCGCGAGGAGCAGGAAGGTGAACACCCACGCCAGCATCGGCGACCGCTTGGCGAGGCCGGCCCACTGCGACAGGGTGGACACCTCACCGCCGCCGCCACGCACCAGGCCGACGACACCGAAGGCGGCAATCGTGGTGAAGCCGTAAGTGAGCAGGTAGAACAGGGTGGAGGACAGCCCGTCGGCGTCCATCGCGATGGCACCGACGAGCAGGAAACCGGCGTGCGCCACCGACGAGTAGGCGATCATGCGCTTCACGTCGGTCTGGGTGAGGCCGAAAATGGCGCCGATCGCCATGGACACGATCGCGACGCCCCAGAGCACTCCCCGCCACTCCCACTGGGTCGACTGGAATGCCACGGTCAGCACCCGCAGGATCCCGCCGAACGCCGCCACCTTGGTGCAGGCCGCCATGAACGCCGTGACCGGCGTCGGCGCTCCCTGGTAGACGTCGGGCGTCCACGTGTGGAACGGGCCGACAGACCCCTTGAACAGCAGTCCGACCGTGAGCAGGCCGAGCCCGGCGAACAGCAGCGTGTCGGACCGGTCGGTGCCGACCGCCGCCGTGGCGATGTCGGCCAGCTTGACCGAACCGGCGTACCCGTACAGCAGCGCGAGGCCGTATAGGAAGAACGCCGAGGCGAACGCGCCGAGCAGGAAGTACTTGACCGCCGCCTCCTGCGAGATGAGTCGGCGTTTGCGGGCAAGCCCGCACATCAGGTACAGCGGAAGGCTGAGCACCTCGAGTGCCACGAACATGGTGAGCAGGTTGTTGGCCGCGCAGAACACCAGCATCCCGCCGAGTGCGAACAAGAAGAGCGGGAAGACCTCGGTCCTCAGGTCGCCGCCGACGGTCCGGTCCGCGAGCAGCAGCAGCGCGAGCAGGCCGAGCGCGAGCAGCGTGCCCCACAGGAACAACGCGGGCTTGTCGACGGTGACCATCCCGGCCAACGTGGTCACGCCGGTCCGGCCGGTCGGGCCGCCGGCCGCGTCATTGCTGCTAAGGAAGTACGCCAGGAAGCCGCCGGACAGGATCAGCGCGGCCGCGCTGATGGCGACTTGCAGGCCCCAACGCCGTTCCCTCGCCGCGAACGCCTCGACAAGCACGCCGACGCAGGCGAAGCCGAGCACGATCAGGATCGGCGCGATCGCCAGGTAGGAGATATCCGGCGCGGTGATCTGTTGCACGTCACTTGCCTTCCTGCGCGACGACCGGGTCGGCCGCCCCTACCGAGGTCAGTGTTGCCGCGACCGAAGGAGTCACGACGTCGAGCACTGGCTTGGGATACACCCCGAGCAGCACGATGAGGGCGACCATGGGGGCGAGGACCGCCACTTCCCTTCCCGACAGGTCCACGATCCTCGTCCGGGCCGGGGCGGCGTCGGCGGGTTCGGACGGGATCAGTGCGGCACCGCGCACCGGCCCCTGCATGATCCGCTGGTAGAGCCACAACACGTACAGCGCGGCCAGGATCATGCCGATCGTGGCGAACACCGCGGCGACCGGCTGGGTCGGATAGGACCCCAACAGCACGAGGAACTCGCTGATGAACGAGTTGGTCCCCGGCAGAGACAGAGTAGACAGCCCAGCGACGAGGAACATTCCGGCCAGCAGCGGGGTCAGCTTCGCCATGCCACCGTAATCGGCGATCGAGGTCGACCCGCCGCGGGCGATCACCATGCCGATCACCAGGATCAGCATGCCGGTCGCGAGGCTGTGGTTGACCATGTAGGTCACCGCGCCGACCTGGGCCTGCGAGGTGAACGCGAAGATCCCGATCGCGATGAATCCGAAGTGCGCGATGGACACGTAGGCGATGAACCGCTTGAGGTCGCGCTGGCCGGTGGCCAGCAGCGAGCCGTAGAGCACACCGAGCACACCGAGCACGATCACCAGCGGCGCGAGCGTCCTGCTGGCGTCGGGGAACATCGGCAGGCAGTACCGCAGGAATCCGAAGGTGCCGACCTTGTCGAGCACGCCGACCAGGATCACCGCGACGCCGATCGGCGCCTGCTCGGCGGCGTCGGGCAGCCAGGTGTGCAGCGGCACGAGCGGGGCCTTGATCGCGAACGCGAGGAAGAACCCGAAGAACAGCCAGACCTGGGTGCTCAGCGGAGCCTCCTTCGTGACGGCGACCAGAGTCGCCCAGTCGAAGGAGCCGCCGCCGGTCCGGTCCGCGGCGAGGGCGTAGCACCCGATCACCGACGCCAGCATGATCAGGCCGCCGAAGAAGGAGTACAGGAAGAACTTCACCGCCGCGTACTGCCTGCGGGCGCCGCCGTAGCCACCGATGAGGAAGTACATCGGAACCAGCATGATCTCGAAGAGCACGTAGAAGACGAACACATCAGTGGCGGCGAACACGGCGACCATCAGCGACTGCTGCACGAGGATCAGGGACAGCATGCCGCTGACCGTCCTGCCCTCCGGCACCTTGTCGGCCCACCCGGCGCCGATCACGACCGGTACCAACAGCGCGATCACGCCGATCATGGCCAGTGCGATGCCGTCGACGCCGAACGACAGGTGCACACCGATCCGCGAGATCCAGCCGACCGAGCCCGCGAACTGGATACGGGCGGCGCCGGGAACGTAGCTGAGCCACGCCAGCACGGCGAGCACCAGTTCGGCGAGCGCCACCGTGATGGCGACTAGCTTCGCCACCCGGTCGTCGCCACGCAACAGCGCGACCACGACACCGCCAGCGAGCGGCAACAGCAGCAGCGCGATCAACAACGCAGTCCCCATCAGGCGAACCTCACCATCAACAGAGCCGCGACCACAAGGACCGAACCGCCCAGCATGGTCAGCGCGTAGGAACGCACGAACCCGGTCTGGGTCCGGCGCAGCCATGAGGACAGGAAGCCCAGCAGCCCGGCGACACCGGTCACCGTGCCATCGACGCCCTTGTCGTCGGCGGTCACCAGCGCTCTGGTCAGCGCCGCACCCGGGTTGGCGAACAGCGCTTCGTTCAGGGCATTGCCGTACAGGTCGTAACGTGCGGCCCGGACGACCCAAGACACCTTCTCCGGCTTGGTCACCGGAACCGGTTTGCGTCCGACGAAGAGCCACGCCAGTCCGGCGCCGACCACCATGAGACCGACGGACAGCACGGTCAGCCAGAGCTGCGGAATCGGGCCGTGGCCGGTCTCCCGCAGTTCGCCGAGCGACGGCTCGAGCCATCGTGCGATCCGGTTGTCACTGGTGAAGAAGAAGCCGGCGCCAACGGAGCCGATCGCGAGGACGATCATCGGAATGGTCATCACGGCCGGCGCCTCGTGCGGATGGAACTCCTCCCCTTCCGAGGAGCGGAGGTCCTTCCAGCGCTGCTTGCCGAAGAAGGTCATCAGCATCAGCCGGGTCATGTAGAAGGCGGTCAGCGCGACACCGAGCATCGCGGCACCGCCGAACACCCAACCCCGCCAGCCTTCCTGCCCGAACGCGGCTTCGATGATCGCGTCCTTGGAGTAGTAGCCGGACAGAAACGGAAACCCGATC
This sequence comes from Kutzneria sp., assembly GCA_019239965.1. Classification (GTDB taxonomy): domain Bacteria; phylum Actinomycetota; class Actinomycetes; order Mycobacteriales; family Pseudonocardiaceae; genus Kutzneria. The sequence continues at coordinate 13,904 of JAFAZC010000108.1, read as the reverse complement.
AGTGCGAGGTAGCCGAGTCCGAAGGTCACGAAGGTGACCGGCATCTTCCTCGCGAGCCCACCGAACTTGCGCATGTCGACCTCGTCGTTCATGGCATGCATGACCGAGCCGGCGCCGAGGAACAGTCCCGCCTTGAAGAAGCCGTGCGTGAGCAGGTGGATGATGCCGAGCGCGTACCCGATCGGACCGAGCCCGACGGCCAGGATCATGTAGCCGATCTGGCTGACCGTCGAGTACGCGAGCACCTTCTTGATGTCGTCGTACGCACAGCCGATCACGCATCCGATCAACAGGGTGATCGTGCCGATGATGGTGACGGCGAGCCTGCCGTCCGCGGTCAGGTCGTAGATCGGGTTGGCGCGCGCGATCAGGTACACACCGGCGGTGACCATGGTCGCGGCGTGGATCAGGGCCGAAACCGGCGTCGGGCCCTCCATCGCGTCGGGCAACCACGCCTGCAGCGGGAACTGGCCGGACTTGCCACAGGCACCAAGGAGCAGCAGCAGGCTGATCGCGAGGATGGTGCCGCTCGGCAGCGTGCCGATCCTGGCGAACACCTCGCTGTACTGGGTGGTGCCGAGGTTGGCGAACATCAGGAAGATGGCGATCGCGAGGCCGACGTCGCCGACCCTGTTCATCAGGAACGCCTTCTTGGCGGCGGTCGCCGCCGAAGGACGGTTCTGGTACCAGCCGATCAACAGGTAGGAGGCGAGGCCAACACCCTCCCAGCCGAAGTACAGCGTCACGAACCCGTTACCGAGCACCAGCAGAAGCATGGCCGCGACGAACAGGTTGAGGTAGGCGAAGAAGCGGCGCCGGTCGGCGTCATGGGACATGTAGCCGACGGAGTAGACGTGGATGAGGGCACCGACGCCGGTGATCAGCAGGACGAAGGTGACCGAGAGCGGGTCGATACGCAGCCCGAAGTCGACCTGTAGCGCGTTGACCGGGATCCAGGAGAAGATGTGCAGCTCCTGAACGCGGCCGGCCACCGAGCTCGCCGTGGTTGACAGGAACAGCGCCAGCCCGTAGCAGAACGCCAGGATCACCGTGCCACAGCCGAGCAGGTGACCCCACTTGTTCGTGCTGCGACCGCCGACCAGCAGGACCACCGCGCCGCACAGAGGCAACGCGAGTAGCAGCCAGGCGAACTGCGCCACCCCGTCCGCGGACGCGCTCGCCGCGTCGAGTGTGTGCACCGCGGGGTGAACACCCCCGGCGAGCAAAGAACTTCCCGTCATTCCCGGTGCCCCTCTAGTACTTCAGCAGGTTCGAGTCGTCGACCGACGCCGAGCGGCGCGTCCGGAAGATGGACATGATGATCGCCAGTCCCACGACGACCTCGGCCGCGGCGACGACCATCACGAAGAACGCCATCACCTGGCCGTCGAGCTTGCCGTTGACGCGGGCGAAGGTGACCAGCGTGAGGTTCACCGCGTTGAGCATCAGTTCGATGCACATGAACACGACGATGGCGTTGCGGCGCACCAAGACGCCAACGGTGCCGATGCTGAACAGCAACGCGGAGAGCAGAAGGTAGTACGTCGGGCTCATCGCGCGGCCTCCTCGCCGGTCAACGCCCTGGCGTCCGCTTGGGGTGCGGTGCCGGCCACCTCGGCACGCTCGGCGGCGAACACCTCGGTCGAGGTCGATTCGATCAGCTCCGAGAGCGACTCGGGTGCGACCGAGCCGTCGGGAAGCAACGCCGGGGTGGCCACGGAGTTCGCGGTGGCGAACACACCGGGACCGGGCAGGGGCGAGGGCCGGTCACCGCGGAAACGCTCGATGACGCGGTCCCGCTGGGACATGCGCGCCTGCCGGCCGGGCGCGACGTAGGCGAGCACCATCGCGCCGACCGCCGCGGTGATCAGCAGAGCGGAGGTGAGTTCGAAGGGGAACAGGTAGTCGGTGAACAGTGCCCTGCCGATGGCGGCCACGTTGCCGCCGTCCTGCCCGTTGACGTCGGCGAGCCCGGCCGAGGGCACCTGGTTGAACGCACGGACCAGAGTGGCCACGGCTAGACCGGCGAAGCCGACACCGAACACGGCCGCGATCAGCCGTTGGCCGCGCAGCACCTCGACCACCGAGTCCGACGAGTCCCTTCCGACGAGCATCAGCACGAACAGGAACAGCATCATGATCGCGCCGGTGTAGACGATGATCTGCACGAACCCGAGGAACGGGGCCTGGCCGACGAGGTAGAGCACGCCGAGGCTGAACATCGTGACCACCAGCCAGAGCGCGGAGTGCACCGCGTTGCGGGAGAACAGCATGCCAAGCCCGCCGGCCAGCGACAGCGGCCCGAGGATCCAGAATGCGACGGCCTCACCCGCCCCCGGCGCGCCTTCGGCGAGCACGAGGTTCGTCGCATGGAGCAACGTCGTCACTTGCCCTCCTCCGCTGCCGCCACGCGATCGAGTTCGGGACCGCTGACGTAGTAGTCCTGTTCGGTCTTTCCGAGCCGCATCGGGTGCGGTGGCTGCTCCATGCCGGCGAGCAGCGGTGCGAGCAGGTCCTTCTTGGTGTAGATCAGCCGCTGCCGGTCGTCGTCGGCGAGCTCGTAGAAGTTGGTCATCGTCAGGGACCGCGTCGGGCACGCCTCGATGCACAGGCCGCAGCCGATACACCGCAGGTAGTTGATCTGGTAGTCCTTGCCGTAGCGCTCGCCGGGCGAGTACCGCTCGTCCTCGGTGTTGTCGCCGCCCTCGACGTAGATCGCGTCGGCGGGGCAGGCCCATGCGCACAGCTCACAGCCGACGCACTTCTCAAGGCCGTCCGGATGCCGATTGAGCTGGTGCCGACCGTGGTAGCGCGCGGCGGTCGGCCGATAGTCCTCCGGGTACTGCTCGGTAACAACCTTCCTGAACATCGTCGAGAAGGTGACGCCGAAACCCTTGAGAGGATCAAGCACTCCCATCGCTGGCCTCCTTTACGGTGTCGACGCTCGAACCCGCAAGCGGTTCTTCGGTGCCGACGCTCGAACCCGCAAGCGGTCCCTCGGTCTCAGCGGACGCGGCGGCCACCTCGACACGTTCCCGGTCGGACCGCGCCACCCGCTGACGCCGTTTCGGCTCGGCCGGGACCTTCAGATCCAGCGGCGGCAGCGGATAACCACCACCGGTCACCATCACCCGGTCCGGATCACCCGACGGCCTGCGGTCAGGAATGATCATAACGAGCACCAGCACGGCGAGCAGCATGATCCCGATGATCAGACCGAGGCTGCCCGCGGTCAGATCGGGCAGCTTCAGCGCACGCACGCAGACCACGAGGACGATCCACACCAGGCTCACCGGCACGAGTGCCTTCCACCCCAGCCTCATGAACTGGTCGTAGCGCAGGCGGGGCAGCGTGCCACGCAGCCAGACGAAGACAAACAGCAGAACCATCATCTTGCCGACGAACCAGAGCACTCCCCACCAGCCGGTGTTGAGCATCCCGCCGGCCACGCCGGAAAGGAACAACGGGGCGTGCCAGCCACCGAGGAAGAGCGTGGTGGCCAGTGCGGACACGGTCACCATGTTGATGTACTCGGCGAGGAAGAACAGGGCGAACTTCAGTGAGCTGTACTCGGTGTGGAATCCGCCGACCAGCTCCGATTCCGCCTCGGCGAGGTCGAACGGCGCTCGGTTGGTCTCGCCGACCATCGACACGAGGTAGATCAGGAAGCTGGGCAACAGCATGAACGCGTACCAGACGTCCTGCTGCGCGTTGACAATGTCCGATGTGGATAGTGAGTGCGCGGAGAGGATGACCGCGACGATGGACAGTCCCATTGCGATCTCGTAGGAGATCACCTGGGCGGCTGAACGGAGCGCGCCGAGCAGCGGGTACGGCGAGCCCGAAGACCAGCCAGACAGCACGATGCCGTACACCCCGACCGAGGAGCAGGCCAGCACCACCAGCACGCCGACGGGAACGTCGGCGAGCTGCAGCGCCGTCTGCCGGCCGAACACGGTGACCTCGCCCCCAAAGGGCATCACCGAGAACGCGAGGAAGGCCGGTATCGCCGAGACCACCGGCGCGAGGAAGTACACCCACTTGTCCGCCAGTACCGGCCGGATGTCTTCCTTGAACGCCAGCTTCAAGCCGTCGGCGAGGGACTGGAGCAGACCTGCCGGCCCGACCCGGTTGGGGCCGGGGCGGTGCTGCATCCGCGCGACGACCCTGCGCTCGAACCAGATCATGAACAGGGTCATCACCACGAGGAACGCGAACACCGCGACCGTCTTGATGACGATCAGCCACAGCGGGTCGCCGGCGAGCAGCTGCGCCGTGTTCGGGCTCGGCGCCGACGCCAAGGGGCTCATGAGTTACCTCCGCCTGCACGCAGGGAGACCGAAGCGCCGTGACCGACGCCGAGGTGGCGGCGCACACTGGAGAATCCCGAGTTGCCCGGCAGCCAGACGACATCGTCGGGAAGATCCGCGAACTCGGCGCGCACGGTGACCGATCCGCGCTCGGTCCACACGGTGACCGGATGGCCTTCGGTGACACCGAACCGCTCCGCGGTCGCCGCGGACAGCCGTGCCATCGCCGGCCGCGCGGTGCCGGCGAGGTTGGGCTCGTCGTCCTGCAGCGATCCGTTGTCCAGCAGGTGGCGCCAGGTCGCGAGAAGCACCTCGCCGTCGGCCGCCGCCGGTGCCGGCGGAGCGGGCAGAACGGGTGGGTCCGGTCGCAGCGCCGACGATTGCGGAGGACCGAGCCGGTCGAAGTCGGCCATGGCGGCCGCCGGGGTCTGGGTGAACAGGTCCGCGTCCATCTCGACGGCCAGCGTGTCGAGCACTCGGCAGTCAGACAGCGCACCGGTGCCGTCCAGCGTCGTGCCGAAGGTTCGACGCCGACCTTCCCAGTTCAGGTAGCTGCCCGACTTCTCGACCGCCGGCGCGATCGGCAGCACGACGTCGGCGTGCTCGGTGACCGCGCTCGGCCGCAACTCCAGGCTGACGACGAACGAGGCCGCGAGCGCACGCAGCCCCAACTCCGGGTCGGGCAGGTCGTACGGGTCGACTCCGCCGACGACGAGGCCGGCCAACTCGCCGGCTGCCGTCGCGGACAGGATTCCGCTGGTGTCCCGGCCCGGGGTTGCCGGTAGCACGCCGGCGTCGAGTCCCCAGGCCTGCTCGATCTCGGCGCGCGCGGCGGCGTCGACGACCAGCCGTCCACCAGGAAGCAGGGTGGGCAGCGCACCGGCGTCGAGCGCACCGCGTTCGCCCGCCCTGCGCGGGATCCACGCCACCCGCGCCTGCGTCCGACCGGCCAGCCTCAGCACCGAGGAGAGCAGGCCGGGGACCTCCGCCGCACGCTCGCCAACGAGGATCACCGAACCGTTGCCGCTGAGCGCGGTGAACGCCGGGGCCGTTTCGGAACTGAAGAACAGCCCCTCGATCGCCGTGGGTTCACTTCCGGGCGGGCAGGGCAGCAGCGTGCCCCAGCTCTTGTCGACCGCCGGAGTCGTCCACTGGCCTAGGTGGAAGACCTTCGTCTTTCCGGTGCGTGCCGCCTTGCGCAGCCGAAGGAAGACGATCGGCGACTCCTCATCGGGTTCGAAGGCCACGCACAACACCGCCGGCGCCTTCTGCAGGTCCGCGTAGGTGACCCCACCACCGGCCGGCGACGTGCCGACAACCGAGGAGGACAGGAAGTCCAGTTCCTCCTCCGAATGCGGCCGGACCCGGAAGTCGATGTCGTTGGTGTGCAACGCGACACGGGCGAACTTGCTGTACGCGTACGCGTCCTCGACGGTGAGCCGACCGCCGGCGAGCACGCCGACACCGGCGCCGTCACGAGCCTTGAGCAGTCCCTCCGCGGCCCTGCGAAGGGCCTCGGTCCACGAGGATTCCCTCAGTTCTCCCGTGTCGGCGTCGCGGATCATCGGGCGCTGGAACCGGTCGGCCGCGGTGGCGTAGCGGAACGCGAACCGTCCCTTGTCGCAGTTCCACTCCTCGTTGACCTCGTGGTCCTCGCCGGCCAGCCGACGCATCACCTTGCCGCGCCGCCAGTCGGTGCGCTGGGCACAGCCGGAGGCACAGTGCTCGCACACGCTCGGCGTCGACACCAGGTCGAACGGACGCGACCGGAACCGGTACGCGGCACTGGTCAGCGCGCCAACCGGGCAGATCTGGATGGTGTTGCCCGAGAAGTAACTCTGGTTGCGATCCTCGCCGGCGCCGGAGATATCAGCCGTCGACGCCGTCCCGACCTGCTGGTCCGCACCACGCTCCAAGAGATCGAGAAAGTTGTGATCGCCGGCGATCTGGCTGGAGAACCTGGTGCAGCGCTGGCAGAGCACACAGCGTTCCCGGTCGAGCAGAACCTGCGTGGAGACCGGGATCGGCTTGGGAAAGGTCCGCTTGGTCTCGGTGAACCGCGAGTCGCTCCTGCCGTGCGCCAGCGCCTGGTTCTGCAGCGGGCACTCTCCGCCCTTGTCGCAGATCGGGCAGTCCAGCGGATGGTTGATCAGCAGCAGCTCCATCACGCCCTGCTGAGCCTTGTCGGCGACGGGCGAGGTGTGCTGGGTCCTGACCACCATGCCGTCGGCAACGGTCATCGTGCACGAGGCCTGCGGCTTGGGCATGGGCCGGCCGCCCATCTCCACCTCGACGAGGCACTGCCGACAGGCGCCCGCGGGGTCGAGCAGCGGGTGGTCGCAGAAGCGTGGCACGACGATACCCAGCCGCTCCGCGGTCCGGATCAGCAGCTCTCCCTTGGGTGCCACCACATCAAGACCGTCGATGGTGAGCCTGACGTGGCCCTCCGGGACAGCCACCTCGCCGCTGCCCTTCTCGGGTGCGATCGTCATCAGTGCGCTCCCGCCAATACGTGCTTTCCACTGTCATCTACCGTGGACTCACCCGAGTTCGACCGGCCCGTGTTCTCCCGGCAGAGCGCGAGGAACTCGTCCTTGAAGTACTTGATGCCGCTGGTGATCGGGCTGACCGCACCGTCGCCAAGCGCGCAGAACGAACGGCCGAGCACGTTGTCACAGATGTCGAGCAGGGTGTCGATGTCCTGGGGTGTACCCTCCCCGCGCACCATGCGCTGCAGGATCTGCGCCAGCCAGTAGGTCCCCTCGCGGCACGGCGTGCACTTTCCGCAGGATTCATGCTTGTAGAACTCGGTCCACTTCATCACCGCCCACGGCACGGACACCGTCTCGTTGAACAGCTGCAGCGCGGTGGTGCCCAGCATCGAGCCGGCTTCGGCGGCGCCCTCGAAGTCGAGCGGAACGTCGAGGTGCTCGGCGGTGAACAGTGGGGTGGAGGACCCGCCCGGCGTCCAGAACTTCAGCGGGATGCCGTCCTTCATGCCACCGGCCAGTTCCAGCAACTCGCGCAGGGTGCTGCCCATCGGGGCCTCGTACTGACCGGGGTTGGTGACGTGTCCGGACAGCGAGAAGATCTTAGGACCTGGCGAGCGCTCGCTGCCCATGGTGCGGAACCAGTCCGCGCCGCCGTTGACAATGAACGGCACGCTCGCGATGGTCTCCACGTTGTTCACCACGGTCGGCGCCTCGTACAGCCCGGAAGTCGCCGGGAACGGCGGCTTCAGCCTCGGCTGGCCGCGCAGGCCCTCCAGGGAGTCAAGCAGGGCCGTCTCCTCGCCGCAGATGTAGGCGCCGGCACCGGCGTGCACCACCACGTCGAGGTCGAAGCCGGAACCAAGGATGTTCTTGCCGAGGTAGCCGGCGGCGTATGCCTCGTTGACGGCGGCCTGCATCCGGCGCACGCAGTGCAGGGCCTCGCCACGTACGTAGATCGCGGCGAAGTTGGCCCTGATCGCGTACGAGGTGATGACGACTCCCTCGACCAACGAGTGCGGGTCGGCCATCATCAGCGGGATGTCCTTGCAGGTTCCCGGTTCGCCCTCATCCGCGTTGATCACGAGGTAGTGCGGCTTGCCGTCGCCCTGGGGAATGAAACCCCACTTCATGCCGGTGGGGAAGCCGGCACCGCCACGCCCGCGCAGCCCTGAGTCCTTGCACAGCTGGATGAGCTGGTCCGGATGAGCCCGCAAGGCCTTGCGCAGCGCCGTGTACCCCTCGAGCTGCTCATAGGTCTGGATCGTCCACGACCGCGGCGACAGCCACCGCTTGGTCAGCACCGGAGTGAGCGGCCTGACGTCCGTATCGATACCCGAGCCACCAAGTGGTCCTTCGGCACTCACTCAGGCCTCCTTACTTCTTGTCGGCGAGAGGCGGGAACTCGACCGAATCAGGCATTGGCGGGGCGGTCCAGCTCCGCTCCTCGGCGATCTTCGCGCCACGCACCGTCTCCGCCGAGGCCGACGGACCGTTCACCGTGTCCTCGAGGGAGCCGCCCTGGCCCTCGAAGAACCCGGCGAGCTGGCGTTCGACGGTTCGGAAGTCGGTCAGCGGTGCGCCACGGGTCGGTGGCGGCTTCTCCCCAGCCTGCAGTGACTTCACCAGTTGCAGCGCCGAATCAGGCGTCTGGTTGTCGTAGTACTCGTAGTTGACCTGGAGCACCGGGCCGAAGTCACAGGCGGCGAGACACTCGGCGTGCTCCAGGGTGATCGACCCCCGCTTGCCGGGCACACCCGAGGTCTCCTCGTGGCCCAGGGGACGACCCTCGCTGCCGAGGTGTTCGCCCAGCCTGGCGTAGATGTCGTCACCGCCGAGCGCCGCGCACAGCGTGTTGGTGCAGACGCTGACCAGGTGCTCGCCGCACGGCCTGCGCTTGTACATCGTGTAGAAGGTGGCGACGGCACTGACCTCGGCGGTGGCCAGCCCCAACTGGTCGGCACAGAAGGCGATGCCCCGCTGGCTGACGTACCCCTCGACCGACTGAACGAGGTGCAGCATGGGCAGCAGCGCGGAGCGCGACCTCGGATAGCGGGCCATGAGCGCCCTCGCCCTGTCGGCGATATCGCTGCCGAACACCTCGTCGCCGTCCGTCCCGGACTCCCGGGCCGCCATGGATTCGCTGGTCGTCATCGGTCACACCCGCCCATCACAGGGTCGATCGAGGCCACCGCGGCGATCACGTCGGCGACCATGCCGCCTTCGCTCATCGCGGGCATCGACTGCAGGTTCACGAAACTCGGCTCCCTGACGTGCACCCGCAACGGCCGGGTACCGCCGTCGGAGACGACGTGGTAGCCCAGTTCGCCACGCGGCGACTCCACCGGCACGTACACCTGTCCGGCCGGCACCGCGAAACCCTCGGTCACCAGCTTGAAGTGGTGGATCAGCGATTCCATCGACTGACCCATGATCTTGCGGACGTGCTCGAGCGAGTTGCCCATTCCGTCGGCGCCGATGCTCAGCTGAGCCGGCCAGGCGATCTTGGCGTCTTCGACCATGACCGGGCCGGGCTCGAGGCGGGCCACGGCCTGCTCGATGATCCGCAGCGACTGGTGGATCTCCTCTAGCCGCAGCAGGTAGCGGGCGAAGCAGTCGGCGTCGGTCGAGGTCGGGACCTCGAACTCGTAGTCGGAGTAGCCGAGATACGGTTCGACCTTGCGCAGGTCCCACGGCAGTCCGGCGGAGCGCAGGATCGGACCGGTCATGCCCAGCGCGAGGCACGCGTCCAGCGGCAGAACACCGATGCCGGCGAGCCGGTTGCGCCAGATCGGCTGGCCGGTCAGGAGCTTGTCGTAGTCCGGGAGACGTTTGCGCATCAGCTTCACGAAGTCCCCGATCCGCTCGACCGCGTCGGCCGGGAAGTCCTGGGCCAGGCCGCCCGGCCGGATGAACGCGTGATTCATCCGCAGACCGGTCAGGTACTCGAGCAGATGCAGCACCTCTTCACGCTCACGGAAACCGGCGGTCATACCGGTCAGCGCGCCGAGCTCCATGCCCCCGGTCGCCAGCGCGACCAGGTGCGAACCGATGCGGTTGATCTCCATCAGCAGCACCCGGCCCACCTGTGCCCGTGTCGGCACGGTGACGTCGAGCAGCTTCTCCACCGACATGCAGTACGCGGCCTCGTTGAACAGCGGTGCCAGGTAGTCCATGCGGGTCACGAAGGTGACGCCCTGGGTCCAGTTGCGGTACTCGCAGTTCTTCTCGATCCCGGTGTGCAGGTATCCGATGACCGTGCGGCCCTGGACGACGGTCTCGCCCTCCAGTTCGAGCACCAGCCGCAGCACGCCGTGCGTCGAGGGATGCTGCGGACCGAGGTTCATCACGATCCGCTCGTGCCCCGCGGCCTCGGTGAGGACCTCGTCCCAGTCGCCACCGGTGACCGTGAACACCGGCCCCTCGGTGGTGTCCCGCTCCATGGCGGGCGAAGGCGACGCTGCCGTCTCGTGTTCGGTCGTCATGAATAGGACCTCCGCTGGTCGGGCGGCGGGATCTCGGCGCCCTTGTACTCGACCGGGACGCCACCGAGCGGATAGTCCTTGCGCTGCGGATGTCCGTCCCAGTCGTCGGGCATGAGGATCCTGGTCAGCGCGGGATGGCCGTCGTAGACGATCCCGAACATGTCCCACGCCTCCCGCTCGTGCCAGTCGGCGGTCGGGTAGACCGCGACGACGCTTGGCATGTGCGGATCGTCGACGTCGACGCACACCTCAAGGCGGATCCGGCGGCGGTAGGTCATCGAGGTGAGGTGGTAGACCGAGTGCAGCCGCTCCGCGACGTCGGGACCGTAGTCGACGCCGGACACCGAACTGCACAGTTCGAACCGGAGCGTCTCCTCGTCACGCAGGATCCTCGCAACCTCGAGCAGGTGCTCTCTGCGCAGGTAGAAGGTGATCTCACCGCGGTCGACGGTGACCTGCCGCACCGTGTCGGCGGGAAGGCCGCGCTCGTCGATCGCGGCGAACAGCTCGTCGGCGACCTGGTCGAACCATCCGCCGAACGGGCGCTCGGAGGGCACCGCCACATGGACCGGGCGACGAAGGCCACCGAAGCCGGAGGTGTCGCCGGTGCCGGCGACACCGAACATGCCCTTGCGGGCCTGGCCGGTCACCACCGGAGTCGAGGGGATGTCGGCGGCCGGCGCGGCGCCGTTGGCCGCCGGCTCGAGCCCGGTCCCGGCGTGCTCGGCGCTGGAATGCCGTTCGCCCGGTGCCGGGGTGGTCGGCTTGTCGTCAGTCACGGGTCAGCTCACTCCCCTAGCGCCGCTTTGTCCCCAGAACCGATTTCCTTGCTCTCCCGCGTGCCGAGTACGGGCGGGCCGCCAACGGTCGACGGGTCGCGTGGGCCAAGGAACTTCTTGGCGTTGCGGGCCTTGGCGTAGCGCACCGAAGAGGGAACCAGCTCGGTCCGCGCGCCACTGCTCGCCCGCAGCGCCGCGCGCCGGGCGCCAAGCGGCTCGTCCATGATCTTCTGGTGGATCTTGAGGATGGCGTCGATGAGCATCTCCGGACGCGGCGGACAGCCAGGCAGGTACATGTCGACCGGCACGACATGATCGACGCCCTGCACGATGGCGTAGTTGTTGAACATGCCGCCAGAGGAGGCGCAGACACCCATCGCGAGCACCCAGCGGGGTTCCGGCATCTGGTCGTAGATCTGGCGCAGCACCGGTGCCATCTTGTTGGACACCCGGCCGGCCACGATCATCAGGTCCGCCTGCCTCGGCGAGGCCCGGAACACCTCCATGCCGAAGCGCGCGAGGTCGTAGCGTGGCGCACCGGTGGTCATCATCTCGATCGCGCAGCACGCGAGGCCGAACGTGGCAGGCCACAGCGAGGACTTGCGGGTCCAGTTGACCAGTTTCTCCACACTGGCAAGCAGGATTCCGTTGGGGAGCTTCTCCTCAAGACCCATCTCGCCGCCTCCCCCTAGTTCCAGTCCAGTCCGCCGCGACGCCATACGTAGGCGTAGGCGAACCCGACGGTCGCGATGAACAGGACGATCTCCACCACACCGAAGACCCCGAGTGCGTCGGAGGTAACCGCGAACGGGTAGAGGAAGACCATCTCGATGTCGAAGAGGATGAACAACATCGCCGTGAGGTAGTAGGCCACCGGCATCCGGCCACCGCCGACGATCGGCTGGGGCGAGGGTTCGATCCCGCACTCGTAGGCGTCGAGTTTGGCCTTGTTGTAGCGCCGCGGTCCGATGAACGGCGCCGCCGTCACCGAGAACAGCGCGAATGCGGCGGCCAGGACGAACAGCGCGACAAGCGGGACGTAGGGCGCAAGGCCCACGGATGTGCCCGCGGCTTCGAGCGTACGCAAGGTGTGCACAGCGTCCGCGTCCTTTCCTCGTCCACAGGCGGGCCGCGGTCGACGCGACCGCCACCTTCGGCGGAACCCTAGGGGTAACCTTCACCTCGCTCGCGGTAAGGCAAACCTAACTGCCGCACGGCTTGTGAAATTCTTCACAAGCTTGCGCGAACCGTTCCCCCAGCCGTCGAGTGTAGGCGTGCCCCCTGGGGACTAGGCGGTGGGGGTCAGCCTGGTAGCCAACATGATCGCCCGGTCGGTTAGGTCGCCGTCCCGCTGGTCATACAGGCCGGCGAGCAGCTTGAGCACCAGCCGCATCAGGGCCGCGCGCGGCAGACCGTACCTCGTCGCCGTCCGCATGATCGTCGGATGGCCGATGAGCCGGCTGAAGACGGCACCAAGACGGTAGTAGCCGCCGAGCGCCTGCCGCAGCCGCACGGGATAGCCGTGCAGGGCGTGCTCACGGGAGGGGCCCGACCGGCGGGCCAGTGCCTGCACGACGCACTCGGCGGCGAGTTTGGCCGATTCCATGGCGTAGGCGATACCTTCGCCGTTGAACGGATTGACCATGCCTCCCGCATCGCCGACGAGTAGCAGGCCGTCCCGGTAGTGCGGCACCCGGTTGAAACCCATCGGCAAGGCGGCGCCGGCGATCCGGCCGGCGGCGTTGTCTTCCCGAAGGCCCCACTCCTCCGGTGTCCCGTCCAGCCAAGAACGCAGCAAGGCGCGGTAGTCCGTGCTGCCGAACGCCTTAGAGCTGGACAGGATGCCGAGGCCGACGTTGACGGTGCCGTCGCCCATGCCGAAGATCCAGCCGTAGCCGGGCATGAGCACCGGCTGGCCCGGCCGGGAGCGGTCCCACAACTCCAGATGCGACTCGAGGTAGTCATCGCTCGTGCGCGGACTGGTGTAGTAGCGGCGGACCGCGACACCCATCGGGCGGTCGTCCCGTTTCGCGATCCCCACCGACAGCGCCAGTCGCGCCGAGACCCCGTCGCAGGCAAGCACCACGGGAGCGCGATAGGTCACCGGCTCGCGGGCGGGACCTGTCCTCGCGGTGACGCCGACGATCCGACCGGTGCGTTCGTCGGTGACGGCGCCGGTGACCGCGGTGCCCTCCAACAGCCGCGCGCCGCCGCGCCGCGCGGTGTTGGCGAGCAGGTCGTCGAAGTCGAGGCGGGTGCGGACCGCGCCGTAGGGCGGGAAGCCGCTCAACTCGGGCCAGTCCAGTTCGAGGGTCAGCCCGCCGCCGACCACCCGCAGGCCTCGGTTGTGCAGCCAGCCGGCCTCCGCGCGGGTGTCGACGCCGAGATCGATCACCTGCTTGACCCCGCGCGGGGTCAGCCCGTCACCGCACACCTTCTCCCGAGGAAAGCTGCCCTTCTCCAACAACAGCACGTCAAGGCCGGCCCTCGCCAGGTACGTCGCGGCTGTCGAGCCGGCCGGGCCGGCCCCGACCACGATCACCTCGGCGTCCTCGCCGGCCCGCCGGCGACTGGGCACGGTCATCAACGGCCTCCCGCTGAACTGGTTCTCCTGGGGACTGCGGCTCGCTTGTGAATTCGTTCACGAGCTTCGGCGCCAGTCTAATGCGGAGCGGTGCGGCGCAGGTCCCCTCAGGGTTTGGTGGCCCGGTGGATGGCCGCGACGCCGCCGGTCAGGTTCATCCAGTGCACGTCGACCCAGCCCGCTTCGGCGATCAGCTCGGCCAGCCTGCGCTGGTCGTACCAGTCTCGGATCGACTCCGCCAGGTAGGCGTACGCGTC
>JAFAZC010000064.1 GCA_019239965.1 Kutzneria sp. | reverse complement strand
AGCGTGGCCCCACCGAGCCAGCCGATGGCCGCGCCGACGAGGGCGCCCGCCGCGAGTTCGTAGCCAACGAGTGGCAGCGTGGTCCAGCCAAGAGTGGCCGTCGATCCGAGCAGGACGACAGCGAGAAACGCGGGCGCGTCGTTGAGGCCGGACTCCAGCTCGAGGGCGCCGACCAGCCGCCCGCCGACGCCGATGCCCCGCAGCACGCTGAACACCGCCGCGGCGTCGGTGGAGGACAGCACCGCGCCCCACAGCAGAGCGGTGCGCCAGTCAAGCCCCAGCAGGAGGTGCAGGCAGCCGCCGGTGACGACGATGCTCACCACGACTCCCACCGTGGACAGCGCGGCGCCGAGGCCGGCCGCTGGCCGAACGGCGGTCCATCGGGTGGTCAGACCGCCTTCGGTCAGAATCAGCACGAGAGCGGCGATGCCGAGCGACTGGGTGAGACGTGCGTCGTCGAACCGGATGCCGGCACCGGCTTCCCCGATGAGCAGGCCGATGCCGAGGTACAGCAGCAGCGACGGCAGCCCGAGCCGGACCGAGAGCCGCACGGCGAACACCGACAGCAGAAGCACACCGGCCCCGACACCCAGTGCCGCGGCGAGGTCGAGCACTCCACCTCCTCCGACGTCACTGGTCTGGATTATTGTGCTCGACAGTGACGGAAAGTGCTCATCAACACGAGCCACCGTTCACCCAATGCCCCATTCGGCGGAGGATATGACGGGCTGCCGACTCCTCCCGTCACATTTATCGGATCCGCGACATGGCGACCGGTACACGAGTCAGGATGATAAAATCGAATCTGGTCGGGCACCACAGCCCGACTTTTCTCTTTGCTCCATATGTCCTATCGAGTGCCACCCTGGTGAGGCTGCGCTGACATGAGCATCTGGCTGTCCGTCACGGTAGCGTCCACCACGGTCGTGGTCGGTGTCGCGGCCGGAGCGGTCGCCAACTGGATCAAACGGCCGGCATGGATGACCGGCACGAGGCTCTGGAACCTCATCGGTCTTCTTGTCCTCGTCAACGTCGTTCTCGTCTCCGTGACGATACTGGCTTCCTCCGGCTCTGACGCCGCACCGGTCCCGTCGTCAACGGAACTGAAGGAGCTGATGGTTCCCGCCAATCAACTCATTTCGCCGCAGGGCGGCGGTACCGACTCCGGAATGAGCCTCGAGCGGGGAGATACGGTGACGGTCACGGCATCCGGAATCGCGTCCTATTCTCGCAGAGGCGAGACCGACTGCCCCGGAATCGCCAAAACGGATCCCAACGGAAACCGTACCGACGAAGCCGGTCGTCCGTGTCCGGCCAAGAAGCACCCCTACGCGCCGCTGCCGAGCGCACCGATCGGCATGCTGCTCGCGAGGATCGGCACGGGAGAATGGACAGCGGTCGGCAGCGGGGCGACGATTCAGGCGTCCAGTGGCGGTCGCCTCGTGCTCGGCTACAACGACTGGTCCAAGGATGACAACACTGGCGCCTACGACGTGGTCCTCCACGTCAGCCGATAGCGCTTCAGTGCTTTCCGGTCAGCGGTCCAGCGGGTTCGCCAGCAGATCGGTCGCACCAGCCGGGGCATGGTCCAACTCGACGACCTTGCCCCTGCCGCGCTCTCCCATGAGGATCCTGACCTGTCGTGGCCACACCCCGAACGCTACGGCGACAACGGCGCGGACCGCCTCGTTGGCCCTGCCGTCCACCGCTGGCGCCGAGACCGTCACCATGAGGGCGGTACCACGGGCGTCGAGTCCCGGTGTTCCGGTCCGCCGGCCGTGTCCCGGCACGCACCCGGTTTGACCCTGATCGCGAATCTCATGGAGGCGCCAGGTCCACAACACGCACCGAGTCCATCGTCGAAATGGTCCGTGCCAGCCCCGTATCCGTCGTCAGCAACGGCGCCTCCATAACTCGGCAAGGCTGACGTAGTAGCCGTCAGTGACCGTGATCCGATGCCGAATCGACCACACCCGGTCGAAGTGCGGACGCAGCTGATGCAGTTCCATCGGAAGATCACGCGCATCCATCCGGAGCTGCTGTGCCTGCCATGGGCTCAGCGAACCGGCCAGTTCCAGCCTGCGAAATACCTGAAGAATCTCGGAGTCGATTATCTCCGGAGCATGCAGTCGAACCTCGTCGGCGTAGATCTCCTTCGCGATCCCGGCGGCCGCGGGTTGCCCCGATCGCTGAGGCATCGACTACCAGGCTTGACGCCAGCTCCGTCATGCCGGATACCCGACTTGGGTGATGCCGTCCTGGGCGTCCCGCATCTCCCTGATCATCTCTGCTGGACTCTTGTCGAGTTGCACGGGTGTTCGTGCCTCGATCCGACGGCGCAGCTCCTCGAGGGGATGGGGCGAGTCGCGATCTTAGCGAGCTCGCCGGGAAGGAACTCCGACAGCGACTGCCCATTTTCCGCGGCTCTCGCCTTCAGCGTGCGATGCACCTCGTCGGGAACGTCGCGAATCTGAATCAATACCGACATACGATAAGTATGTTCATGCGTTCTGCACGCCAACGCTGCGCCGCTTCGCGGTCGCAGGATTTCGCGCCTTCGCTCTACAGCCAGCCTGGTTCCAGACGTGCTTTGCCGCCTCGCGGCGGGTCTCAACATCCAATGTGGGTACTGAGGACAGACGGTTGTGGACCGTTCCCCGACGAGGTGCGGTCGTTGAGCGACAACCCGAACCGCCGCGCCCGTCGCCTTCCCGCTGACCGACTCGCGGGTCACCAGACGGACACCTGGTGACCCGCAAGCCTTCTGTCATCCCTGGGGAACCTTTGCCACGGCCACCCGGATCTCGGTGCCGTCGCCGACCGAGCCGGCGAAGCCCTCCTGGCCGATGGGGCCGTAGTTCACCGAGTCGGCCAGGGTTTCGCCCGCCACGAACGTCTCGTGCGAGCTGACCGCGGACACCACGTCCTCGCCGGCCGAGACGGTCACCGTGATCCGGTCAGACACGTCCAGCCCGGCTTCCCGCCTCGCCTGCTGCACGACCCGGACCACGTCTCTCGCCGTTCCCTCCGCCGCGAGTTGGGGGGTCACCACGGTGTCGAGCACCACGAGGCCGGCGCCGTCGGGAAGAGCGGCGGTGGCCGCGGAGTCGGCGGCGACCAGACGCCGCTCGTACTCGCCGTCGAGCAGTTCGACACCGGCCGCGGTGACCACGCCGGCGTCGTCGACGGCCCACTCGCCGGCCTTGACCGCCCTGATCACCTTCTGCACGGCGGCCCCGAGCCGCGGACCACAGGCACGCGCGTTGACCGTCAGCTCGAAACGGCCGTACCTGGCGACGTCGGTGGTCAGCTCGACCTGCTTGACGTTGACCTCGTCGGCGATCAGGTCGGTGAACGCCGCGAGCGACTCGGCGTCCGGCGTCGCGACGGTCAGTGTGGCCAGGGGCAGCCGCACGCGCAGCTTGGCGGCCTTGCGCACGGACAGCGCCGCGGAGCAGACCTGGCGCACCCGGTCCATGGCCGCGACGAGCCGGGGGGCGGCCGGCAGCTCCTCCGCAACGGGGAAGTCCGCGAGGTGCACCGACCGTCCGCCGGTCAGCCCGTGCCACACCGCCTCGGTGGTCAGCGGCAGCAGCGGAGCCGCTGTCCTGCTGACCACCTCCAGCACGGTGTGCAGGGTGTCGACGGCGTCCTGGTCGCCGGCCCAGAACCGGTCCCGCGACCGCCGGACGTACCAGTTGGTCAGCACCTCGAGGAACTCGCGGACCCGTAGGCAGGCGCCGGGGATGTCGTAGTCGTTCATCGCGGCGGTGACCGTCCCCACCAGGTCGTGCGCCTTGGCGAGGACGTACCGGTCGAGCACGTGTTCGCTGTCGCACCGGAGACGTCCGCGGACTCCGGCGGCGTTGGCGTAGAGGGCGAGGAAGTACCAGGAGTTCCACAGCGGGAGCACGGCCTGGCGCACCGACTCGCGGATGCCGCGCTCGGTGACGATCAGGTTGCCGCCGCGCAGGATCGGGCTGGACATCAGGAACCAGCGCATCGCGTCCGAGCCGTCGCGCTGGAACACCTCGTTGACATCCGGGTAGTTGTTCAGCGACTTGGACATCTTCTGCCCGTCGTCACCGAGCACGATGCCGTGCGCGATGCACGTGCGAAACGCCGGCCGGTCGAACAGCGCCGTCGCCAGCACGTGCATCGTGTAGAACCAACCCCGGATCTGGGCGTTGTACTCGACGATGAAATCACCCGGATAGTGGTGCTCGAACCAATCACTGTTCTGGTACGGGTAGTGCACCTGCGCGAACGGCATCGACCCCGACTCGAACCAGCAGTCGAGTACCTCGGGTACCCGGCGCATGGTGGAGCGGCCGGTCGGGTCGTCCGGATTGGGCCGGGTCAGCGCGTCGATGGTTGGCCGGTGCAGGTCCGTCGGACGCACCCCGAAGTCGCGTTCGAGCTCGTCGAGCGAGCCGTAGACGTCGGTCCGCGGGTAGGCGGGGTCGTCGGAGACCCACACCGGGATCGGCGAGCCCCAGAAGCGGTTGCGGGAGATGTTCCAGTCCCTCGCCCCGGCAAGCCAGTTGGCCATCTGGCCGTCGCGGATGTGCTCGGGGATCCAGGTGATCTGCTTGTTGAGCTCGACCATCCGGTCCCGGAACGTCGTCACCGCGACGAACCAGGACGACAGTGCCTTGTACACCAGCGGGGTGTCGCACCGCCAGCAGTGTGGGTAGGAGTGCAGGTAGCTGTCCTGCCGGAACAGCACGCCGCGTTCCCGCAGGTCGCGCAGCAGCGGCTTATTGGCCTCGAACACCTGGAGGCCCTCGTACGGCGGGGCGATGGAGGTGAACCGGGTGTGGTCGTCGACGGTCAGGATCGGGGGGATGCCGGCCGCGGTGCACACGGCGAAGTCGTCCTCACCGTGGCAGGGCGAGACCTGCACGATTCCCGTGCCGTCCTCGGTCGACACGAAGTCGCCGGCGAGCACGGTGTAGGCCGGCGTGCCGGCCACCTGGTCGACGAGGAAGTCGTATATCGGGGTGTAGCGGCGGCCGACGAGGTCCGCGCCCTTGATCGTGTCGACCCTGTGCGCACCGGCCAGTTCCTTGTCGTAGGCGGCCAGACGGGCCTCGGCGAGGATGTACCGGTGGCCGTCGAGCTCCATGACCGCGTAGTCGATGTCCTCGCCGACCACGAGCGCGAGGTTGGGCACCAGCGTCCACGGCATGGTGGTCCACGCGAGGACCCGCTCACCGGTCTCCAGTTCGAACCACACGGTGCTGGCGGGGTCCTGCCGTTCCCGGTAGGTGTCGTCCATCTTGATCTCGGTGTTGGACAGCGGTGTCTCGCAGCGCCAGCAGTACGGCAGCACGCGGAAGCCCTCGTACACCAAGCCCTTGTCCCACAAGGTCTTGAACGCCCACATGACCGATTCCATGTAGTCGAGGTCGAGGGTCTTGTAGTCGTTGTCGAAGTCGACCCACCGAGCCTGGCGGGTGACGTAGTCACGCCATTCACCGGTGTAGCGCAGCACCGAGGCCCGGCACGCCTCGTTGAACTTGTCGACGCCGAAGGCCAGGATCTCGGCCTTCGAGGAGATGCCGAGTTCCTTCTCGGTCCGCACCTCAGGCGGAAGGCCGTGGCAGTCCCAGCCGAACCGGCGCTCCACGCGCAGGCCACGCATCGTCTGGTAGCGCGGCACGACGTCCTTGACGTACCCGGTCAGCAGGTGGCCGTAGTGCGGAAGGCCGTTGGCGAATGGCGGCCCGTCGTAGAAGACGTATTCGTTGGCCCCGTTCACCCCGGCCGGCCGTGCCGCGACACTGGCGGCGAAGGTGCCGTCCGCCGCCCAGTACTCGAGCACTCTGGTCTCAAGTTCGGGAAACGAGGGCTGTGCGGGCACACCGGTGCTGGCCTCATCGAGCCGTGCCAGCGGGTAGGTGCCGGTGCTGTGGGTGCCCTGAGGGTGGGTCATGTCGGAGTGGGGGGTCATCGCGCTGCGCTCCTCGCGGGTGCCGTCTCGTCTCGCACGGGTCTCGCGACCCACGCGGGGACGACACGCCTGATTCGGGCGTCCCGCGGTACCACCCCGCTTGCCCCCACGAACCCGGTGAGGGCCACTCCTTGCCGGCTGTGACGGGCCGACCCGTCCGGTTCTAGTGAGGCTCGTCCGCCGCGTCACACGGTGGGCGGGCCCGTTCTTCCGGAAGGCTCCCCGGTGATGGCCGGATCACTGCCTCAACACCAAGGGTAGCCACCCATGGCAACCGACATATCCGCACCCCCGGCACGACCGCCACGTCGCCGGCGGTCGCACGGGTACCCTGTGGGATCAGCCGGCCTCGGCGCGCTGACCGAACGAGTACCCGCCCTGTGCCCGCCCTTCCGAGGGCGCCGCCGACGTCCTGTCGTTGAGCTCGGCGAGCTGGGACTCGAGCAGGCTCTTCAACCGGGTGCGGTACTCGCGCTCCATCGTGCGGAGCATGTCGATCTTCTTCTCCAGCGAGCTCTTCTCCTGGGTGATGCTGCCCATCACCTCGGCGTGCTTGCGCTGGGCGTCGCGGTCGAGGGCGGTCGCCTTCTCCCTGGCGTTGCGCTCCAGGGCGTCCGACCGGGTGCGCGCGTCGTTGAGCATGCTCTCGGCTCGGGTCCGCGCCTCGTTCACCATGGTGTCGGCCTTGGCGCGCGCATCCGTCAGCATCTGCTCGGCCTTGGTCCGCGCCTCGGCCAGCATGCCGTCGGCCTCGGTCTTGGCCTCACCGGTGAGCCGGTCGGCCATCTCCTGTGCGAGACCGAGCACCTTGGCCGCCTGCACATGATGGTCACCGCCGGGGGCGGTCTGCTCCATCACCGAGGGGGGCGGCACGGCGGACAGACGGCGGGGCTCGTCGCGGCCGAGCACGGACGCTCCGCCGACCGTGGTCCTGGCGTCGTCGAGGTCCGAGCGCACGGCGTCAAGCTGGGAGTCCAGCTGTTCGACCTGGGCACGCAGGTCGCTGTTCTCCTCGATCAGGCGGGCAAGCTCACCTTCAACCAGGTCGAGGAAGGCGTCCACCTCGTCCTCGTTATAGCCCCGTTTGCCGATCGGAGGCTTGCTGAACGCGACGTTGTGCACGTCAGCGGGGGTCAACGGCATCAGATCACCTCACGCACTCAAGGCTGCGTACCCCCAGGTTCCCCGTCACCTGGGATTGGCCAGACGCATCAGTATGAACACGACCAGCAGCAGCACCATAATCGATAGGTCCAGTCCGACGCCCCCGATTCGTACCGTCGGTATCAACCGACGGGTCAATCTCACAGGGGGGTCTGTCACTGTGTAGATGGTCTCCAGCGCAACCGCAACCCCGCCCGCCGGCCGCCACTCCCGGGCGAACGCCCGGACGTACTCGATGACCAGGCGCGCCGACAGCAGCAGCCAGAAAAAGAAAAGTACGTAGTACACGACGACCCAGACCGGTTGCACGCCCTCCACTGTGCCACCTTTGCCGGTGGCGAGGCCATCGAGTCCGGCTCAGGAGAACAACCCGCCCTCGGCGATCCGCCGCCGGTCCTCGGCACTCACGTCGACCTCGGGGGGTGAGAGAAGAAACACCTTGTTGGTGACCTTGTCCATCGAGCCGCGCAGCGCGAAGGCGAGACCGGCCGCGAAGTCCACCAGCCGTTTGGCATCGGCGTTGTCCATGTCGGTCAGGTTGATGATCACCGGAGCGCCGTCCCGGTAGTGCTCGCCGATGGTCCGTGCCTCGGTGTAGCTGCGCGGGTTCAGCGTGATAATCTTCGCCGGCGACGGGGCGGCCGGCTCGCTGGAGGTCTTGACCTCACTGGCGACTCTGGGCCGCACGACCGGATCGTGCTTGGGCTCCATCGCCAACGCGCCCCGGGTGGGCATCTCGGTCGCCCAGCCGCGCCGGGCGCGCGAGCGGTCGGTGGCGGAGGAGTACCCGTCCTCGTCGTAGTCGAACCGGTAGGAGGATCCGGCCGACGTCGGCCGGCGGCGGGGCGACGAATACCGATCGTAACCGTCACGGTCGGTGTCCTCGTCCGGCGAGTAGTAGTCCGAGCCGTAGCGGTCGTCGTCGGAGTACTCGTCCATGTCCTCGGCGGGGACCATTCCGAAGTAGGCCTTCAGCTTGTGCAGCGCGCTCATCGCCAGCCCTTCCTCCGCGACTCCCCGTTCGCCGACGACGAGAGGGTCCCATCGCCAGCTCCGTAGTACTCCGCCACGCCCTCTTCAAGCGAGGCTAGCCTCTGCGTCCCAACAGCGCAGTTCCGACACGCACGCAGGTGGCGCCGTGCGCTATCGCCTCCTCGAGGTCTCCGCTCATGCCCGCGGACAGCTCGGTCGCCTCGGGATGCCCCGCACGCAGCCGATCGGCTGCGGCGGCGAGGGTCTCGAAGGCCACCGAGGGTGACATCGCCACAGGAGCCACAGCCATCACACCACGCAAGATCAGTTCACCCGATTGGACTATTGTGGCAGCAAGTTCAGGAAGCGTCGAGAGCGGCACGCCACCCCGGCTGGGATCACCGTCGAGGCTCGCCTGGATCAACACGGCGAGCCGGTCGGTGCGCTCCCCCAGCTCCCGCGCCCGCGATACGGCCCTGGCCAGGGCGCCGGCCAGCCGCGCCGAGTCGACCGACTGGACCTCACTGGCCCAGCGGGCGACCGAACGGGCCTTGTTGCGCTGCATCCGCCCGACCATGTGCCAGCGGACCGGCACTCCCGGGAGCGCCGCGGCCAGCTCCGCCGCCTTCGGCGCGGCCTCCTGATCGCGATTCTCGGCGAACTCGGAGAGACCGAGGCCGACCAGCAGGGCGACGTCGGAGGCCGGAAAGGTCTTGGTGACGGCCAGCATCCGGACAGCCCCGCGTGGCCGGCCGGCGGCGTCACACGCGGCGTCGATCCTGGCCCGCACCTCGGCGAGGGACTCGGCGAGTTCCACCCTGCGCCGGTCGATCACGGCCGCCTCCCGTCCGTTGGCCCCGCCCACCCCAGAGGGAAGTCCACACGGGCGTCTGACATACGGGCCGCTACCCCAGCACGGCGAGAACCGGCACCGCCACGAGGCGCAACCCTACCGCCGCATGAAGGGCGGGACGTCCACCTCGTCGTCGGGATCGTCGCTGACCGGAACGGCCCTGCTCGGCACGGCACTGCCCGAGCCAACGGACGCGGAGACGGTGCCGCCGGCGACGGCGCCCGACCCGTGCTGGCCGGTCGATCCGTAGCCACTGGACTGCCCGCCGATCGGCGGCAGCGAGCTGCTCGATCGGCTCTCCGACGACAGTCCGCCACCGGTCACGGCGAACCCCGCGGACGACGTGCTCGGGGACGACGCCGTACTGGCAGGCGCCGCGTAGGCACTCGACCCGCTCGTGGACGGCGGGCTCGCCGGGGGGGGAACGGGAACACTGCCCTGACCCACCTGGCCTGCCTGGCCCGAGGCCATCGCCCCGCGGGTCGGCGAGGCCAGCGACGTCGGATCCAGCTTCTTGTGGGTGGGGCCCCCGTTGTCGAAGCCCGCGGCGATGACGGTGACCCGCACCTCGTCGCCGAGCGAGTCGTCGATCACCGTGCCGAAGATGATGTTGGCGTCGGGGTGGGCCGCCTCCTGCACCAGCGAGGCGGACTCGTTGATCTCGAAGAGGCCGAGGTCGGAACCGCCGGCGATGGCGAGCAGCACACCGTGCGCGCCGTCCATGGACGCCTCGAGCAGCGGCGAGTTGATCGCCTTCTGGGCGGCCTGCACGGCACGCCCCTCACCGCGGGCCGAACCGATCCCCATCAACGCGCTGCCCGCGCCGGACATGACGCTCTTGACGTCGGCGAAGTCCAGGTTGATCAGGCCGGGGGTGGTGATCAGGTCGGTGATGCCCTGCACACCGGAGAGCAGCACCTCGTCGGCCGAGCGGAAGGCGTCCATCAGGCTCACGCTGACGTCCCCGAGCTGGAGCAGCCGGTCGTTGGGGATGACGATCAGGGTGTCGCACTCGTTGCGCAGCGCGGTGATGCCCTCGTCGGCCTGCTTCGCGCGCCGCTTGCCCTCGAAGTTGAAGGGCCGGGTGACCACACCGATGGTCAGCGCGCCGAGCTTGCGGGCGATCGAGGCCACGACGGGCGCGCCGCCGGTGCCGGTGCCGCCGCCCTCACCGGCGGTGACGAAGACCATGTCGGCTCCCTTGAGAACCTCCTCGATCTCCTCCCGGTGGTCCTCGGCGGCCTTGTGGCCGACCTCGGGGTTCGCTCCGGCACCGAGGCCTCTGGTGAGCTCACGGCCGATGTCCAGCTTGACGTCGGCGTCCGACATCAGCAGCGCCTGCGCATCGGTGTTCACCGCGATGAATTCGACGCCCTTGAGCCCGACTTCGATCATGCGGTTGACCGCGTTGACGCCGCCACCACCGATGCCGACGACCTTGATCACCGCCAGGTAGTTGTGCGGGGTCGTCATCGGATTCGCCTTCCTGATCGTAACTCGTGCTGTCGTCCTGCGGTGTTCACCTCCGGAGCTCCGACCCGCCGAGGCCGGACCAGGTCAAACCCTCGACCTCAAGCAGAGGTTCCGAGTTATGTCAACCCCGACGCTGGGATGGACGGTAGGCACCGCAGGCGCGACGGTCCAGCAGCCACGCCGTGTCCGGCGAAGGTCGTGGACCACACACTGCAGAGCGTAGTCGTTCGGGGGACTCCCTCGTCGGGCGACGCCGGAAGTCGGCGGCCGGTCGCGTCTGGCTCGGCCTGCGTTCGGCCTAACCCCCGAGATTTTCCACAGTGGAAAATCTCGACTTGACGAGACGGAAAATCAGTCTTAAGTTTCCGATATGGAAAATGACGAGAGACCCCTCGGACCCACCGAAGCGCTCAGCGCGGTGCGGGAGATCCGCGCGGCCATCGCCGAGGATTCCGCCAGACCACCCTGGTACTCGATCGTCATCGCGGCCTACACGGCCGGCCTCTTCCTCGCTCAACTGGCGCCGTCGGGGCTGGCACGGTGGGCGATTCTCATGGTTCTTCTCGGTCTGCTCGGCATCGTCGTCGTCGTCCGGCGACGGGCCAGCCACCTGCCCAGCTTCTGGCGGGCGCCCGGGGCCCGCTGGCTCGTCCTCTCGATGGCCGCCGGTTTGTTTTCGCTTCTCGCGCTGGGTTACGTGCTGGAAAGCGGCGCGGACCTACGGTGGCCGTGGCTGCCCCTCGGCGCGGCCGCGTTCTGCTGGATGCTGTACTGGGCCAACCGGATGGACCGGGTCTGGCGGATCTGGGCCCGGGCGAGCCGGTGAGCGGGTTCGACACCGTCATCCACGCGCCCAACCGATTGCGGATCTGCGCGGCGCTCGACCCCATGGAGGAAGGCGAGTTCTCCTGGCTTCGCGACGTGATCGGAGTCAGCGACTCGGTGCTGAGCAAGCACCTGTCGGTGCTGATCGACGCCGGTTACGTGACGGCACGCCGAGCCGTGCGGGACACCAGGCAGCGGGTGTGGCTCCAGCTGACCCGCGAAGGCCGTGCCGCCTATCGTGGGCACGTGCGGGCGCTCCAGGAGATCGTCGGCCTGAGACCGTCAAGGCGGCCGACGACACGGAGTAACCGCTATGGCGTGGAGATCGTCGGCAGCTGGGGGCTGGACACGTCGTAGACCTTGCCCGGCTGGGTCAGCAGCGCGGCCAGCACGGCGGCCTTGCGCGCCGAGTCCTCGGCGCTGCCCCACCTGATCTGGCGGCCGGCCGACAACGCGAGCACCACGGAGTTGGGCGAGCGGGCCGACACCGAGAGCACCTCCGCCCTGACCTTGTCCGGCAGCGCGGTCAGCACCTGCACGATCGCCATGGTCAGCGGATCGCTCGGGCTCGCCTTCACCAGCTGCAGATCCGGCACACCGGGCGGCACCACCGGCACGACGGCATAGTCGCGGCCGGTGCCGTCGACCAGATGCACGGCGCCCGGCGTCCTGATCACCCCGACCGGGGTCCGCTCGGTCACCTCGACCAGGACCGTGGACGGCCAGGACCGGAACACGCGCGCTTCGGCGACTCGGGGCAGCGCCGCGACCCGGTCCCTGATCGCCGCGAGGTCCAGGGTCAGCATCGGGCTTCCCGGCTTCACCGCCGCCACGGTCACCACCTGCGGCGCCGCCACGTCCTTGAGGCCGGTCACCTGGACCGATCGCACCCCGAGCATGCTGGTGAAGAACAGTCCGTAGGCCAGGGCACCCAGGCCGAGGAGCACACCGACGGCCACCATCCGGCGGCGCAGCAGCTGCCGCCGGGTCGGCCGCCGGACACCGGCGGGGCCCCGCCGGCGCGGCCGACGCGGATCGTCTGGCGGCGGCTCGCGGTCGACGGAACCATGCGGACGGTCCACGGGCAGACGGTCCACGCGCAGACGGTCGTCGGCACCGTGTTCCCGGTCGAGCGGAGGGCGTTCCCGGTCGACCCGGTGCTCCGGCCCGACCGGACCGCCATCCCGGCTCCTCCGCCGGCGCTGCCGGCCCCGCTCCTGGTTCACAGTGCGGCGAGGATCTCGGCACCGAGCATGGTCACATCGCCCGCACCCATGGTCATGACTAGGTCGCCCGTCCTGGCAATGCCCGCGACCAGGGCGGGAATCCGGTCGAACGACGTCTCGTAGTGCACCCGACCGTCGGGCAGCCGCACCGCGTCGGCGATCAGCACACCGGTCACGCCGGGGATCGGATCCTCCCGTGCGCCGTACACGTCCAGCACGATCACCTCATCGGCCAGCGCGAGCGCCTCGCCGAACTCGGCGGCGAACTGCTGGGCGCGCGAGTACAGGTGCGGCTGGAAGACCACGATGAGCCGGCCGGTGCCGACGACCTGCTCGGCGCCGGCGAGCGTCGCGGCCACCTCGGTCGGGTGGTGGGCGTAGTCGTCGTAGACCCGGATGCCGTTGACGGACCCCTTGAACTCGAAGCGCCGGCGCACGCCGCCGAAGGCCGCGAGCCCGGCCACCAGCTCGGGCAGCGGGGCGTCCAGTTCGAGGCCGGCCAGCAG
>JAFAZC010000145.1 GCA_019239965.1 Kutzneria sp. | reverse complement strand
CTTGTCCGCAAAGCCTGCCACGAAACACGCCGCTGACGCCGAATTTGGTCCAGGTTTCAGGGTCATCCCTGACGATTTTCAGGGAGGCGACCACCGGCTCAGGGTTCAGTAGCCCTGATACGCGCCGCCGTGCGCCATGGCGCGAATGCCAGGAACGTCGGACACCGAGCCATAGCGCGCGATCGAGTACCGCACGCCAGCGATGATGTTGTCGACCGGATTGTAGATGTCGTCGTGACCCGGCAGCTTGTGTGCCTGGAACGTCGAGTCGATGCACTGCATGAGTCCTTTGGACGGGTGTCCGGCCCTAGCGTTGCTGTCCCAGAGGTTGATCGCGTGCGGGTTGCCACCCGACTCGTGCTGGATGATCGCCCAGATGTCGTTCTCACTCAGCTTGCTTGTGTCCACCCCGTTCTCCTGCAGGACACGGATCGCCTCCTCGATCCATTCCTTGACCTGTCCCTGAGGTGCGGGACCACCGCCGCCGCCAGGAGGCCCGCCACTCGGACCGAGTCCACCACCGGTGGCGCCTTCTCCCCCGCCAGCGTGCCCGCCGCCGGAGTAGGCGCTCCCACCCTGCGCCGTCGTCGTCACCGGCTCGGGCTTGGCCTTCCAGTCAATGCCACGGCCCGGTGCCGGCGTGAACGCCTGGTCGGCCGGCGCTGGGAGGGTCGAGAACTTGGCCCCGATGGTCATACCGCTCTTGACGGTGTTGAGTGCACCGTCCAGGCCGCTGTTGGCGGTCTGGACGGTCTTCCTGACGTCGTCGGCGGCCGCGGCGCACATCTGCCTGATCGCCGCGTCACGTTCGCCGCCGGCTGGCCTGGGATGGGCGGTGTCCCAGTTCCTGACTTCGGTCAGCAGGTTCTCGCACCGCGAGTTGACCGATGTCTTCGCGGTCTCCAACGCGTCCGCCGCGGCGTCCAACCCGGCCGCCGCATTGGTCAACGCCTCGCCGACCGATCCGGCTGCCTTGTTGAAGGTGCCCATGTATGCCGTGAACGCGTCGGCGGATGCCCCTTCCCATGCGCCGTCGAGCTGGTTGACAGCACCTGTCACGGCCCTGCTGCCGTCGCCGCACTTGGCCGCGGCGTCCCGCCAGCGCGTCGCGATGTCCCGGATCGCCTGCGGCTGCGCCTTGTCCACCTTGCGGGCGATCCCCGCAACCGCGTCGCCATCGGGAAGGCCGGCGACCTCGTCGACCGCACTCACGATGCCGTCAGTCCTTTCGCGTTGGACTGCTCGGCGTCGCGGACACTGGTTTGGACGGCGTCAAGTGCCCGCTCGACCTTGCGCAGCAGTTCCTCGGCGGCGTGCAGCTCGTCGTGTGCCGACTTGGTGGCTGTGTCGACCGCGCCGGAAAGGCCCGCGGATGCGTCGAGGTCACCGAAGATGCCTGCGCTGGTCCCCGCGCCGGTCGTGAATCCGTCTCCGAGGCCGCCGAACTGTCCGGATTGACCACTCATGGTCGCGCGGCATCCGTCGATGGCGTCGAAGTTGTATTTCGTCGCAGCCATGCCGATGAGCTCCTTCAACACCGTGTGTGGTGATGTCGCCGTCTGATCAGTCCGACCGGCGACCGGCAAGTTCGTCGAACAGTTCCCACACTCCATCGGCCAGTTTGCGGTTGTCCCCCGGAACGATCGTGCTCCAGTTGGTACCGTCAGTACTGGGTTTCACGAGCTGGAGATAGCGTCCATGTGGGGTGTCGTGAAACGAAACGACCCGATCGGCTCGACGCGGACGCTCACCGCCACTGGCGCACTCGACACCGAACTGTCCCCGAGTTCCCATGTCCGCGCACATGGCGGCGAGGTCGTGTGCCTGACTCAGCGGGACGTCCTGGCCGACAAGTTCGGTGACCAGCCGCCGCGGATCGCCCGCGGCCCGCGCGTCGGCCAGAAGCAGCTTCTCGTGTGGCAGGCTGACCGACCGGCCGCTGCCGGCAGGCAGGTCTCCCGCCACCGAGACCGCGGCCTCAGCCAGCGTGTCCGCCCGCGTGGGGATCAGCCACACCTCGTCACCGTCCACAACACCGAGCAGAGCGCCGGCGCCGGTGGACGCGGCAAGCAGCGTGATCTTGCGGTCAGCGGTCCAAACGAACCCGTACACCGAACGGCCGGGATAGGCCAGCAGCGTCAGATCGTCGGCGAGGTCCGGCTCAGCGCGGCCCGCACTGACCAGTCCGCGCTGTTCCAAGGAGGCCAACGTGTCAGCGACGAGCTCGGCACGTTCGGTGTGGGTGCGCCCAGGGCTTGGCACATCCAGCGCGACGTGCCTGCGCGGGAAGCGTTCCCGCTCCCACAGCACGTCGAACTCCACTGTGGTCAGGACAAGGGTGCCGTTGGCTGCCATGGGCCGTTACGCGCTCGGATCCTCGCCGATCACCGTCGGCGCAACCATCCTCTGGTCACCGAAGAGATCGTCCGCCTCGATGGCGTATTTGCGTACGTGCTCGGCGTCGTCCTCCTTCTTCTTCCTGTCGGCGGCCGGCTGCATCATCGGGGCACCTTGTTTGGCCTGTGGCGAGATCCGCTCGGCGGCGCGCGCCTGCGCGGCTCTCTCCTCGTCTGGGGCGCCAAGGCCAGAACTTGCCCTGCTCGGGACGCCGCGTTCCGCGGAGCCACCACGTACCACTGCCGTGGAACCACCGCTGTTGGCTCCCGCCGCGACAGCGCCAGCGCCGCCCGCGACCGCCGCGCCGAGACCGATCTCCTCGGCGAGCAGACCGTTGGCCGCGCCCGCGAGGCCCGCACTCGGCGCGCCACCGCCGGGGCCGGGAGCGAGACTGATCTGGGCCCCGGGCGGAAGCGGAGCGACCGGCGGCCCGCTACCGACGGCCGGGGGGACGTAGCCGGGCCCCGGGGTGCCCACCCCTGGTGTGGCGAAAGTGGCACCGCCGACGCCACCCGCACCGCCGGCCGAGCCCGCGAGCGCGCCGGGACCGCTGGCGTAATCCGCGACTGCCGTGCTCGCTGGCTGGGTCTGAAGGCTCAGTCCGGGTGGCTCAGGAAGCGGGCGACAGCTATTCAACGCGTTCTGGCTGTTGGATTGGTAGGCGTTGAGCTGGTCGATCGCCTTCTGCCTGTCCTCGTTGGCCTTCTCGACCTGCCTGGCGTGATCGGTTTCGTGCCCGAAGAAGCCCGCGGCGTTGTCCGCGAACGTACGTTGGGTGTCGCTGGAAGGCCGCGGCGCGCCGGCGGCGACCAGCTGGGAGTCACTCTGGGTGATCAACGCTCCTGAGGAGTCGGTGATGTGGTACTCGGCGCCGTCGGTATAGGTCGCCGAGGAGGTCATGGCGTCGGTGGCGTCCTCGCCGGCGACACTCTGCCAGTCGACGCCGATCTTGGCGAGCTCGGTGCGCAGGATGGTGTTGGTGTTGGTCAGGTCCTTGGCGATGTCGTTGAGCGTGTCGACGACGGTGTGCAGTGCGGTCGCCCCGGTGCCCTGACTGAGCTTGGAAACCTGGTCCGCCAATTGCTCGTTCGTGTAGCCCTCGAACCGGTAGTCACCGATGCCTGCCCCGCCGACGGTCCGCCGCACGAGGTTCCCCACGGTGTCGAGGAATCCCATCACTGCCTCCCCCGTCTACTTCTTCAAGGTCTGCAACGTCGCCAACGCCAACTCCGCCGCCTGTTTGCTCAGATCACACATCTGAGGCTGCGTGAGGCTCTTGCCGTGAGGCTCCAGATCCATGGATAGCTCTTGCCCGTCCGCCGTACTCACGTTGGTTGTACAGAACTCACCTGTAGGATTGTCCCATTTCGAATTCATGCTGATGAGTTGAACCGCCGGAAAGCCAGAAACTGAGATCAATCGTTTGTTGACAGTTCCATTACCATTCAGCCAATCGTTTATTCCTCGCTTCGATTCTGGGGAAAGTCCGAGCGTATATCCCCCTTCGTTATTGCCCCCTGGCCCTCTTACTTGGTAAGCGCACGTAGGCGCGGGGGTTTGAGTCTCATCGGGACCCTGAGCCATCCGTGAGATCCCGAGCTGCGCTCGCTGCGACTCGGTGAGCAACGTGCACGGATCCACGTTGTCCAAAGAAATGTCTCGTGGTCTTGATGGGATCGATACTGACGATGTCGCGGTGGTTGACGTGGGTTGTTCACCATTCGCCGAGGTACAGCTGGTGCCGGCAAGGGCGGCAAAAACGGCCGCGCCGACAACGCCTAGTCGCGCGGTCACTAAAGTGCTCCAAACGATTCTTTGATCTGATCTTCGGTATACCCATACAGTTTGGCTGCTATCTTGAGCTGATCAGCGAGCTGACCCAAGCTGTCGACATACTGCTGGATTCGGTGCGCATAGGAGTCGTCATTATCAACCAGCAGCCTGTTCCACGACGCTACCGCATCCAGGCTGACGTCGTCCTCGGCGAACTTATCTAGATGAAGTGCTCGAAGTTTCATGCGAACAACGTCGTTCAGGTGGTCAACCTGATCCTGGATGATCTTGCCGGCCTGGAGGACGTTGTCGTGGTTGACGGCGAGGCGGCCGCCGGTGACCCCGGCGAGGGGCTCCCCGAAGTCGGCCGAGGCTCCAACCACAGAGTCGATGCTGGTCAGATCCGATCTCACCTGCGACGACATGTCGCCACCCTGTGCGTTCACCGCCGCCATGGCCACCCCCGCATGCGCCTCAGTCACCGTTCGGACTCGCTTCGCAGGCTACCAACGATGATGAGCGCCGTGCGGGAGTTCCGACGAACGGTCAAGCGACGGAGCTCCTACGTCTTTCCTGGCATGCGGATCTCACCGCTGATCGCACGCAGCGCGATGTCGGTCCGGTGGTACGACCCGGTCAGCCGCACGGATCCGACGCGTTCGTAAGCCGCCGTCCGCGCCGACACAAGGTCGCCCCCCGTCCCGACCACCGACAACACCCGACCACCTGCGGACACCACGGCTCCGTCCGCACGACGCGAGGTGCCGGCATGGAGCACGCCGTCCGTCTCGGAACCGATGATCACGTCACCGGTTCTCGGCAGGCCGGGGTAGCCCTCGGCGGCGACGACGACAGCGACCGCGGCACCGGTCTTCCATTGCAGCGGCGGCTGGTCGGCGAGCCGGCCCTCGGCCGCGGCGAGAAGCAGCCCGGCGACAGGAGTGTTGAGCAGCGCGAGCACGGCCTGGGTCTCGGGGTCACCGAAACGGCAGTTGAACTCGACGACCTGAGGGCCCTCGGCGGTGAGCGCGAGACCGGTGTAGAGCAGCCCGACGAACGGGGTCCCCCGTGCGGCCAGTTCGTCGACCACCGGCTGCACGATCCCGGCGACCACCTCGTCGACCAGCCCCGCCGGGGCCCACGGCAGTGGACTGTAGGCGCCCATGCCGCCGGTGTTGGGGCCGGCGTCGCCGTCACCGGCACGCTTGAAGTCCTGGGCGGGCAGCATGGGAAGCACAGTGGTCCCGTCGACGACGCAGAACAGCGAGACCTCGGGTCCGTCGAGGAACGACTCGAGCAGCACAGGGTGACCGCTATCGAGCAGCCGCATGGCGTGTGCGCGTGCCGTGTCGTAGTCCGACGTGACCACGACACCTTTGCCCGCGGCAAGGCCGTCGTCCTTGACGACCCAGGTCGGACCGAAACGTGCCAGTGCGGCATCCAGCCTCGCCGGGGTGTCGACCATCTCGCTTCGCGCGGTCGCGACGCCGGCGGCCGACATGACGTCCTTGGCGAAGGCCTTGGAGCCCTCGATCCTGGCGGCCTGCTTGGACGGCCCGAAACACGGGATACCCGCCTGACGAACCGAATCACCCGCGCCGGCGACCAGCGGAGCCTCCGGGCCGATCACGACCAGGTCGGCCTGCCAGTCCTTGGCGAGGGCCGCAATCGACTCAGGGCCGTCGAGGTCGACCCGCCGGGATTCCGCGAGGGCTTCCGTGCCGGCATTGCCGGGAGCACAGGCCAGCGCGGAAACCGCGGGATCCCTTGCCAGGGCGAGCAACAGGGCATGTTCCCGGGCTCCCGATCCGATCACGAGGACGCGCACGGCTCAGCAGCGTAGCCCCATGAGGTTGACCCGATCAGACCAACCGCTGGTCGAGATAACACCAGCGCCAACTTTCCCCGGGTTCGAACGATCGCATCACCGGGTGCTGGGTCGCCTCGAAGTGGGCGGTCGCGTGCCGGTGGACGCTGGAGTCACAACAACCGACGTGCCCGCACGTCAGACACAGACGCAGGTGCACCCATGTCGTCTCGCCGAGTTCGATGCACTCCTGACAGCTCTCGGTCGTAGCCGGGGTCACCTGGCTGTTCTCGCTGTCCGCGACATGTGAACAGGCCCTACCGACCATTGGTGAATACCCTTTCCGGATGCACGGTGCGGAACTTCTTCTGCTGCTCGTCGGCTCACTGCTGGTGACCGCTGTCGCGCGTCGGTTTGACTGGCCGGCACCCCTGCTGCTGGTGGCCGCCGGACTCGTACTGTCGTTCGTGCCGGGCATTCCCGATTTCCGGCTCGAACCAGACCTGGTGTTGGTGCTTGTGCTCCCACCACTGTTGTACTCGGCCGCCCTTGACAGCTCCTACGTCAACATCAGAAAAAACCTGAGGCCGATCGGACTGCTCGCGGTCGGCCTGGTCCTCGCTACTACCGTCGCCGTCGGTCTGGTGGCCCACCTCGCGGTGCCCGGCCTGCCGCTGCCGGCGGCACTGGTGCTCGGCGCGATCGTCGCGCCACCGGATGCGGTCGCCGCGGTGTCGATCGGTCGCAGGTTGGGACTTCCCCGTCGAATCATGACGATCCTCACGGGAGAAAGCCTGGTCAATGACGCCACGGCACTAACAGCTTACAAGGTGGCCCTGGCAGCGGCGACCGGAGCCGCACTGTCCTGGGCTCAGGGAATCGGCGTCTTTCTGCTCGCCTCGGTCGGCGGTGTGCTCATCGGATATCTCCTCGGTGTCGTCGCGCACATGATCCGGCTGCGGTTGGCCGACGCGACGCTGGAAAGTGCCTTCGGCATGGTGGTGCCGTTCGCCGCCTACCTGCTCGCGAACTCGGTACAGACCTCTGGCGTGCTCGCGGTCGTGGCCGCCGGCTTGTACCTTGGACACAACGCTCCCCGAGCCGGCTATGCCACGCGCTTGCAGGAGACAGCGGTGTGGCGTGCGGTCGACACGTTGCTGGAGTCTGGTGTCTTCGCGCTGATCGGACTGCAGATGCGCATCGTCGTCGCGGACAGCCACGTGACATGGAACCTCTTGGCAGCCGCACTGATCGTGCTGGCGACGGCGATCGTCGTCAGGCTCGCGTGGGTGTTTCCGGCCGCCTATGTGCCACGTGGACTGTCACGACGGATCAGGGAACGCGAGGAACGCCCGGGGTGGCGAGGAACGGCCGTCGTCTCCTGGGCCGGCATGCGGGGCGTTGTGTC
The DNA here is from genome assembly GCA_019239965.1 of Kutzneria sp. Lineage (GTDB taxonomy): Bacteria > Actinomycetota > Actinomycetes > Mycobacteriales > Pseudonocardiaceae > Kutzneria. The sequence continues at coordinate 34,457 of JAFAZC010000145.1, read as the reverse complement.
ACTCGCCGCGGCCTTCGCCATACCACTGGACATGCCTCACCGCGATGTCATAGTGCTGTTCACGTTCGTGGCCACCGTGGGAACACTGCTGCTGCAGGGGCTGACACTGCCCACGGTGATCCGCCGGCTCGGCCTACGCACCAACGAGGCGCACATGGACGTACTCGCCGAAGCTCAGGTGAAGTACCACGCCGCACAGGCGTCCATCGACCGGCTGGACCAGGAGGTCGCCGACACCCCCACACCGGAACAAACTGTCACCCGACTCAGGGTTCTCGCCGAGCACCGGGGTAACTCGGCCTGGGAGCGGCTCGGCCGGTCCGAGCAGGAAGTGGGCGAGGGACCGGCCGCGCGTTGGCGACGCCTGCGCCAGACCATGTTGTTGGCTGAACGAGAGGTCATCCTCGCCGCACGCAACGCACGTGAGATCGATGATGAGGTGTTCCGCAGGGTGCAGCGCGAACTGGACCTCGAGGAGGCGGCCCTCAACCGGGAGTGAGGCCGCCTCCACCGGTCATGCCACGTCGAGCACGGCCTTGCCTGCCACCTTACGGCTCAACAGGGCCTCGATGGCGTCCTCATAGGACTCCCAACCACCGCGCCAACCCACCTGCGGATCGAGCGCTCCGGTGTCGAGCAGGCCGGCCAGGTACGCGAGGTCGTCGGCGATCTTCCCGTCCAGCCTGAAGCTTTCCAGTCGGCGGTGGGCTCCTACCGTCGCGTACGGCTCGAACACCGTCGGCTCGGCAGAGGTCGCTCCGATGGACTGGATCACACCTCCCTCGGCCAGCAACCCGAACGCCCTTGCCAGGTTTGGCCCACCGACGTTGTCCAGCACACCGTGCAGCGGAGCCTCGACTCCATCCACTCCGACGACGACTTCATCGGCACCGAGTTCACGCAGTCCGTCACCGCGGCCCACGCTGCCAACCGAGGCGATCACGTGTGCACCGGACTTCGCGGCCAACTGCACGGCGAACCGGCCGACGCCTCCGGAGGCGCCCGTGATCAGAACACGTCGGCCGAGTATCGAGCCGAGCCTGCGCAGCGCCTGCAACGCCGTGCCCGCGGCAACCGGCAACGCACTGGCCTCACCGAGGTCGACGCCGTCGGGCACGACCGCAAGCTGGCCGGTGTCGACGGCCCTCAGCTGGGCCCAGCCGCGTCCCCAGTCGAAGGTGACGACCCTGCTGCCGACAGCGGGACCAGTGCCGTTGGCGGCGGCCTCGACCACGACGCCAGCCGCATCCCAGCCGTTGACCTCACCGGCCTGCCCACCCTGCAGCCCAGCGACTTCCCCATAGTTGAGCGATATTGCCTTCACCTCGACGACGGCCTGGTTGGCCGCCGGCGTCGGCTCCGCCGCCTCCCCGAGCCGCAACCCGCGCGGCGCCGACGGGTCGATCAACAGTGCACGCACCGAACACCTCCATTGGAATGCTTTCGTGAAGGTAGAACCACCACACCGGCTGCTTATTTCAACGTTTACCTTCTTCTCACATCATGGAACGCGCGATGTCAACTGTGATGGAAAGATCCTGTCAGCCACGACGTGGCGTTGGGTACGGTCGCCGCACATGCCTTCCCAGGCGGTGCCAACAAAGAAAAGCCCTCGACCAATGGAGGCCAAACGGTGCTTCGTGTCTCTGGAATGACTGTCATCGCGGTACTTCTCACCGGTACGGCCCTCAGTGGATCGGCGATTGCCCAAGCATCGGCCCAGCCACAGGACGAACTCAAGCTCTGCGCACAAGGGCAGCTCTCATTCGGGGACAATGACAACATTGCCACCTCCGCGGGCACACATGTCGTCTTCCGCGCGAACAACAAGGGTGACAACATGGCACGGGTCGCGGTCTTCACCCCGCAGTCGCCGAACGAGGGTGGCAGTTCCTGGGTCGCGGTCAACGACCAGCATGACTGGGCCTTCCATGTGACATCGGCAGCACCGGTGCAATGGAAGTTCAGCGTCAGCGAACTGCCGATGGACCAGGCTCACCCGCCGCTGATGACCTACCAGGTTCTGTCCGAGAGCTGCTCCTGATCATCCCGCCAGGTCGTCGTGGTCACCGGTCACGACGACCTGGTGAGGTCGTGACGGACGATGGTCTGGTCTCGACCCGGCCCAACTCCGATCGCCGACATCCTCGCGCCTGAGATTCGTTCCAGGTGTTCGACATAGGACCGGGCGTTGGCTGGCAGTTCCTCGAAGGACCGGCATTCGCTGATGTCCTCGCCCCAACCAGGCAGCTCCTCGTACACGGGGACGGCGTGATGCAAGTCTGTCTGCGTCATCGGCATCTCCTCCGTCCGCTTTCCGTCGACCTCGTACGCCACGCACACGGGCACCTTGTCGTGACCGGACAGCACGTCCAATTTGGTCAGAAAGTAGTCAGTGATGCCGTTGACTCTGGCGGCGTAACGAGCGATGACCGCGTCGAACCAGCCGGTGCGGCGGGAACGGCCCGTCGTGACGCCGAACTCGCCGCCGGTCCTGCGCAACCGCTCGCCCATGTCGTCGTGCAGTTCGGTCGGAAATGGACCCGAGCCGACCCGGGTGGTGTAGGCCTTGAGGATGCCGATCACCGAGGTGATCCTTGTGGGTCCGATGCCCGACCCGGCGCAGGCACCACCCGAGGTCGGGTTCGAGGACGTCACGAACGGGTAGGTGCCGTGGTCCACGTCCAGCAGGGTGCCCTGCGACCCCTCCAGCAGGACGGTCTCACCACTGTCAAGGGCCTGGTTGAGTAGCAGTCGGGTATCGGCGATCCGGTGGGAGAACTCACTGGCGTGTGCGAGCACTCCGTCGAGGACCTGTTCGACGTCCATTGCCTTGCGGTTGTAGACCTTCACCAGCAGCTGGTTCTTGAACTCCAGCGCGGCCTCGATCTTCTTGCGCAGGATCTTCTCGTCGAGCAGGTCCTGGACCCTGACTCCGACTCTTGACACCTTGTCCTGGTAGGCCGGCCCAATGCCGCGGCCTGTCGTGCCGATCTTGGACTTGCCAAGGTACCGCTCGGTGACCCGGTCGATGGCGACGTGGTACGGCATGATCAGGTGGGCGTCGCTCGACACGAGCAGCCTGCTGGTGTCGACGCCGCGGGCCTGGAGACCGGCCAGTTCGTCGAGCAGCACGCCCGGATCGACTACGACGCCGTTGCCGATCACGTTGGTCACTCCAGGAGTGAGGATGCCCGAGGGGATCAGGTGCAGCGCGAAGTCCTGTCCATCCGGGAGCACGACCGTGTGACCGGCATTGTTGCCACCCTGATAGCGCACAACCCACTGGACCCGGTCGCCGAGCAGATCAGTGGCCTTGCCCTTGCCTTCATCGCCCCACTGGGCGCCAATCACGACGACGGCAGGCATGTGAGACTCCCTGTGCTAGACGGCTGTCGGCTTGACGACTGTGAGACCGGTGCCGGTGCACGACTGTAGACCAGGAGGTTGCCATGGGCGCGCTAGCGCTGGCCTGCGGAAAGAGCGCTGTCGACGGTGAGTCACCATCGCGTGCCGAGCGTAGCGACATCGAGTGGCGAACCGTCTCGGCACGGCCGGACAAGGCCGACGTCGATCCGGCGCTCCGCGAGTTGGACGGGAGGCGGCTGGTGGTCGCGGGCACCGACGCCGATCTCGCCGCTGTGGTGGTGAGACTGCTGCGGACCGAACGGCTCGCCGATGTCGCCGTCGGATACCTGCCAGCGGAACGCAGCTCGGTGGTCGCATCGTTGTGGGGTCTGCCGACCGATCAGCAGCGTGCACTCGACGTGGCGGTCGGCGCCGACCCCGACCCGGTGCCGCTGGTGCGCGACGACTCCGGGGGCGTGCTCGTAGGGCGGGGATCGTTCCGGCCGGCACGCGGAGTGGCCTACTGCGATGAGAAACGGGTTCTTCGCGGGCAGGCCAGCGAGATCGACGTCGGCCCCGACCCGGAGGGCGGCCGGGGACTGGTGGTGCGGATCGTCCGGCGTCACCTGCTGACCAAGCGGGTCGAGGTCGCCAGGGGCAGAGCGTTCCAGATCGGCTGCGTTCCCGCTGTTCCGGTGCTGGACGGCGTGGCTCATCCGCGCACCGTCACCAGATGGACCTGGTACCGCGATGCGGAGGATCTCCGCCTGGTCCGGGGACTGCGGTAGCCCTGCCGGTGGTGCCCGCACCGCTGCTGGCCGGGTCGGTGATAATCCCGGACAATGCCCATGATCGAACACACTGGTGTGGAGTCCGTTCGATGAAGGTTTGCACGTACCGCCCGCTCATCGCCGCGCTCCTCACGGCGGTGCTGGCCGGATGTGTGCCGGCACGCTCGCCGGAGCCGTCGGTACGCCCGTCCGTTCCGGATCTGCCGACCGGGGACAAGTCGGCGCCGATGCCGGCGGCCGGCACGTGCAGGCTGGGCAATAAGGACGGTCAGCCGCTGCCCGACCCGACCTGCACCCCTGGCGCGATCAACCCGGCGGTCACCCAGGGCACCATCCAGGACACCGTCTGCAAGCCGGGATGGGCGAAGACCGTGCGTCCACCGACCTCGGTCACCGGCAGGATGAAGACCTCGTCGGCGCGCTCCTACGCGCTCGCGGCCGATCAGAAGGGCGAATACGACCACCTGGTTTCGCTGGAACTCGGTGGCGCACCGGATGATCCACGCAATCTGTGGGTCGAGCCCGGTCCCATTCCCAACCCTAAGGACACGGTGGAGAACAGGCTCAACCAGGCTGTGTGCTCGGGTCTGGTACCGCTTGCCACCGCGCAGAAGGCCATCGCGGCAGACTGGGTGACCGCGGTCGACGACGTCGGGCTCCAGGTGACCAGGGGACACGTCTGTCTTCACGACGCTCCAACCAGGTGTGCCAGTGGCCGGCACGGGGACACCGGCGAGCAGCTCAGGACGGGATGAGTCCCTACAGGCTCAGGCCAGACCGAGCGCCGTGGCCGCCTGTGGATCGCTGTCGGCGAGGAAGTCTCGGCAGCGGTCGTGCTCGTCGGTCTCGCCGATCTCCCCGGCCGCCTTGGCCAGCGCCGCGAGCGCACGCAGGAAACCCTGGTTCGGGCGATGCGTCCAGGGAATCGGTCCGAACCCCTTCCAACCGGACCTGCGCAGTTGATCGAGACCGCGGTGGTAACCGGTGCGCGCATAGGCATAGGCCGCGATCGGATCACCGTCAGCAAGCGAGCGTTCGGCGAGCACTGCCCATGCCTCGCTGAAATCTGGAGCCGCACGCACGAGGTCACGAGGATCGGCGCCGGCCGCCATCGTCTCCTGCAGTTCAGGTCGGTCAGGGAGCAGGGTCGGTCCCGGACCGAGCAGGTTCTCGTTCAGGTTCACCCGGTCATCGTGCCGTACCGGCCTACACCAGCAGCATGCGCACCAGCACACTGCCGGTGGCCAGAACCAGTGCGGCCGCTAGGACACCCGCGACAATGCGCACGTTCACGGGACCTTCCCTTCCGTCGAGCGGACCTTTCGCCGATCAGCCTCGGACTGTGCCCACTCCGGCCACCGCTCGGCAACATGCTTCACCCGCACGATCGGGTGGTTGCGGTGGCGTCCGACTGGCAACGGGCGGGAAGCACCGATCAGCCGGCGATCATGCGGCCGGCGGATTTCAGGTGTTCACATGCCTGCGTGACGCGGGCGGCCATGCCCTGCTCGGCGGACTTGAGATACGAGCGCGGGTCGTAGGCCTTCTTGTTCCCGACCTCGCCGTCGACCTTCAGCACGCCGTCGTAGTTGGTGAACATGTGCCCCGCGATAGGCCTGGTGAACGCGTACTGGGTGTCCGTGTCGATGTTCATCTTCACCACGCCGTAGGACAGCGCCTCGTGGATCTCCTCGAGCAGCGAGCCGGAACCACCGTGGAACACGAGGTCGAACGGCTTGCTCCCGGGCTTGCCGAGCTTCTCGGCCACCACGTCCTGGCCGGACTTGAGCACCTGCGGACGCAGCTTGACATTGCCTGGCTTGTACACACCGTGCACGTTGCCGAAGGTCGCCGCGAGCAGGTAGCGCCCCTTCTCGCCGGAGCCGAGCGCGGCAAGGGTCTTCAGGTAGTCCTCGGTGCTGGTGTAGAGCTTGTCGTTGATCTCGTTCGCGACGCCGTCTTCCTCGCCGCCGACAACACCGATCTCGACTTCGAGGATGATGTGGGCCCTTGCCGCCCGCTCGAGCAGTTCCGCCGCGATCGTCAGGTTCTCGTCAAGCGGCACGGCCGAGCCGTCCCACATGTGCGACTGGAACAGCGGCTGCTCGCCCGCGGCCACTCGCTGCTCACTGATCGCGAGCAGTGGCCGAACGAAGCCGTCCAGCTTGTCCTTCGGGCAGTGGTCGGTGTGCAACGCGATGTTCACCGGATACCTCGCGGCAACGACGTGTGCGAACTCGGCGAGCGCGGTCGCGCCAACGACCATGTCCTTGACCTTGGTGCCGGAAAGGAACTCCGCGCCACCGGTCGAAACCTGGACGATGCCGTCGCTCTCGGCCTCGGCGAAGCCGCGCAGCGCCGCGTTCAGCGTCTCCGACGAGGTGACGTTGATGGCCGGGTAGGCGAACTCGTTTGCCTTCGCCCGGTCCAGCATTTCGCCATAAACCTCGGGGGTCGCGATGGGCATCGGTCGTCACTCCTCGGGGTTGGCGGCCCCGCTAGGGCCTCGCCAAGACACGGATCTTGGAAACGCGGCGGGGCGGCACGACAGTGTGGAAATCATCCTACGAGGTCGGCCGGACGGAGTTCACACCTCCGCGAGGCCGCACTGTCGGTGCAGCGAAACCGCCTTCGCCGAGCGGTCGGGCGGAAATCCAACCCTACTATCGGTACCTTACTGTCAGTAGGATTGGCTACCGTGCTGGCACACAGGGTGAGGAGGCTCGGATGGACGCGAACAACAGGCTTGCCGGCAAGGTAGTGCTGATCACCGGCGCGGCCCGGGGTATCGGTGCGGAGGTCGCGAGGCGGATGTCGGCCGCCGGTGCACGGGTCGCCCTCGTCGGGCTCGAACGCGAGCAGCTGGAGTCGACCGCGCGTGAATGCGGCCCCGAGGCGGGCGCCTGGGAGGCCGACATCACCGACCGGGAAGCCCTGGAAACCGCGGTCAACGGTGTTCTCGCCCGTTTCGGCGGTATCGACGTGTTGATCGCCAACGCCGGTATCGCGCCGATCGGATTCGTCCGCTCCATCGACCCGGACGCCTTCGAACGGACCGTGGAGGTCAACCTGCTCGGCGTGTGGCGCACGGTTCGTGCTGTGCTGCCTCATCTGATCAGCAGTCGCGGCTACTGTCTTGTTGTCTCCTCGCTTGCCGCCGTTGTGCACGCACCCGGCATGGCCGCCTATTCGGCGAGCAAGGCCGGTTGTGCGGCGTTCGCTGACAGCCTCCGCGCGGAGGTCCGGCATCTCGGGGTCGCGGTCGGTGTCGCCTATTTCTCCTGGATCGACACGGACATGGTCAACAGCAGTGAGGGGCATCCGGCGCTGTCCGGGCTGCGCGGCCGCAGGCTTCCTGGCCCGCTCGGCCGCAAGTACCCAGTGTCCGACGTGGCGCGAGCGGTGTTGGCCGGTGTCAACCGTCGAGCGCCGAGGATCTACGTCCCAGGCTGGGCCGGTGGCGCGAGGCTGCTGTGGGGGCTGCTCGACAGGCTGTGGACGCGGATCGCGCCGATTGGCGCCGCCGTGACCGACCACGCGCTGCTCGAGGACGTCGCGGCGCGGGGCGCGGCCTCCTCACGACCGATGGGGCCGGGAGGAGCCGCTGGCTTCCGCGGCGGGCAGCGTGGCTGACGTGGCGTTGTTCCAACGCGTCATGACACCCGGCTCAGCCGGTTGGGTAGTCTCGCCGCCGTGGACTCGCAGCCGAACAGCGTGGAGCACACGCTCAGGAACCTCCGTGCCGTCGACGGACCCGAACCTGAGCCGACGGCACCGCTGACGCTGGAGGACCTCTACCGCCAGCACCGAATGCGGCTGGTCCGCCTCGCCATCCTGCTCGTCGACGAACCCGCCACCGCCGAGGACGTCGTCCAGGAGGCCTTCACCGGACTCCACCGGCACTGGTCGGGCCTGCGCGACGCCGCGGCGGCGGTCGGCTATCTCCGCACCGCTGTGGTCAACGGCAGCCGTTCGGTGCTACGCCGCCGCAAGACCGCGCGTGACTACGTCCCGCCGCACACCGCCAACGCCAGATCCGCGGAGTCGCTGGCCATGCTCACCGCTGAGCATCAGGCCGTGGTCAATGCTCTCGCCAAGCTGCCGCCTCGGCAGCGCGAGGTGCTCGTCCTGCGTTACTACGGCGATATGTCCGAAGCGGAGATCGCCGAGGCCACCGGCATCTCGAAGGGCACCGTCAAGTCCACCGCGAGCCGCGCCCTTGACGCACTACAGAAGATAATCGCTGGCTGATCGGCGCCGGTTCCCGATGAGGAGCAGTTCGTGAGTAGGTCCGACGATCCCGAGCGACTGCTTGCGGAGGCGCTGCGGGCGCAGGCTGTCAGCTCTCCGGTGCCGATGACACCGTTGCCCGAGGAACTCGGGGAACCCCATACGGGCGAGGCCGAACCGGCCGGGGAGGAAGCCGGCGACGAGGAGGCCGGGGGCCCCGAAACCGGTGGGGAGTACCCGACGGAGACGGACACATCGTCCGCCGACGACGAGCAGGGTGCCAACGACCGTCTTGAGCCGGATACGCCTGAGACGGCCGCCACAGGCGACGAGTCCGAGCATGCCGACAACGCGGATACCGACAACGCGGAGGCATCGGAACCCGGACCGGGCGGCGTCGAGCTCACCGAGGAGATGATGCTGCGGGCGCTCACCGAGGGACCGATCACGACTGAGCTCGCCACGATCCGGATCGAGAGGACCCACCACGTCGAGACCGAGCGGTTCTCACCCGTGGAGAACGTGCTCGGTCCGGTCGGTGAGGGACCGGGTTTCGGGCTGCTTTCCGGCACCGAGGTCGGCAGCGTCGTCGGTCCGGCGGTGGACGAGCCCGCAGAGTCCTCCCCACGGTCGACAAGGCTGATGCCGACGCCTCGAGTACGGCTGGGCGTCGGGCCGGTCCTCGTGCTCGCAGTCGCGCTGGGACTCGCGGCTGGGGTGGTCGCCGCGCTGTTGAGCATGTTGTGAGCGCGGGACGGCACGGCCCCGGCGGCGGTCGGAGCTCGGCTGCCGCCCCTGTACCGTGGTGTGGTGATGACCGTGCTTGCCGCCACGACCACTGTCGCGTTGCCGGGTTGGCTTGACGCCGACACGATCCTGTCCGGGCTGGGACCATATGTCTTCGTCGGCCTGGCACTGCTCATCTTCGCCGACTGCGGGATTCTGCTCGGGTTCCTGATTCCCGGCGACACGCTCCTGTTCACCGGTGGTCTGCTGACGGCTCACGGTGTGATCGATATGCCGCTGTGGTTGGTGTGCACGATCCTGTCGGTGTGCGCGGTACTCGGCAACGTCACGGGCTACTGGATAGGCCGGCTGGTGGGGCCGAAACTGTTCGACCGCCCTGACTCACGGTTGTTCAAGCACGAGTACGTGGAGCGGACGCACGCGTTCTTCGAGAGATACGGTGCGCGGGCGATCATCCTGGCTCGGTTCGTGCCGATCGTGCGCACCTTCATCACCGCGATAGCTGGCGTCGGCCAGATGGACCAGCGCAAGTACTTCACGTACTCGTTCCTTGGCGGCGTGCTGTGGGCCGTCGTCGTGCCGACCGGCGGTTACTTCCTAGGCCAGTTCGAGTTCGTGCGCCACAACCTCGAGCTGTTCCTGGTGCTCATTCCGGTGCTGTCCGTGGTCCCGATCGTCGTTGAGGTGGTCAAGGCGCGCAAGGACCGCCGCACCCGCGTCGAGCGGCCCACCCAGTACATCGATCCGATCCGCTGACCGAGGACGCCAGGTATGCGCGCGGTCTGGTACGAGCGGCCTGGAGCGGCCAGCGAGGTGCTGGTCGCCGGCGAAAGACCCGATCCCGTTCCCGCTGACGGCGAGGTCCGGATCAGCCTGACGACATCCGGAGTCAATGTCGGAGACGTCAAGAAACGCGCCGACTGGCTCAGCTTCGGTATGGCCTATCCCGAAGTGATCCCGCACAGTGACGGCGCGGGAGTAATCGACGCGGTCGGTTCCGGTGTCGACCCCGGCAGGCTCGGGGAACGGGTGTGGTGTCACCACGCGCAGAGCTATCGTCCGTTCGGCACGGCCGCGGAGTACGTCGTGGTGCCCACCGAGAAGGCGGTCCCTCTTCCGGAATCAGTGTCGTTCGAGCAGGGTGCCTGTGTCGGGATCCCTGGTATGACGGCACACCGAGCCGTGTTCTCCGACGGACCTGTTGCTGGCCGGACCGTGCTGGTCACCGGCGCCGCTGGCGCGGTCGGCCTGACCGCCGCCCAGCTGGCGAGGTGGGCTGGCGCCACGGTGATCGCGGCCGTTCGTTCGGACGATGACGCGAAACTGTTACGTGAAAAGGGATTTGAGCATGCTGTCGTGACTACCGTCGATGACCACGTCGATGAGCTGCGGAGTTTGGCGCCGAATGGCGTTGACCGGATTGTCGAGGTGGCGTTCGACGCGAACATCGGGCTTGACGCGCACCTGCTCGCCAACGGCGGAGTGATCGCGGCCTACGCCAGCGTCACAAGCGAGCCGTCGATTCCGTTCTGGCCTCTGCTGTTCACCAACGCCACGATCCGGCTGCTCGGCAGCGACGACTTTCCGGCCGAGGCCCAATTCGCCGCGGCACGGGACGTGACGCATTGCCTTGCCGACGGTGCGCTGGAGTTCCCGATCGCGGCCACCTATCCCTTGGCGCAGACCGCCGAGGCACACGAGGCCGTCGAGCGCGGCATCAAGGGCAGGGTCGTCGTGCGGATCTAAGTGGTCGCCGAGCACCGGTCGGTCGTCCTACGCGCGTTGCCCACAGGTACCTCAGTTGTCCACACCTGACGTCGTTCGCGATCAACTTCCAACCGCCGCAGGTAGACTGGGCGTGGGGTCGCCCCCCGGTGGCGGGAGGGGGCGCGCAGCGTTACTTGACCGGTTCAGTCCATCGAGAACATCGACCCCGGATTGAACAAGTTGTCGGGATCCAGTGCCGCCTTGATGGACCGGTGCACCCGGAGCCCGATCGGTCCGATCTCCTTGGCCAGCCAGTCGCGCTTGACCTTGCCGATACCGTGCTCGCCGGTGACCGTTCCACCAAGCGAAAGGCCGAGTTCGAGGATCTCGTCGAACGCCACCCTTGCCCGCGCGAACTCGTCCGCGGAGGCGGGATCGTAGACGAGCGTCGGGTGCATGTTGCCGTCTCCCGCGTGTCCGACCACGGCGATCTTCACCGCGTGCCGCTCGCTGATCACCGAACAACCGGTGATCAAATCAGCGATGGCGGTACGCGGCACACACACGTCATCGGTCAGCCATGTTCCGTAGACCTCCAGCGCTGTCAGCACCGCACGCCGAGCGGTGAGCAACATCTGCCCCTCAGCGAGGTCATCGGTCACGTACGTCATCTCCGCGCCGGCGCCCTGACAGGCCAACTCGACGGCCGCCAGTTCCCGGCGCGCCACCTCGCCTCCGGCGTCGGACTGGCAGAGCAGCAATGCCGCACAGCCGGGAGGCCCGACTTCGGTGCGCAGGTGCCGCTCGACGGCCTCGATGGACACCGAGTCCATGATCTCCATGAGGGACGGCACGATGCCCTCCCGGACGACCCTGGTCACCGCCGTGCCCGCGGCCGCGGGCGACCCGAACGCGGCAACAAGGGTCGCGGGAACCTGCGGCAGCGGCCGCAACGCGAGAGTCGCCTTGGTGATCACCCCGAGGGTGCCTTCGCTGCCGATGAACAGCTTGGTCAGGTCATAGCCGGCGACTCCCTTGACGGTCCTGCGCCCGGTCTTGAGCAGCGAACCGTCGGCGAGCACGACCTCGAGGCCAAGCACCGAGTCAGTGGTCACCCCGTACTTCACACAGCACAGGCCGCCCGCGTTGGTGGAGAGGTTTCCACCGATGGTGCACCAGTCATAGCTGGAGGGGTCCGGCGGGTAGAACAGGCCGTGCTTCTCGACGGCGCCACGCAGATCGAGATTCACGACGCCCGGCTCGACAACGGCGAGTCGGTTGTCGGCGTCGATCTCCAGTATCCGGTTCAGTTTGGTTGTGACAAGCACGACACAGCCGTCAATGGCGTTCGCCGCACCGGAAAGGCCACTGCCCGCGCCACGGACGACGATCGGCACATCCGACGAGGCGCAGGTCTTCACCACCGCCTGTATCTGCTCCACGTCAGCAGGAAAAACGACCGCACGTGGGCGGCCGGCCTCGGCGAGCGGCATCATGTCTCGGCTGTAGCTGGCCATCACGTCGATGTCCGTGCGTACCGCGTCGCGCCCTACCGCCTTGGCCAGGGCCTCCACTAAAGCGTCGTCATCCATCACGGGATCACCGTAGCCGGGGACAGAACCGGGCGATTCCCGCCGGGTGGCGGGACTCACAGTTGCCCCACCGCTCTACTCCATCCGAACAGATGCTTGTATTATCCAACTGATTGGTTGGGGAAACCATCGATCTAACCACTGTATGCGGTAGAGGAGGTTGCGGTGGAGGACGAGAAGGACCGCCTGGACAACGCGGACCAACTCAGTCGCCAGTTCCGCAGGTTCCTGCGACTGCTCGACCGCACCCATGCACAGATCACCGACCATCGGGTCGAGAGGGCCGGATACATACTGCTCGCGCAGCTGGTCAACGAGGGCCCGCAGCGGACGACGGCGCTCGCCGAGGCGGTGCGTTCCGACACGTCGACCGTCAGCCGGCAGATCTCCACCCTGGTCAGGTCCGGCCTTGTCGAGCGAACAGCCGATCCGGCCGACGGCAGGGCCTGCCTGCTCGCGGCGACCAGCGAAGGGCGCCTGCTGTTCGACGCCATGCGGATGGAGCGCACCCGATACATCGATCAGGTGCTTCAGCACTGGCCGCTCGCCCGCCGACGCCAGCTTGTCGACCTGTTCGACCAGCTCAACACCTCGTTCGAGAACCATTGGCCGCAGATCACGCAGCCGCGAAAGGTGTCACGATGACAAGCATTGCCGCCCCTGCAGCGGCATCACCAGCCGCTACAGAGCCGGTTCCTGGCACGCTGTCGCAGCGCCAAATCGTCACGATCCTGTCCGGACTGATGATGGGCATGTTCCTTGCGGCATTGGACCAGACGATCGTGTCCACCGCGATCCGGACCATCTCTGACCAGTTACATGGTCTTGACCAGCAGGCGTGGGCAACCACCGCCTACCTGATCACGTCGACGATCTCGACACCGCTGTACGGCAAGTTGTCCGACATGTACGGGCGAAAGCCGTTCTACCTCGCCGCAATCGCGATCTTCGTGGCTGGCTCGCTCGCGTGCACGGTTTCGACGTCGATGTACGAACTCGCCGCCTTCCGCGCGGTGCAGGGCATCGGCGCAGGTGGCCTGATGTCCCTCGCGCTCGCGATCATCGCCGACATCGTTCCGCCCCGTGAGCGAGCCAAGTATCAGGGCATGTTTCTTGCTGTCTTCGGCACTTCGAGCGTCCTCGGCCCGGTCATCGGTGGCGCACTCGCCGGTCAGGCGAACATCCTCGGCATCGACGGGTGGCGCTGGGTGTTTCTGGTGAACGTCCCGGTCGGCATCCTCGCGTTCGCTGTCGTGGCGGCGGTGCTGAACATTCCGCACACCACGCACAGGCGCCGTATCGACTGGTTGGGCACCATCACCATTACCGCCGGTGTCGTGCCGTTGCTGATCGTCGCGGAACAGGGCCGTGAGTGGGGTTGGACGTCGGACCGGTCCTGGTTGTGCTACGCCATCGGTGCCGTCGGAATGGCCGGATTCGTCCTGGCCGAACGCCTGGCCAAAGATGACGCACTGATCCCGCTGCGCCTTTTTCGCAATTCGGTCTTCAGCATGAACTCGCTGAACAGTGTTGTCATCGGTCTGGCCATGTTCGGCGGAATCGGGATGATCCCGCAGTACCTGCAGATCGTGAAGGGCAACACACCAACCGAGTCCGGTCTGCTGATGCTGCCGTTCGTCGGCGGCATGATGCTCTCCTCGCTGGGTTCGGGCCTCATCACCTCCAGGACCGGTCACTACCGAATATTTCCGATCATCGGCACGGCCATGATGGCCATCGGGTCACTGCTGTTCTGCCAACTCGAGTGGAACAGTTCCCTGCTGCGGGTCGACATTTACATGGCCGTCTTCAGCCTCGGGCTCGGACTGTGCATGCAGACCATCACGCTCGCGATTCAGAACGCCGTACCGGCGAGAGACATGGGTGTCGCGACCGCGTCGGGCACCTTCTTCCGCTCCATGGGCGGCACCCTTGGCACCGCGGTGTTCCTGTCGATGCTGTTCAGCAACGTCACCGACAAGATCAGAGACGCGTTCGCCGGTCTGGTGCCGACCGCGCCATTCCAGGCCGCGGTCCACGATCCCGCGGTGCTCACGAACCCCGACAACGGCCCCGCTCTCGCCATGCTCAACAGCGGGGGTGGCAACACCGGCGGTGTGCTGGAGGACTCGTCGTTCATCCAGAGGCTCAATCCCGTTCTGGCCCAGCCGTTCCAGGAGGGCTTCACCAACGCGATGCACATCGTGTTCGTCGGGGTGGCGATCGTGGCCGCCGTGGGTTTCGTATTGTCTTTGATCACCAAGGAGGCTCCGCTGCGGATGCAGTCGGGCCTGCAGGCCGCTGCCGAGGAGGCGGCCTTGGTGAACGGGGTGGAACCTGTGGCGGCCGCCGTCGTCGCCGGCGACCCGGGCCTGGCGGCAGTGGCCGTCGGCGACTACGGGACCATCCAGGACCAGGTGAGCACAGCAGACCACGGGGCCAACGGAAACCACATGAGCGGTGGAAACCACATGAGCAACCAGTCCGACATCGAGGGCACTCAGGTTCGGGGATTTGTGCGGCGGCCAGACGGAAGTCCGGTTCCCTACGCCGCGGTCACCGTGATCGACCTCGGTGGGCGCCAGGTCGGCAGGACGTTAACCAAGCCGGACGGCGGTTATCAGGTATCCATGCCGGCGGACGGCACCTATCTGCTCGTCGCCTCGGCCAGCTCGCGCCAACCGCAGGCGGCGACCGTCGTGGTCAACGGTGCGCCAGTCGACGTGAACGTGGTGCTGACCGGGACGGCCGGCCTCTCCGGCCTGATCACCACTCCGGACAACGCGCCCATCCCGAAGGCCACCGTGACGCTGGCCAACGCGCGAGGTCAGGTCGTCGGAACCCACAGCACCGACCCGGCGGGCGGCTATCAGTTCACCCAACTGGCCGCCGGCGACTACACCCTGGTGGTGAGTGCGGCGTCCTACCAGCCGGCAGCACTGCCGCTCACCGTCACGGACACCGGCCTCAACACACAGGACGTCGAACTCGTCGGCCAGGCGAGTCTGCACGGCGTTGCCAAGGCCACCGACGGGCAGCCGGTGGCCAATGCGAGGGTGGCCCTGCTGGACGAGACCGGTGGTGTCGTCGCGGTGGCCACCACCGGCCCCACCGGCGAGTACGATTTCGGCGACCTATCCGAAGGCGACTACACGGTGATCGCGAGCGGCTATCCACCGGTGGCCAGCCCCCTGCGGGTCAGTGCCGGCGAGGAGGCCTCGCACGACGTCGAGTTGGGCTACCCCGACTGAGGACCCCCTTAGCGGCCCCCTGTCACCACAGGCCCGGTACGAGCCGCTTGGTCTGGCTCGCGTAGGTCGCGTAGGCCTCACCGAGCCCTTCGAGCAGCACCCGCTCCTCGACCCGGATTCGGTACAACACGCCGGCGCACAGGCACGCCATGAGCACCGCGATCGAGGCCACGTTGGCGAGCAGGAGCGAGATCCCGAACGCGCCGACAAGCGCGCCCGTATATGCCGGGTGACGTATCACGCGGTATGGCCCGGTTCGGACGACACTGTGGTCTTCCTGAACGTGCACGACACCACGGAAGTATCGGCCGAGGGTGACAATCGCCCAGAGCCGCAAGCCCGCACCGAGCCACAGCGGCACAAGTCCAGCCGACATCAGGACCGTGGTGTCGACCGGAATGTGCAGCCATGGCACGGCATGGCCGACCAGCCGCCCGAGGTACCCTCCGGCGAACGCGCTGAACACGATCACCAGCAGGCTGGTCCACTCGGTGGTCTTCGCCTTTCCGCCTTGGAAGTACTGGCGCACCTGGAACACCGTCTCGGCGAGCAGCCATAGGGCGATACTGATCTGGAATACGGTGAACACCATGGCCTCGACGGTAGGTTTCCGCCGGTCTCCTGACCTCAACCCTGGGGTTGAACTGTGATGCCCCGGTTCGCACGCTCCACCGCCATGCAGCGGTCCTCGACGTAGCGGAGACCGCCCTCGATGGCGATTCGCCTCGCCTGGTCGCTGCGCAGCCCCAGTTGCAGCCACAGCGCGCCGGCACCAACCCGCACGGCCTGTTCGGCGATCGCCGGTGCCTCGTCGGCGGGGCGGAACACCTCGACGATATCGATCTTGGTCGGCACATCGAGCAGGCTGCGGTAAGCCCGCTGGCCAAGGATCTCCCGCGCGGTCGGATGAACCGGGACGATCGTGTATCCAGCCGCCTGCATCGCGGCGGGCACGGAGTGGGCGGCTTTGAACGGGTGGGTCGACAGTCCGACGACCGCGATGGTCCGTGCCGAGGTCAACAGCTCGGTGATCACGTCAATCGCCTCTCCTGATGATCAGGTCGGCTCGCTCCGCCGTCGCGGCGATCCGGTCCGCGTTGGCCTGATCCGACCCTAGTGCGCGCTGCACGGCCTGTTCCCTGGTCCGTCCGCACGCCTGGTGCCGCGCGATCAGCCGATCCACCCTGATCCGTTCCTCGGGCGCGAGGAACCATACCTCGTCCAGGACCTCCTGGACGCCACACCAGGGATGATCGGGCAGCAGCAGGTAGTTGCCCTCCGTGATGACGAGGGGAACGTCGGGCGGGACCGGAACCGCGCACGCGATCGGCTCCTCGAGCTCACGCCGGAACTCAGGCGCGTAGATCACCTCACCGCTGTTGCGGCGCAGGCGACTGAGCAGGTCGAGGTATCCGGCCGCGTCGAAGGTGTCCGGCGCTCCCTTGCGCTCGGCGCGACCGAGCCGGTCGAGTTCCCGCTGAGCGAGATGGAACCCGTCCATGCCGACGACGACAGCCGCCTCACCCAGGGTGGACGCCAGGCGCACGGCGAGCGTCGACTTGCCGGCGCCCGGCGCACCGCAGATGCCCAGCAGCCGGCGCCGCCCCGGTGTCGCCAGCGCGGACGCCCTGTGCGCCAGGTCTGCGAACTTCGCCAGGTCCCCGAACGTCACGGTGCACCGGCGGACTTGCGGTGCGCACCGAGCCCCGTGGTCACCGCGTGTCGAACCTCCTCGATCACACCGTCATCGCCCATCCGTAGCGCTCCCGTCAGCAGGCCGACCACGTCGTTCATGCTGTTGGCGTGCGGCGAGACCACGGCGACCCGACGACCAAGCCGATGCACATGGATCCGGTCGGCGATCTCGAAGACGTGCGGCATGTTGTGGCTGACCAACACGACGGGCAGACCGCGCTCCCGCAGTCGGGCGATCAGGGCGAGCACCTTTGCCGATTCGGCGACGCCAAGGGCGGCGGTGGGTTCGTCCATCACGACGACCTTGGAACCGAACGCGGCGGCGCGGGCAACGGCGACGGCTTGGCGCTGTCCACCGGACAGGGTCTCCACTGGCTGCAGGATCGACTTGACGGTGATGTCCAATTCGTCGAGAACCTGCTGGGCTCGCGTCCGCATGGTCCCGACGTCCAGTGTGCGCAGCACCGCACCCCGCCATCCCGGCAGGCGCCTTTCCCTGCCAAGGAACAGGTTCGAGGCGATGTCCTGCGCCGGCGCCAGCGCGAGGTCCTGGTAGACGGTCTCGATACCCGCCCGACGCGCATCGAGCGGACCGCGAAACCGCACGGCGACGCCATCCAGACTGATCTCGCCGGCGTCTGGGACGAGAGCACCGGACAACGCCTTGATGAGACTGGACTTCCCGGCGCCGTTGTCGCCGACGACCGCGAGGACCTCGCCGGGGAACAGGTCGAAGTCCGCGCCGTCGATCGCGGTGACCCTGCCGTAGCGCTTGACGAGGCCGCGTGCTCGCAGGACCGGCTGTTGGCTCATGCCTGCCTCCCCCTGGAGAGCCGGTCGAGTGCGACAGCGGCGATGACGAGCACGCCGGTTGCCACGTTCTGGTAGAGGTCGTCGATCCCGGCTTGGGTGAGGCCGGAGCGCAGCACGCTGACGATGAGGGCGCCGACAAGAGTGCCGAGCACGCTGCCCCGTCCGCCGAAGAGGCTGGTGCCGCCGAGCACGACGGCCGTGATGGAGTCCAGGTTGCCGGTCTGGTAGGCGTTCGGATCGGCGTTGGGCACCCGGCCGAGTGCCTGCCATGCGGCGATCCCGTACACCAGGCCGGCGATCAGATAGACGCTCAGCACCGTGCGTCGCACCTTGATGCCGGACAGTCGGGCCGCCTCGGGCTCGTTGCCCACGGCATAGACGTGCCTGCCCCAACCGGTTCTGCTCAGCGCGTACCACAGCACCAGGTACATCACGACCGCCACCGTCATGCCGTTGGTGACCTCGATACCGCCGAAGAGGTACCGGCGCGTGCCGAGCCAGGACAGCAGGGGGTCGCTCACCGCGACACTCTGCCCGGTGTAGATCCGGCTGGCCGCGGCAAGGATCGTGAGCAATCCGAGGGTGACGATGAACGGGGGCAGCTTGATCCTGGTGACCAGCCCTCCGGTGATCGCCCCGACGGCGGTTGTTACCGCGAGCCCGGCGAGCAGCGCCAGCCAGCCGGGTGTGCCGCCGACGACGAGTTTGGCCATTAGCAGGGTGGCCAGCACCATGTTCGCCGCGTTCGCGAGGTCGATTCCGGCGGTGAGAATGATCAGCGTCTGGCCCAGTGCGAGCGTGCCGACCACGAGAGACTGCTCGACGACGAGCGAAAGGTTGTCCAACTCCAGGAAGGTGTTCGTGGTCAAGGCGAACACGACGACGGCGACGGCGAGCGCGATCGCCGGCCCGACGGCCGGCGTGCGCAGAACGAACTCGCCGAGGTCGGCTCTTGTGCGGTTGGCGTACATCACGTCCCCCAGCAGTTTCGCAGCCCCCATGCGGTATCGGCGGACTCGACGCCGGGGACAGGTCGGTCGGTGATCACCTTCGATCCGGTGTCGTGGAAGCCGCTCGGCTTGTGCCCGCTCCTGGCGAACTCGACGGCGGCGTCGACAGCCAGCTGGGCCATCTTCACCGGGAACTGCATGACGGTGGCCGCGTACCGGCCGTCCCGGACGTCCCGGACACCTTGGCAGCCGCCGTCGATCGATCCGATCACGACCTGGCCGGTCAGGCCTCGGGCCCGCAGCGCCGAGAAGGCGCCACGCGCGGTCGGCTCGTTGAGCGTGTATATGGAGTTGACGTCGACAGCCCGCTGCAACAGGTTTTCCGCGCCCTGCTGGGCGAGGTTCTGCTCGCCGTTGACCGACTGGCGGCCGAGGATCGCCGGCGAGTCGTCGGTGAGTCCGATCCCCTGGAGGAATCCGTTGTGCCGCTGGGTGTCCACGGTGGCACCGGGGGTGCCGTCGAGCATCAACAGCCGTGGCGGGGCGCCGGCGAGCACGCCCTTCACATAGGCGCCCTGCTGCCGGCCCGCGGCGGTGTTGTCGGTGGCGAAGGTGGCGTCGACGGCGTCGGCCGGCTTGGTCTCGGTGTCCAGCGCGATGACCATGATTCCTCTCTGCCGGGCCTGCGTGATCACGTTGAGCACGCCGGTCGCGTTGCTCGGGGTGATCAGGATGGTGTTCACCCCCCGCTGCATGAGGTTCTCCACGGCGGTCACCTGGCCGTCGTTGTCCCCATCGAAGCGGCCGGCCTGCGCGCTCAGCCGTGCGCCGAGTTTGGTCGCCTCGCCCTGTGCGGCCTCGCGGAGCGCGACGAAGTACGGGTTGGTGTCGGTCTTGGTGACGAGGCCGATGACAGCCTGACCGCCAGCCGTGGTCGAAGAACCGCCCCAGTACCGCTGGCTGGTGCATCCGGTGACACCGGCCGCACTGACGGCTGCCAGCGCCACGGCCACCCCTGTCCGCCGGCCCCAAGAACGCGGATCACGGCGACTTCGTTGCCACATCAATCATTGCCTCCCGATCAGCGTGGCGTCGGTTGCGGGGACGTTAACGGGGGGTAGGGTCCCGTGCAAGCGTTTGCGCAACCAGGTGCCCCCGTTGGCGCAGAACTTCAGACAAGGCTGCCATGGTCACGATGAAAGACGTCGCGGAACTCGCCGGCGTGTCGATCACCACCGTGTCCCATGTCGTCAACGGCACGAGAGCTGTCGCGGCTGACACCAAGGAACGAGTGCTCGATGCGGTCGCCGCGACGGGGTACACCGGCGACGCCATAGCACGCTCCCTGGTCACCGGAGGCACGCGGTCGCTGGGAGTGGCGATCTCGCTCGCCGCGAACCCGTACTTCGCCGAGTTGATCCAGGCCATCGAGAGCGAGGCTTCGGCCGCCGGCTACACGCTGCTGCTCGTCGACACCCATGACGAGCCCGGAACCGAGGAGCATTCGGTTCGGATGCTGCGGACAAGACGGGTCGACGGGCTGTTGCTCACCCCGTCACCGGGCGCGACAACCGCGGTACTGCCGGAACTGTGCCGACTGAAGGTGCCAACCGTGCTGGTCGACCGGCTGCCCGGTCATCAGTCGATCGACCAGGTCGGTCCGGAGAACGTGCAGGCGGTTTCGGCGCTGGTGCAGCATCTGGGTGATCTTGGCCACCGCCGGATCGGTCTGGTCAGTGGAGCGAGCGGATTGGCGACCTCCTCGGAACGGGAACTGGGATACCGCCTGGGCCTCGGCCGCGCCGGGCTGCCGTGGGACCCCGAGCTGGTCGTACCCGGCGAGTCGAGTGCGGCACAGGGAGCCGCCGCGCTCAGCCGGCTTCTCAGCTTCCCGTCACCGCCGACCGCGGTGGTGGCCGCCAACAACAGCATGCTGGTCGGCGTGTTGCACGAGGCTCGGGCGCGGGGCATCAAGGTGGGCGGCGATCTCGCCGTCGTCGGGTACGACGACGTGGACTGGGCCGATCTCGTCGACCCCCCACTCACCACGATGGCGCAGCCCGTCGCCGAGATCGGAAGGACAGCGGTGCGGCTGCTGCTCGCCCGTATCACCAATCCCGACCGTGCGCCGCAGATCGTGCGCTTGCCCGCCAAACTCATGCACCGCCGCTCCTGCGGATGCGAGTGACGAGAAGACCCCACGGTCTCATCGCGGCCGCACGTTGTGTTGTTCCAGCACAGCAGCGGCCTCCATCAGCATCCATCCCAACAGCTGGACCGACAGGTCCTGCTGGGTGCCGGTGACCGCCGGTGTCGTCCAGTCCGAGGCGAACACGGGGCCACCATGGGCCGACGCCCTGTTCCGCCAGGCCGATGCCGCGGAGAGGTACACGATCCGAGCCGCGTCGGCGTCGTCGAGCAGCAGGGCCGCCCGCGCAAGGTACCTGGCGAGAATGCCGGCGAACAGGCCACCATCGCCACTGCCGCCCGGCAGCACACCGGTCTCGCCGGTGAGGTGTTCGCGTACCGCGAGCACGGTCCGCCGCGCGAGCTCAGCCCAGAACCGCGAGCCAGTCGCGCAGGCCAGCTCGACGCACGCCCCGATGAAGGTCCCCTGGTTGTAGGTGAACACGTCCTCGACGAGTGCCCTGACGTCACCGTTCGGACCTATCCGCAGGCCATCGAATACGAGCCCGCTGTCCTGGTCTATCAGCCACTCCTCCATCCAGTCCACGATGGACAGTGCACGCTGCAGGTCCGCCCGGTGCCCATCGGCGGCGAGCCAGGTGAACAGGATCGCGCTCGGACCGTTGCTCGGCACCCCCTTCATGTCGTCGTTCGCACGCCACCAGATCCCGCCGCCACCATGGTCGGTCCAACCGGCACGCAGTCGATGCGCGAGCACCTCGAGCGCGGCTGGCCGCGGAATACCGACCTGCCCCGCCCGCCACAACGCGAGTCCCAGCCAGGCCATGTCGTCGTAGTAGCGGTTGGTCCAGCGGCCGCCATTGCGCAGCCAGATAGTCGCGATCAGCCGACCGATGTCCTTGCGCCTGTCCGGGTCCGGCGAGCGGATCTCGGCGTCCACCATGCAGTCCAGCAGATGGGCCTGCCACCAGTAGTGCCAGACCAGCTGCAGCCTTCTGCTCGCCGGTACCGGCCACGCGGTTACCCCGAGCCTGGTCCCCGGAAGTCCCCACAGCCTACGCAGATACCTGGTGGTGACGGCTCGCTCGGCCATGCCGGCCCTCGCCGCCCACAGCGCGGGTGCCCTTGTGGAGTCGGTCACCCGGTCATCGTGGCAACCAACCGTGGAGCACAGGGGTGAAAGTCACCAGGACGTGTGCAGGTCAGCGTGGCGCACCACCCAGGCGTGCATGACGATGCCGGCCGCCACACCGGCGTTGATCGATCTGGTCGACCCGAACTGCGCGATGGACACCATGAGATCCGCTCTCTCACGCGCCCGCGGACTCAGCCCCGGCCCCTCCTGGCCGAACAGCAACATGCACTGGCGCGGCAACTCGGCGGTCTCGATCCGAACCGCGCCGGGTGTGTTGTCCACCGCGACAATCTCGAGTCGCTCCTTCGCGGCGAAGTCCGCAAGGGAGTCGAGATCCTCGTGGTGCACCAGATGCTGGTACCGGTCGGTGACCATGGCTCCGCGCCGGTTCCACCTGCGCCGGCCAACGATGTGCACGGCCTTGGCCGCGAAGGCGTTCGCCGTGCGCACCACGGTCCCGATGTTGTGGTCATGCTGGAAGTTCTCGATGGCCACGTGGAACGGGTGTCGCCGGAGGTCGAGATCGGCGACCACGGCCTCGCGTCGCCAATACCGGTAGAAGTCGACGACGTTGCGCCGGTCGCCTTCGGCTAGCAGCACCGGGTCGTACTTCTGGTCATCGGGCCAAGGGCCGGCCCAGGGTCCGACACCGATGTCCGCTCCTGTCGTCCATTCGGTGGGCCCGGACTCGTCCTCGGCGGCCACTACTCACCGCCGGCGGCGAGACCGAGGTCGGCGAGGCCGAGCAGGTACCGGTAGGGCAGACCTGCGGCCTGGATGGCCTCGCGTGCCCCGGTGTCGCGGTCGACGACGGTGGTAACGCCGACGACCTCGGCACCCGCCTCCCGCAGTGCGTCGACGGCGGCGAGCACACTCGAGCCGGTTGTGGAGGTGTCCTCGACGGCGAGCACCCGTCTGCCGGCGACATCGACACCTTCGATCCGCCGGCGCAACCCGTGTTCCTTGGTGGCCTTGCGCACCACGAAGGCGTCGAGGGCGTCCCCTTCCGCGGCCGCGGCGTGCATCATCGCGCAGGCCACCGGGTCAGCGCCGAGCGTGAGCCCGCCCGCGGCGGAGTAGGTCCAGTCGACGGTCAGCTGGCGCAGTAGCCGACCGATTAGCGGTGCGGCGGCATGGTGCAGGGTCGCCCGACGCAGGTCGACGTAGTAGTCGGCCTCGGCTCTCGAGGACAGCACGACTCGGCCGTGGATGACGGCGAGCTCTGAGACGAGGCGAGCCAACTCGGACCTAGCTGAGGCGTCCACTCGCATGATGATGAGCCTTTCACGTGCGGTTGCGTGCGTTCGCGGCTCGCCCGGAGAGCCTGCGCAGCAGCCCTCTCGGCAGAACCTTGGTCAGCCCGATGATCGCCTTGTACTGCCCGCCGGGGACCGAGAGGACCTTGCCACGGCCGAGGTCGGCAAGACAGTCGGCGACGACCCGGTCGGCGTCCAGCCACATCCACCTGGGCGTGCCGGCCATGTCGATGCCGGCGCGGCCGTGGAACTCGGTCCTGGTGAGCCCGGGGCACAGCGCCATCACGCGGACCCCGGTGCCTGCGAGGGCGGTGGCGAGACCCTCCGACAAGGAGGTCACGTAGGCCTTGCTCGCCGAGTAGCTCGACCCCCTTCCCGGCAGGAAACCGGCGATGCTGGCCACATTGATGATCACGCCGGACCGTCGGGGCACCATCACGGCCAGCGCGGTATGTGTCAGCCGGAGCACGCTTGTCACGTTGACGTCCAATTGCGCCTGCAAGTCGTCTACTCGCGACGTCCAGAACTCACCAACGGTGGCGAAGCCGGCGTTGTTGACCAGGATGTCGATCGGCGACGCCTCGTCCCGCAAACGATCCTCGACCAGCCCGCGGCCGTCCGGATCGGCGAGGTCGGCGGGCAGCACCTCGACCTCGGTACCGTGTCTGGCGGTGAGCTCGGCCGCCTGCTCCCGCAGTCGGGGCTCGGTCCTGGCGACGAGAACGAGCCGGTCACCCCTGGCGGCGAGTCGGCGGACGAACGCGGCGCCGATGCCCGCGGTGGATCCTGTAACAAGCGCGGTAGCCATGACCGAGACCGTATCGGGTCAGGTCTGGTTGCGTCCGCCGAATGAGGGGCGGTGCACGTCCCCCTCCGCGCCGTCGTCGTGGTCGCCCTCGGGCTCGAACGGATCGATCACGTCGGCGACCTCACCGACGTCGCGCAGCAGTCGTTCCAGCCGCGCCGGGCTGATGCCGGGCGGTGCGGCGGCAAGCACCCAGTCGTCCTCGAGCCACACCACAGTCACATCGCCACCGATCTCCTCAGCGGCATCGACGAGATCGGGGGTGATCAGCATCCGGGCCGAGGTGAGGTCGGAGACGAATGCATAGCGCTGGCCGACCGGGCCGAGCAAATCGGGCATCCGTTCGCGCTGGAACGGAACGCTGGGCAGCCACAGCTCGACCACGACGGAGTGCGACCTCCGGCAGCGGATGCCGACGAGCACCGCGTTGACCTTGCCATTGGTCTCAAGGTCGAGCACGTAGACCTGACGCCGACCGTCCGCGGTGAACATCGAGCCGGCGACAACGTCCCGGCCGATGCCACTACCGTAGTAAGCGATCGCGCCGTGCTGCCAGCGGGTCGGCAGCACCTGGTCGGTCTCGGTGAACTGCCAGCCGCGCAGACTGGCCCACCGGCGCCGCTCGCGGTTGCGGGTCGTGCGCTGCGCCCGGTCGAGCGCGAGCAACGCGAGCCCCGCGACCGCCGCGACGAGAAACGCAGCGAACCAGACCCCTGCCGGTATGCCCACACCTGCAGGGTAGCGGCCCTCCGCCCAGGAGCGAAGATCACTATCTGGTTCGGTGCGCGATCGGCGTGCCGAGCGTCAGACCTTGTGCCCGACCATCAGTCCGGATTGGTCGTCAAGCAGGTCGACGACCACGGTGTCACCGTCGTGGATCTCACCGGCCAACAGTTCCTTGGCCAACTGATCGCCGATCGAGGACTGCACAACCCGGCGCAGGGGCCGTGCCCCGTACACCGGATCGAAGCCGTTGAGCACCAGCCAGTCCCGGGCGGCCGATGTCACGTCCAACGACAGCCGGCGCTGCGCGAGCCGCTTCTCCAGCTGAGCCAGATGGATGTCGACGATGGCGGTCAACTCGTCCGTGGCCAACGACTCGAACACCACGATCTCGTCGAGCCGATTCAGAAACTCGATCTTGAACTGTCGCCGCGCCACCTCTCGGATCGCGTCCCTGCGCGCGGCCGCGTTCAGACTGGGATCGACCATCTCCTCGCTGTAGATGTTCGAGGTGAGCACCAGGATCACGTTACGGAAGTCCACCGTGCGCCCCTGGCCGTCGGTCAGCCGTCCGTCGTCGAGCACCTGAAGGAACACGTCGAAGACGTCGGGGTGGGCCTTCTCCACCTCATCGAGGAGCACCACCGAGTACGGACGTCGCCGCACGGCCTCGCTCAGCTGACCGCCCTTGTCGTAGCCGACGTATCCCGGCGGTGCACCGATCAGCCTCGCGACGGAGTGCTTCTCGCCGTATTCGCTCATGTCGATGCGGACGATGGCCCGCTCGTCGTCGAACAGGAATTCCGCCAACGCCTTGGCGAGCTCAGTCTTGCCGACGCCGGTGGGGCCGAGGAACAGGAACGAACCAGCGGGGCGGTCGGGGTCCCCGATGCCCGCCCTCGTTCTGCGCACTGTGTTGGCCACCGCGCTGATGGCGGCGGACTGGCCAATGACCCGCCGGCCCAGCTCCTGCTCCATCCGCAGCAACTTCGCGGTCTCACCCTCGAGCAAGCGGCCGGCGGGAATGCCGGTCCACGCGCTGACGACGTCGGCGACGTCGTCGGGGCCGACCTCCTCCTTGAGCATGAGCTCCGCGGCCGGCGAGGCCGTCGTCACCTCGGTGGCGGCCGCCAGTTCCTTCTCCAGGGCGGGAATCCGCCCATACCGCAACTCCGCGGCACGCCCGAGGTCGCCGTCCCGTTCGGCCCGCTCTGACTCGCCGCGCAGCTGTTCCAGCTGTCCCTTCAGCTCCCGAACCTTGTCGATCGAACTCTTCTCGTTCTGCCAGCGCGCGGTCAGCGTCGACAGCAGCTCACGGCGCTCGGCCAGCTCGGCGCGCAGTGCCGCGAGCCGGTCGAGGGAGGCCGCATCCGACTCCTTGGCCAGCGCCATCTCCTCGATCTCCAGCCGGCGAACCGCCCGCTCGACCTCATCCACCTCGACCGGCCTCGAGTCGATCTCCATCCGCAGCCGGGACGCCGACTCGTCGACGAGGTCGATCGCCTTGTCCGGCAGGAACCGCGCGGTGATGTACCGGTCGGAGAGCGTGGCGGCGGCGACAAGCGCGGCATCGGTGATCCGCACACCGTGGTGTACCTCGTAGCGCTCCTTGAGGCCACGCAGGATGGCGATCGTGTCGTGCACACTCGGCTCACCGACGAGTACCTGCTGGAATCGCCGCTCAAGGGCCGGGTCTTGCTCGACGTGCTCGCGGTACTCGTCCAGCGTGGTCGCGCCGACCATCCGCAGTTCACCGCGGGCGAGCATCGGTTTGATCATGTTGCCGGCATCCATGGAGGAATCGGTGCCGGAACTGCCGGCACCGACGATCGTGTGCAGCTCGTCGATGAACGTGATGACCTGTCCGTCAGACGAGGTGATCTCCTTGAGCACGGCCTTGAGCCGCTCCTCGAACTCGCCACGGAACTTGGCGCCAGCCACCATCGACGCGAGGTCGAGCGCGATGACCCGCTTGCCGCGCAGTGATTCCGGCACGTCCCCGGCCACGATCCGCTGGGCGAGACCCTCGACGATCGCCGTCTTGCCGACGCCGGGCTCGCCGATGAGTACCGGGTTGTTCTTCGTTCGTCTCGACAGCACTTGGACGACCCTGCGGATTTCGGCGTCCCTGCCGATCACCGGGTCCAGTTCGCCGTCCTTGGCGCGCTGGGTGAGGTCCAGCCCGTACTTCTCGAGGGCCTGGTAGGTGCCTTCCGGGTCGGGGCTTGTCACCCTGGCCGAGCCGCGCACCTTGGTGAACGCCTCACGCAGCTGGTCCGGACCCGCGCCGTGCCGGCCGAGCAGGTCGGTGACCTGCCCTCCTTCCGCGGCAAGGCCGACGAGTAGGTGTTCTGTCGAGACGTACTCGTCACCCATCTCGGTGGCCAGCCGCTGGGCATGGGTCACCGCCCTGACGGCATCACGGGAGAGCTGTGCCGCCGACACGGTGGCGCCGGTGGCAGTGGGCAGTGCCTGCGACATCCGGTCCAATTCGGCGCGGATCGCCGTCGCGTCGGCGCCGACAGCGGTCAGCAGTGGGACGGCGAGCCCGTCGCCCTGCGCCAGTAGCGCACCAAGCAGGTGTACCGGCGTGATGTCCGGGTTTCCAGCCATCGTGGCCGCCTGCGCCGCCGCGGAGACCGCCTGCTGGGTCTTGGTCGTCGGGTTGAACGCGTCCATCTTCACCTCGTCGGGACAAGCATCGAACACTGCGGACACCATGACTAACGTCAGAAAAGTTGAGTCTGTTCCGCTCAATCAGGTGACCGGCATCCCACTCGTGGCCGACCACGGCGTCTGATGCCGCCTCCGCCGAGACAGACACGTCGGCAGGCAACGCTAGGTTGGGCCGGTACAGGACGAGAGGCGGAGGAATGCTCCTGGCTGATCGAGTGCAGGCCGCGATCACCGATCGGGTCGGTGGAGTCAGCATGGCCCCGTACGACAGCCGCAACCTCGGCGGCACGGTCGGCGACGCCGTGGCGGCGGTACGCCAGAACCGGGAGAAAACCGCCGTCGACCTGGGCATCGACCCTAATCGGGTGGTGTTCATGCGGCAGGTGCACGGCGCCGAGGTCGCGTACGTGACCGAGCCTTACCGTGACGATCCTCCCGGTCTGGACGCGGTGTTCACCGACCGGCCGGGGTTGGCGCTTGGTGTGCTCGTGGCCGACTGCGCGCCCGTTCTGGTGGCGGACCCGGTGGCCGGCATCGTTGGTGCGGCGCACTCCGGCCGGGCTGGCACCGCGGCCGGCGTCGTGCCCGCACTCGTCACGGCCATGGCCAGCTGGGGAGCCGATCCGGGCCGCATGACGGCCGTTGTCGGTCCTACCGCCTGTGGCCGGTGCTATGAGGTCCCCGCCGAGTTGCGCGCGGAGTTCACCGCGGTCCTACCGGAGGCCTGGTCGACGACGAGGCAGGGCACCCCCGCCATCGACGTGCGGTCTGGGATCGTGGCCCAGCTGACCGCCGCGGGGGTCACCGACGTCCGCCACGACGACCGCTGCACGATCGAGACGCCTGAGCTCTACTCCTACCGGCGGGAGAAGCGGACCGGCCGGTTCGGCGGCTACATTTGGCTCGATACGTGACGGAACCCGAGGTGACGGACGAGGTCCGGTCCCTCGCCGGAGTCCTGTGGGACTACCACCGACTCTCCCCCGCCCTGACGTCCAGCGACATCATTCTCGTCCTTGGCAGCCACGACCTCCTGGTCGCCGACCATGCCGCCGAGATCTGGCTTGACGGCCGGGCCCCGCTGATCGTGTTCTCCGGCGGACGGGGCCGGATCACCGAGTCCTGGACACAGCCCGAGGCTGAGGTCTTCGCGGCCGTCGCCGAGAGCCGTGGCGTGCCGCGCGAGGCCATGATCCTGAAGGAGGCCGCCACCAACACCGGCGAGAACATCACCCGCACTCGCGGTCTGCTCGACCAACGAGGGATCCCTGTCCGCAGCGGAATTCTGGTGTCCAAGCCGTACATGGCCAGGCGTGCCGTCGCGACAGCGGACAAACAGTGGCCCGAGGTGTCCTGGCTGGTCAGCACACCGGCAGTGTCGTTGACGGCCTACCTGGCGCGGGAGGCGTACGGACGCAGATCGATCGAGTTGATGGTCGGGGATCTCCAGCGGGTCAAGGTCTACGCGGATCGGGGCTTCCAGACACCCATGAAGGTCCCCACAGCGGTCTGGCGGGCGTACGACAGACTCGTCCAGCTCGGCTTCGATCGCTACGTGATCAGGGATCCAGGCTGATCCGGCCGGGTACGGGCACCGCGCCCGGCGACCGCGGGGACCCGGTCACAGCAGCTGGTTGAGCCGGCCGAGCAGAGTCGACAGCGTTCGCATGTCCTCGGCGGTCCAGCTGTCGAGCTTCTCCCACAGCAGCTGCCTGCGGGCCATCCGGACCGCCTCGAGGCGATCGTGTCCGTTCTGGGTGAGCTGCACGATCCTGGCCCTGCCGTCCGCGAGGTCCACCGCTCGTTCGAGCAGCTCGAGGTCCTCCAGGCGCGCGATCTGCCGGCTCACTGTCGACTTGTCCAGACCGGTCAGCTCCACGATCTCCGCGGCCCGAACCGGACCGGTGTGGAACAGGTGCACAAGGAGCGCGTAGGAGGCGGCGTCGAGGCCGGGGTGCACCTGGGCGGCGAAGTGGAGCGAGACACTGCGTGCCCGGCCGAAGAGCACGGACAGTTCCCGTTCTACGGCCTGCGCCGCCTCTCGACGATCTTGGGAGATGTCGCCGTGGTCTTCGTCCCGCTCGCTCACCTGGTCCTCCACTCACCCACGCAACGAGGGAACGGTAGTGACCGAACGGTCCGTCGCCAAGGAAGGGGGCGGTCGTGCCGCTCCGCCACCGGCCGGACCAGCCCACGATTCCCGCCCCGCCCGCTCGCCGGCACAGTGTCGCCAGCCGAACTGTGCGCCCATACGCCTCTTAGAGTGAGCTACTGTCAACAGTCAGTTACCGACAACCACTCGAAGATGGCATTAAGCCGTGCGGTCTGACGAAGTCGAGTTAAAGTTTGACGGTCAGCGGATGGATACTCGCCCAACGCAGGGCCTAGTTGCCTCCCTCGACTACGTGGAGACTGCGCCTGGACATGACAGCCGACGCCGTACTCAGCCCATTGCCCTCCACCGGCTACCGCCGTGAACCGCCTCCAGGTGTCACGGCCATGGTTCGGAGAATCCGCGAGAGTTTCGCGGCCGTCGAGCCCCACGCCGATGAGGCCGCCAAGCTCTTCTACGGAATGCTGTTCAGCCTCGCGCCGGAAACCCGAGACCTGTTCCCTGCGAACATGGAGGTCCAGCGGAGCCGGCTGATGCGTGCGCTGGTGCACGTGGTGCAGGCGGTCGACAAACCCGACGACCTGATCCCCTTCCTTCGCCAACTCGGCCGTGACCACCGCAAGTTCGGTGTGATCGCCGGACACTACGAGGCGGTGGGTACGGCGCTGCTCGCCACGATCAAGAAGTTCGCCGGCGACGCGTGGGACGCGCAGGTCGAACGCGCCTGGGCCGAGGCATATACGATCATGGCCCGATCCATGCAGGAGGCAGCGGCCGCCGACGAGGGACCCGCATACTGGAACGCCACCGTGTTGGAGCACAAGCGACTGACCTGGGACCTGGCGATCGTCAGAGTGCAGCCGGACTATCCGGTGCCCTACCGGCCTGGTCAATATGTGAGCGTCGAGATTCCTCAGCGGGAACGGCTGTGGCGTTACCTCAGCCCGGCCAACGCTCCCCGCGCGGACGGCGTCATCGAATTCCACGTCCACGCCGTGCAGGGCGGCTGGGTCAGTCGTGCGCTTGTTGGCCAGACGAAGCCGGGAGACGCCTGGCGGATCGGCTCCCCCATGGGCCGACTTGCCGTTGACAGAGACTCCGGACGAGACGCGCTCATGATCGCCGGCGGCACCGGCATCGCCCCGATGAGGTCGATCCTCGATCATCTCGCGCAGTGGGGCGACAATCCGCGGGTCCATCTTTTCTTCGGCGGACGGACCCGAGAGGATCTCTACGATCTCGAGTCCATACAGCGGATCGCGACGAGCAATCCGTGGCTGACAGTGGTGCCTGTTGTCGAGTCGGACCCCGGCGTCCAAGCCGTCGAGCACGGCACCCTGGCTGACGTCGTGACGCGCTACGGCTCATGGGCGGACCGGGACGTTCTTGTCTGCGGCTCACCAGCGATGATGAGGTCAACGGTGTCGAGAATGCTCGTTGCGGGCACCCCGCTGGACCGTATCCGATATGACCCGTTCACGCTGGACTGATCGCGGTCACCGTGCCTGTTGTCTGACTGGCTTCCACACGACTAGGGCCGTCTGCTGGCGCACCGGCACCAGGTCGCGCCGGTAGGAGGCGTGCACCGCAGCGGCCGCCTGCTCTGCTGCGGCGTGCGCCGCGGCCAGCTCCTGGAGTGCCTCCGCCAGTCTCGACTTCAGCGAGTCGAGCTGGTTCTCCAGTTCGATGATCCGTTTGATGCCGGCAAGGTTGACGCCCTCTTCCTGGGAGAGGCGTTGCACCTCACGCAACAGTGAGATGTCCCGTGCCGAGTACCGACGACCACCCCCCGTCGCCCTTCCGGGCGACACGAGGCCGAGTCGGTCATAACTGCGCAGCGTCTGTGCGTGGAGCCCGGACAGCTGGGCCGCGACGGATATCACGAATACGGGCGTGTCTTCGTTGGTGCCCGGTGGAAACGCGAATGGACCGCTCATCCGACCTCATCCTTTCCGAGCAGATCGTGCAGCTCCGACCTGGGGTCGTGCCCCTTGGTCGCCTCGGCGTACGCCCGCAGAGCCTGCTCCGCGTCGGTGTCCAGTCGCGTCGGCACCGCCACCTGGAGGGTCACCAGCAAGTCTCCCGTGCTGCCTTCCCTACGTTGGATGCCCTTGCCTCGCACGCGCAGGGTTCGACCGTTGGCGGTGCCTGGCTGGACCTTCACGCTCACCTTGCCGTCCAGGGTCGGCACGGTCATGGTGGCACCCAGGGCCAGCTCGGGGAACGTCACCGGCACGGCCAACGTCAGGTCGTTGCCGGAGCGCCCGAACACCGGATGTGGCGTGACGTGTACCCGAACGTAGAGGTCCCCACTGGGACCGCCGTTACGACCGGGCTCACCCTGTCCTGCCAACCTGATGCGCTGACCGTCGTCAACACCGGCCGGAATACGCATGGTGAGAGCACGGATCCTCGTGCTGACACCGTCGCCACCGCATTCCGGGCACGGATCGTCCACGAGTCGGCCGGTCCCTCTGCAGTCGCGGCACGGCTCACTGAACGCGAACGCACCCTGGCTCCGACTGACCAGACCGGCGCCTCCACAGCCACCGCACACCCTCGGGGTGGTTCCCGGCTTGGCACCGCTCCCACCACACGTCGCGCAGGCGGCCGGGCTGGAAAGCCGCAGTGGAACGGTCGCCCCCTTAACCGCCTCGGTGAAGTCGATCCGGACATCGGTCTCCACGTCGTTGCCACGCTGGGCTCGGTTCGCCGTCGACGTGGCGCCTCCTCGACGGCCGAACAACCCACCGAGCAGGTCACCGATGCCGCCCTGACCGGCGCCACCCTGTACCCCACCGAACAGGTCGTTGAG
This sequence comes from Kutzneria sp., assembly GCA_019239965.1. Classification (GTDB taxonomy): domain Bacteria; phylum Actinomycetota; class Actinomycetes; order Mycobacteriales; family Pseudonocardiaceae; genus Kutzneria. Next base: position 1,662 of record JAFAZC010000145.1, on the reverse strand, counting down.
GTCGAAACCGCCCGCACCGCCACCGAATCCGGGAAACCCTCCGCCGCCCGGCCGGAACGAGCCAGACCCGAACAACCGCCGGGCCTCGTCGTACTCCTTGCGTTTGTTGGCATCCGACAGCACGCCATATGCCTGGGAGACCGCCTTGAACCTGGCCTCCGCCTTGGCGTCACCGGGATTGGCGTCGGGGTGCAACTCCCTTGCCAGCTTCCGGTACGCCTTCTTGATCTCATCAGCCGACGCGTCGGAAGAGACGCGCAGGTCGCCGTAGAAGTCCTTGTCTATCCAGTCTCTGGCACTCACTGGGCGTCCCTCCCTTCCCGCGGACCTATTCGGACTTCCCGGCGTCCTCGGTGGAACCGGGATCGGCCGTCTCGGCATCGGTCACCGCGACCAGCGCGGGTCGGAGCAGCCGCTCACCGAACCTGTAGCCCCTGCGCAGCACCGCGGTGACAGTGGGACCGGTCACCTCCGTTGAGGTGGTGTGTTGGACGGCTTCGTGTACCGACGGGTCGAACGCCTCGCCCTCACGACCGAAGGGCTCGAGGCCGCCACCGGTGAGCACGCCGGCCAGTTTGTCGCTGACGGCCTTGAACGCACCGGTCAGATCACCGTGTGCCTCGGCGCGCTCGATGTCGTCGAGCACGCTTAGCAGTTCCGTTGTGAGGTGTGCCTTGGCGTTGACCGCGACCAGTTCCCGGTCACGCTCGACACGCTTGCGGTAGTTGGCGTACTCCGCCTGCAATCGCTGCAGGTCAGCCGTGCGCTCATCCAGCTGCGCCTTCAGCTCGGCGGCGGGATCGACCTCCGCCTGTGGTTCCGGTTCGGCTTGTCCTTCGGCGGCCTCCCCAGACGGCGACTGATCGTCGGCGTCTGGGGTGCGCACCTCGCCGGTCCCCGGATCGACCCGACGCCGATCCGTGACGACAACGCGCTCCTCGTTGCGTTCGCTGTGTTCGCTCACTTCTTCGGGTCCTCATCCACGATCTCGGCGTCGACCACATCGTCGGCAGCGCCGCCAGGGTTGGCGGTGGCACCATCAGCAGTTCCGGTCGCCGCACCGTCGGCCTGGGCGGCCGCGTACATCGCCTGGCCCATGGCCTGCGCCTCGGTGTTCAGCTTCTCCACCGCGGTGCGTACGGCACTGACATCGTCGCCCTTCAGCGCTTCCTTGACCTCGTTGGCGGCCGCGGTGACCTTCTCCCTCGTCTCGGCGGGGACCTTGTCCTCGTTCTCCTTCACCAGTTTTTCGGTGGAGTAGACGAGAATCTCGGCCTGGTTGCGGACCTCGGCCTCCTCGCGCCGGCGCTTGTCCTCCTCGGCGTGTTCCTCAGCGTCCTTGATCATCCGATCGATGTCCTCCTTGGGCAGCGCCGAACCGCCCGTGATGGTCATCGACTGCTCCTTGCCCGTGCCGAGGTCCTTCGCCTGAACGTGCACGATGCCGTTGGCGTCGATGTCGAAGGTCACTTCGATCTGCGGCACGCCGCGCGGAGCCGGCGGCAGACCCGTCAGCTCGAACATGCCCAGCTTCTTGTTCTGCGCCGCGATCTCACGCTCACCCTGGAAGACCTGGATCTGCACGGACGGCTGGTTGTCGTCGGCGGTGGTGAAGATCTCCGAGCGCTTGGTCGGGATCGTCGTGTTGCGCTCGATCAGGGT
>JAFAZC010000030.1 GCA_019239965.1 Kutzneria sp. | reverse complement strand
GCCCTATGCTTCCTGCGGGTCACAGTTCATGCCCTCCGGCACGGCGCCAAGCCTACGGCCTGATCCGTATCGAGAGTGTTCACCACACCAAGCTAGGTGGCCCCGCACGCGCGTACGGTGGAACCATGACCGATCTACCGTTCGGATTCGACGTGTCACCGGATCCTGACGACCGAGGCGACGACAGTTCAGGCAGCGGAAGGGGCCCGCAGCAGGGCCAGCCCTTCGACATCGGCCAACTCGGCCAGATGCTCAGCCAGCTGGGGCAGATGCTCAGCCAGACACGGGCGTCCGACGACGGGCCGGTCAACTACGACCTCGCGAAGCAGATCGCCGTGCGGCAGCTGGCCGGATCGGGTGGCACCTCCGGTGCGGACCAGTCGGCCGCCGTCGCCGACGCGGTGCACCTCGCCGAGATGTGGCTGGACCCGGTGACCTCGTTGCCCGCCGGCGCACGGACCACACAGGCGTGGTCGGCAACGGACTGGGTGGAGAAGACCATGCCAACCTGGCAGCGGCTCTTCGATCCCGTCGCGAGACGAATGGCGGGGGCGTGGGTCGAGAACCTGCCGGAGGACGCGAAACAGGCGGCTGGACCGCTGCTGTCGATGGTCCGCCAAATGGGCGGGATGGCCTTCGGCTCGCAGCTAGGTAACGCGCTGGCACAGCTGGCGGCGGAGGTGTTGACCTCGTCCGAGGTGGGGCTGCCGCTCGGCGCCGACAGCACCGCGGCCCTACTTCCCGCCAACATCGAGAAGTTCACCTCCGGCCTCGAGCGACCTGCCAGTGAGGTACTGGTGTTCCTGGCTACCCGGGAGGCGGCGCACCAGCGGCTGTTCACGCACGTGCCATGGCTTCGACAGCGGCTGTTGGGCACCGTCGAGGAGTTCGCGCGGGGCATCAAGGTCGACACGGTCGCGCTGGAGCAGCTGGCCACCCAGATCGACCCCGGCAATCCGGCGAGCATTGAGGACGCCATGCGCTCCGGGCTGCTCGAACCGCAGACCACACCGGAACAGAAGGCCGCACTCGGCCGACTGGAGACCCTGCTGGCACTGGTCGAGGGCTGGGTGGATGTAGTGGTCGCCGACGCGGTCGGCGAGCGGCTCCCCGGAGCCGAGGCACTGCGCGAGACGCTGCGTCGCAGGAGGGCTAGTGGTGGGCCGGCGGAACAGACCTTCGCCACTCTGGTCGGCCTCGAGCTGCGGCCGCGCCGGCTTCGAGCGGCCGCGGCGCTGTGGCGGCTGGTCGGCGACCAGCACGGCATCGACCGGCGGGACGAGATATGGACGCATCCGGATCTCGTGCCGACCGCCGCCGACCTGGACGATCCGATGGAGTTCGCCGAGCGGCTCGGCGCGGAACCGACAGCGCTGGACGACTCGATCGCCGAACTCGAACGGACCGAACGCGGCGAGGCTGACCCTCCGCTGGCCGGGCCAACCGACTCTGACAACGGGTGAGGGGTACCCGACCCGCCGTCGGCCGGCCTCGGCTCATTCGGGCTCCGGCGCCTGGATACCGAGGCCTGCGGCGGCCGAAAGGCCCTCCAGGTAGCCGACCGCCCGGTCGGTGCGCGGGTACTTACGGACCAGCGCCCAGAAGTCTGGGCCGTGTCCCGGCACGAGCAAGTGCACCAGTTCGTGTACCAGCACGTAGTCCAGCACCCAGGACGGAACCTCCCGCAGCCGCTCACTGACCCGGATCGTCCTGTCCGCGGGGGTACACGAAGCCCACCGGGTGCGCATCGGCGGCACCCACCGGACGCTGGCGGGTTTGGGCCGGTTGGCCAGGTACCGCGCGGACAGCTCCGCACACCGCATGAACAGTGCGGTGTCCGAGGCACGAGCCGGTGAACGGCGACGAGTCTCACTACGTTGCAGCCTGTGCAGCATCTCGGCCACCCAGTGCGCCTCCTCAGCCCTGGTCATCCGGGCCGGGAGCAGCACAACGACCGTGTCACCCTCTCGATATGCCGTGACCGTTCGACGTCGTCGCCGGCTGCGACGGACCTCTACCTGCGGTTCGGCTACCTGCGGTTCAGCCACGTAGTCACGGTACGGCCATGCACCGACAGGCGTTACCTGATTTGGACCCGACTCGCCGACGCACGTCACCCATTCTCGGGAGCAACCCGTCAATCCACCATTTGAGTATTGTGAGCAATTGCAGCCGCCTGGGGATGAGCGTTGTCCCTCGCCACGGATTCCTGCGACTCTGCGAACATGGCACTTGCCGACCAGACGAGGAGCCGGCTGCCCCGCCGTCCACGGGTGCTACCCGGGCTGGCGGTGCTGCGTCGCGGGAACCACGATGTCCAGGTGGGTACGGACACCAGACACGCTGTCGTGGTCGGTGGACTGACCCCGGCTCTGCTCGGTCTGCTTTCGTCGCTCAAAGGTGAACTCACCGTTCCGGAACTTCTCGACGAGGTGGGCACGGACGAGTCGACCCGGGAGGTCGCACTGAACCTGCTCGTCCAGCTGGCCGAGGCCGGCCTGCTCGATCACGCCTCCCCTGACGACGGCGCCGCAGTCAGCTCCGCCGCGAGGTTGTCCGCCGATGCCACGATATGGGCTCTGCGTACTGGTGCGCGGCGTGGCCACATGTCCACTGCGCGGCGACAGGCCACTGTCATCGTGCACGGCAGCGGCCGACTGGGGGTCGCCATCTCGACACTGCTCGCCGCCGCCGGCGTCGGCTGGGTGCACATCGTCGCCGAAGGCGAGGTGCTTGCCGAGGACACGGGCACCGGATATCTGGACAGCGACGTGGGTCGCTCCCGCCAAGTCGCGGCCACCGAGGCAGTGCACCGCTCGGTGAGCGGGGTACGGACCATGGCACCACCACCGGCGCTGCGTCCAGACCTGGTCGTTCTCGCAGACACGATCGTGCCCTGCCCCAGCGTCGTGGCACCGTTGCAGGCCGAGCACACACCGCATCTGGTGGTGCGGATGCGGGAGGGCACCGGAGTGGTCGGGCCCTTGGTGCTGCCCGGCCGCACCTGTTGCCTGCACTGTGTCGACCTGCACCGCGCCGACCTCGATCCGGCATGGCCCGCGGTCGCGGTCCAGCTAGTCGGTCGGCCCCAGCCGGCCGACTTGGCCGGGGCCCACATGACCGCCGGCTTCGGGGCCGCCCAGACCATGCTGGCACTGGACTGGCTGCTGACGGGCGTCGGCCAGCCACTGCTGTGGAACGCGAGCATCGAGGTGGACGCGGTTCGGGGCACGATGGTGCACAGACAGTGGTCGCCCCACCCGGACTGCCGATGCGGCGCGGTCGCCGCCGAGGAGGTTAACGTGTGAGCGACAACTAATGGGTGCGGCGAGATCATGTAGCCCCACTCCACGCGGTGCCAAGGGGAGAATCAGCGGGTGACCGATATCCCTCGCAAGTCCGTCCAACGGACCGCCAAGCTCGCGGCCCTTCCCATCGGCATAGCGGGGCGGACCGTGAGCGGCTGGGGGAAACGGCTGGTCGGGCGTAGCGCGGAAGAGGTCAGCACCCAGCTCACAGCCAAGACGGCTGAGCAGCTGTTCGCGGTGCTCGGGCAACTCAAGGGCGGGGCCATGAAGTTCGGCCAAGCGCTGAGTGTCTTCGAGGCCGCCGTGCCGGACACACTGGCCGAGCCCTACAGGGAAGCACTGACCAAGCTGCAGGCGGCCGCTCCCCCGCTGGAGGCGCGCACCGTGCACCGGGTGCTTGCCCAGCAGTTCGGCAGTTCATGGACACAGAGGTTCGCCGAGTTCGACGACATCCCGGCGGCGGCCGCCAGCATCGGTCAAGTTCATCGTGCGGTGTGGCGCGACGGCCGTCAGGTTGCCGTGAAAGTCCAATACCCTGGCGCGGACGAGGCACTACTCGCCGATCTCAGGCAACTGCGGCGGTTCAGCAAGATCTTCCAGGCTCTGGTGCCTGGTGCCGACATCAAACCGCTGCTCGCCGAACTTCACGACCGCATGGTCGAAGAGTTGGACTATCGAACTGAGGCGGACAATGAACGTGCCTTCGCCAGGTCCTTGGCCGACGAGGAACAGGTGCGAATTCCGAAGGTAGTCGCTAGCGCGCCCATGGTGCTGGTCACGGAATGGATCACGGGTACCCCGCTGGCGTCGGTAATCCGTACGGGTTCGCGGCCGGAACGCGACCTCGCCGGCCGCCTGTTGTCGGAGTTTCACTTCTCCTCGCCGGCCCGGGTCGGGCTGTTGCACGCCGACCCGCATCCCGGCAACTTTATGCTGCTCGACGACGGCCGGCTGTGCGTGATGGATTTCGGTGCCGTTGCCCGGTTGCCGCACGGCCTGCCGCGAACGTTGGGGCTGATGACCCGGCTCTCACTGGAACAGCGGCCGGACGAACTGCTCGACCTGCTGCGTACCGAGCACTTCGTTCGACCGGACACCGACATACGGGCACAGGACGTTGTGGACTATCTCGGCCCGTTCACTCAGCCGTTGGCCACCGAAAGCTTTCGCTTCACCCGGAAATGGCTGCAAGGTCAGGCCGAGCGGATCGGCGACCTGAGAGGCCAGGACTTTCGCACCGGTCGTTCGCTGAACCTGCCACCGCAGTACCTGCTCATACACCGAGTGACACTGGGTGCCACCGGCATCCTGTGTCAGCTCGACGCCGAAGTGCCTATGCGTGCGATCGTCTCCCGCTGGCAGCCGGGATTCGCCGACTGAACGCCACTCGGCGAGTTGTCCACAGACGTCGACCTGAACGACCGAAAGACCCATTGGCTCAACGCGGTTATCCACAGAGGGCAGATCGGTGTTCCGAATCAGCCGCACAGGCTGAACGATCGAAGACATGAACCGACCTTCACCGCTCGACCTGGCTTCGCTTCCCGCCACCGTGCCCGATGCCGTGGTGCGCGGCGCTGAGCTGCGCGCCAGCGGGGTGTCCGGCTCGGCCATAGCGCTGCGCTGCCGCCCCGGCGGGCCGTGGCAGCGCGTGCTGCCCGGAGTGGTGCTGCTCTCCAACAGCGCCCCGACCCGGCGGCAACTGCTGCGTGCCGCACTCGCCTATGCCGGCGACGGAGCGGTGATCACCGGCATTGATGCCACCCAGCTCGCTGTGGATCTCGGTCCGCCGCCGAATTACGTGCACCTGCTCGTCCCGGCCGGTAGACGGATCACCAGCACGGGGCACGCCCTCATCGAACGGACCACACGAATGCCGGACGTCGTGTGGCGGGACGGGATGCCCTGTGCGTCGGTGCCACGGGCGGTGCTCGACGCAGCAAGACGCGAACGAGACGCGAGTCGCCTACGGGCGCTGCTGTCCGAGCCAGGCCGCCGAGGTCTCTGCGGCCTGAACGAGCTGCGCGCCGAACTCGACGCCGGCAGCCAACGAGGGTCCGCTGGCCCGCGAGCCGCCCTGCGAGCCGTCTCCGACGGCATACTGTCGTTGGCCGAGGGCAGGGCCCGACGGATCGTCCGAAGCTGCCCGATCCCGCCGCCGAGGTGGAACGTTCCGGTCAGGGACAACACCGGTGCGCTCCTGGGAGTCGTCGACGCGTGGTGGGATGACGTCGCGCTGGCCTGGGACGTCGGTACCCAAGACTTCCGGTTCGGCGCCGACGCGGCACGTCCTCAGCAGCACAGGCTCGCCGGCAGCGGCGTTGTCGTGCTCCGAACCATGCCGACAAGGTTGCACCTCGATCCGCACGGCGTTCGACGTGACCTGGCGCAGGCCTTCAACAGGGCTGCTCGGCGCATCAGGCCGTCAGTACGCGGGCTTCGTGAACCCGAGCCCGCCCACCTCCCAGGGATGACGCCCTACCAGTATTCCGCGGGCAACTTGCCCTCGATATCGCGCACATGAACCCGGACGCAGGTCGGGCACATCCAACGGACCGATTCACCGTCCCGTTCGGACAGCCATGTCAGGACCTCAGCGGGATCCGCCGAAAGATCACGCCAACGTCCGCAAACCGAACAGGCAGGGGCTGCGATGTTCGGCTCGTCCACACGTGAACGGTCCGCGTCATACGTCACAGCGACAGACCGTATGCCAACGGGCGTTCGTCCCGGCAACCAACCCGTACCGGAGCCGCGAGGAGCGGGCACGCGTCTCCTCCCCGGTTGGACACCGTGCCCGCTCCTCACCAAGGGCCGCTGTTCACCAGCTGGCCCGCTTCTCACAGACGGTCACTTCGTCGGCCCGTCAGGAAGCCATCGTGCTGGCCACCCTGTCGGCCCGCGCCACGGCCCAGGCGGCGATCCGACGCCATCGGCGACAGACCAGCAGCCGACGGGCCATCCGTTGCTCCGCGGCGCTGCGTTGCGCCTCATACATTCGGATCTTGGCGAGTTCTTCGTATGCCAACATCGAGAAGCTCCCCTCAGGTTTCTGGTCAGAGATCGCGGGAACGGAGGCGAATACAGTGGTGGCGTTCACGCGGCTACCTCCCCGGTCCGCGGGGTGGTGATCTCGGCACGGGTCGCCGGGGCGGCCTCCGCGGCAACCCGGTCCTGCTTGCGCGGCCGGCCGCGAGGCCGCTTGCGCGGGATAACTGCTCCGCGCTCGAAGATCTCGCCACCCCATACGCCCCACGGCTCACGTCGGGCGATGGCGGCGGCAAGGCACTCGGTCCTGACCGGACAACCGGCACACAGCGCCTTGGCCCTGTCCAGCTCGACAGGAGCGTCGGCGAACCACAGGTCGGGGTCGTTGGACCGACAGGGAAGACCCGGGCCGGCGTCCTGCACGGTGTCGAGCAGCTCGGCGACTCCGGTCCCCACGGGCATAGCGACGTCAGGCAGACCTGCTCCGACTATGGGAACGGTTGCGGTGAACATGAACGGTTTCCTCCCAGGTGCGGTCGTACTCGCGATGGTGTGGTGTGGCTGATACGTGCTGGTCTGCGTGTCCTGCCATCTGTGTGGGTCTCGTCGGTGGATTGGGTCTGCGAATACTGGGCGGTGTTCGGCTCACACAAGACGAAGGCCGCGGTCCCGATCCCGGGTCCGCGGCCTTCGTAAGCCTCGTCGTCCTGACAGTGGTGTCAGGGACTTCGCTTCCGCGCGGATGGGAAAAGGATCTGGTTATCGGTCCTGAACGCCTTGCCGACCAGCGTCCAACGGCAAACCGGTGCGATAGCGGTGTGGACAGACGCCTGCTGCGTCCACGGCTTGAACGGCACACGGACCTCGCTGCCGCCGGACATGGCAATGGCCCCGGTCATGAGGTAGCCAGGGACGCCAGCGACACAGAGTTCTCTCACGACGGCCACCTCCTCCTCGGGGTACGATTCCGAACATCTTCCGGCCACGTCGTGGCCGGCTCTTGCAGATTATTGCCCCAGGTAGGGCCGTGCAACCGTTTTTTCGAAACTCGGCGCGATCAGGCCCCGTCTCGCTGAACATCGCCCTGGACCAGCGCGAGGACGTCGGCACCGAACCGGTCGAGCTTGGTTGGCCCAATCCCTGAGATCGACACCAGTCCACCGGTGTCCGCGGGACGCTGTTCGGCGATCGCGGTCAGGGTCGCGTCGGTGAAGACCACGTAGGGCGGCACCTTGAGCTGCTTGGCCCTGCTCGTGCGCCACTCCTTGAGCCTGGTCAGCAGCTCTTCGTCCACATCGGAAGGACAGCCCTCACACCGTCCCAACTTGACCGCGGTGGTGCCGACCAGCGAGCTGCCACAGATTCGGCAGGAGGTCCTGCGTGCCCGCGCGGACGTGCCACCGTCCTGCTGGCGCGCCCGCGCCGCGGGGTGGTCCTCCGGGATCAGACCGTGCAGGAACCGGCTGCGCCGGCGGCTCCTGCGCCCGCCCGCCGTACGGGACAGCGCCCACGACAGCCACAGGTGCTCACGTGCCCGAGTGACCCCGACATACAGCAGACGCCGTTCCTCTTCGATGGCGGCGTCGTCGGAGTCCGCATGCTGGATCGGCACCGTGCCATCGGTGAGGCCGGTCAGGAACACCGCGTCCCATTCCAGCCCCTTGGCCGCGTGCAGCGAGGCGAGCGTGATGCCTTCGACGGTCGGGGGGTGCTGCGCCTGTGCACGCATCTCCAGCTCGGCTACGAAGCCGGGCAGGTCCGCGTCATTGAGCGTGCCCGCGAGCTCCTCGGCCAGCTCCACGATGGCCAACAGCGACTCCCACCGTTCGCGAGTGGAACCACCGACCGGCGGTTCGGCTGTCAGGCCGAGCGGCGCGAGCACCTCGCGCACTGTGTCGGGCAACTCGCCTTCCCGTTCGCCGGCCGCCGCGGTGCGCAGGGCGATCATCGCCTGCCGAACCTCAGGCCTTGCGAAGAACCGCTCGCCACCACGCACCTGGTAGGGGATGCCCGCGTCGGCCAAGGCCTGCTCGTAGACCTCCGACTGAGCGTTGACCCGGTACAGGACGGCGATCTCGCTCGCCGCGACGCCCTCGTCGAGCAGCTGCCGGATTCTGGTCGCGACCGCGGCCGCCTCGGCCGGCTCATCGTCGTACTCACTGAACCGGGGCGGCGGCCCAGCGGGACGTTGGCCGACCAACCGCAGTCGCGAGCCGGCTGGCCGGTCTTTCGCCGCATCGATGACCTGGTTGGCCAGCGAGACCACTTCGGGTGTCGACCGGTAGTCGCGCTCCAGCCTGATCACCTCCGCGCCGGGGAACCGGCGGGAGAATTCCAGGAGCGGGCGAGGCGAGGCGCCGGCGAAGGAATAGATCGTCTGGTTAGCGTCGCCAACGACGGTCAGGTCGTCACGCTCACCGAGCCAGGCGTCGAGCACCCGCTGCTGCAGTGGTGTGACGTCCTGGTACTCGTCGACGACGAAGCACCGGTAGCGGTCGCGGAACTCGGTGGCCACATCGGCATGGTCGGACAGGATCGCCGAGGTGTGTAGGAGCAGGTCGTCGAAGTCGATCATTCTGGACCTGGTCTTGAGGCGCTCGTACCCCTGGTACACCTCGACGACCTGGTCGGGGTGCGCTGGGGAGTCCCGCCGCGCCCGTGCGGACGCCGCCGGATAGTCCTCCGGTGTCACCAGCGACGCCTTGGCCCACTCGATCTCACTGGCCAGGTCCCGAAGCGACTCCGCGGTGGTCGGGGCGCCTGCCCGATGTGCCGCCTGCCCGACGAGCCGCAGCTTGCCGTCGAGCAGTTCCCACGGCTCGTCGCCCACGACGCGAGGCCAGAAGTACCGGAGCTGGCGCAGCGCCGCCGCGTGGAAGGTGACTGCCTGCGTTCCGTGCACACCCAGTGCACGCAGCCGGGTGCGCATCTCGCCCGCAGCCCGCTTGGTGAAGGTGACGGCGAGCACCTGGCCAGGCGACACCTGGCCGCGCTGGACGAGGTAGGCGATCCGGTGGGTGATCGTTCTTGTCTTGCCAGTGCCCGCGCCGGCGAGAACGCACACAGGTCCCCGTGGCGCGGTGACCGCGCCGAGCTGCTCCGGATCGAGCCCCTCCAGTGACAGGCCTTCGGCGTCCATGACGGGCATCCTCGCAGAGATCACCGACATAGGAACCCGGGGCAGGCAGTGAGGAGGGACGGCCGGGCGTGTCCTTGTGGCAAGTATCCTGGCCCCATGGCTGGTAAGCAGGACAAGTCGGCCGCCAAAGAGGCGGCACGGGCCCGGCGTGCGGCGTCGAAGGCGAAGCGTGCGCAGATCTTCGAGGCGTTCAAGCTACAACGTCGCGAGGACAAGGCGCTCGTTCCCCTGATGGTGGCGATCCTCCTCGGTGCCGTCGCCGCGTCGTTCCTGATCGGCCTCATCTGGAACCTGCAGTGGGTGGTGCTTCCACTCGGCGTGGCGGTGGGTGCGCTGGGTGCGGTCGTGCTGTTCGGCCGGCGGGTCCAGCGCACCGTGTTCGGCAAGGCCGACGGTCAGCCGGGAGCCGGCGCGTGGGCTCTTGAGAACCTGCGCGGGCGATGGAAGGTCACCCCGGCTGTCGCCGGCACGACGCAGCTCGACGCGGTGCACCGTGTCGTCGGCCGGCCGGGTGTCGTCCTCGTCGCCGAGGGCGCGCCACACCGAGTCAGGGCGCTGCTCGCGCAGGAGAAGAAGCGGGTTTCCCGCATCGTCGGCAGCACCCCGATCTACGACGTCGTGATCGGCAACGGGGAGTCCGAGGTGCCGTTGCGCAGGTTGCAGGCGCACCTGATGAAGCTGCCGCGCAACATCTCGCCGAGCCAGATCGACTCCCTGGAAAACCGGCTGCAGGCGCTGGCCAGCAGGGGGGTCGCGATGCCGAAGGGGCCTCTGCCCCAGGGCACGAAGACGCGCAACGTGCAGCGCGCGCTGCGCCGCCGCTGACGGCGCCGCGGATCGGTCGGGTCCGGAGCTCAGCGCGTGCGGAGGACGACCGTGCCGACGAGTTTGTCGTGCAGGCCCCGGTTGTCCGCGTCCCATACGACGGCGGGGATCACCGCAGCGACGAGCAGTGTCCGAAGCACGGCTCGCGGGACACCGACCATGACGGCGCCGTCCAACCTGGCAACCCGGACGCCCACCAGGTACATGCCGGGGCTAAACCCGAAGAAGGACACGGGGATGACGCCGATCAGGAACCAGGCGAGCAGGCTCCAGTTCCTTGGCAGCTCCGGCATGGTGAACAGGGCGGCGACCAGGAATCCCAGGACACAGTCGACCATCATTCCCGCCGCGCGCCGCGCGGTGGACGCCACCGAGCCGGGCCCGCTCTCGGGCAGGCCGAGCCGCTCACCACGCCATCGCTGTGCCGTACCGCCGCCCGCGTCCGCGCCAGGCTCGAGTGCCGCTCGCGGTCCGGACAGCCACGAACCGGTCCACCTGTTCACCTCTCCAGGGTAAGGCCAGCGCCGTCGAGACGACGCCGGCAGGCCCCACCACTAGCATGTCCGCGGCCGCGTTAACGTCCGTGAAACACATGGGTGACTGATGGGCAACACCGCCCGCCTAGTTTCGTGGTCACAAAGCCGACAGCGAGCCTGGAACGCCCAAGCCACTGGCGGTCACGACCGGCCGTGGCACTCGAGCCGTGGCCGATACCGAGCCGAAGGAGCCAACAGGGGTGTTCACCAATCCCGACGAGGTCCAGCGCTTCATCGTCGATGAAGACGTGAAGTTCGTCGATGTCCGGTTCAGCGACCTGCCGGGCGTCATGCAGCACTTCACGGTGCCCGCATCGTCGTTCGACGCGGACACGATCAACACAGGACTGCCGTTCGACGGCTCGTCGGTCCGGGGCTTCCAGCAGATCCATGAGTCCGACATGCTGCTGCTCCCCGATCTGGCGACCGCGAGGATCGATCCGTTCCGCGTGGAGAAGACACTCATCGTCAACTTCTTCGTTCATGATCCGCTGACCCGCGAGGCGTACAGTCGCGACCCGCGCAACATCGCGAGCAAGGCCGAGCAGTACATCGCCGAGTCGGGTGTCGCGGACGCGGCGTTCTTCGGTCCCGAGGCGGAGTTCTACCTGTTCGACTCGGTGCGTTTCGACAGCGCCGAGAACGCGTCCTTCCACGAGATCGACTCGGTGGCCGGTTGGTGGAACACCGGCGCCGACGAGGAGGGCGGGAACAAGGGATACAAGGTCAGGTTCAAGGGCGGCTACTTCCCGGTCTCCCCCACCGACCACTTCGCCGACCTGCGCGACAGGATTACGCTGAACCTGATCAATGCGGGTTTCACCGTGGAACGGGCACACCACGAGGTCGGAACCGCCGGCCAGACCGAGATCAACTACAGGTTCAACTCGCTGTTGCACGCGGCTGACGACCTGCAGCTGTTCAAGTACATCGTCAAGAACACCGCCTGGCAGGCCGGTAAGACCGCGACGTTCATGCCCAAGCCGCTCTTCGGCGACAACGGATCGGGAATGCACACCCACCAGTCGCTGTGGAAGGACGGCGCGCCGCTGTTCTACGACGAGTCGGGATACGGTGGCCTTTCCGACACCGCCCGGCACTACATCGGTGGTCTGCTGCACCACGCGCCGAGCCTGCTGGCGTTCACCAACCCGACGGTGAACTCCTACCACCGTCTCGTCCCGGGCTTCGAGGCCCCGGTGAACCTGGTGTACTCCCAGCGCAACCGGTCCGCATGCATCCGGATCCCGATCACCGGCAGCAACCCCAAGGCCAAGCGGGTGGAGTTCCGCTGCCCGGACTCCTCAGGCAACCCCTACCTCGCCTTCGCCTCGATGCTGATGGCCGGACTGGACGGCATCAAGAACAAGATCGAGCCGCCGGACCCGGTGGACAAGGACCTCTACGAGCTTCCGCCCGAGGAGGCCAAGGACGTCGCCCAGGTGCCGAGTTCACTCGGCGAGGTCCTGGACAGCCTTGAGCGCGACCACGACTTCCTCTTGGAGGGCGGGGTGTTCACCGAGGACGTGGTCGAGACCTGGATCGCCCTCAAGCGCGAGAACGAGATCGACCCGTTGCGGCTGCGCCCGCATCCCTACGAGTTCGCCCTCTACTACGACGTGTAGTCCAAGTCGCCCGAGGTCCGCAGGCTCTCCGGGCCCTGCTCCAGGAAGATGGCCCGCCAGTCCTCGACTGGCGGGCCATCTTCCGTCAAGGGCAACCGTGCGAACCGTCCCAGTTGTCGACGCGCAGGTGCCGTGCCGTAACATCTTGATGCGTTGATGCTATGATGCATTGATGCGAACTACACTGGACCTTCCAGACGACCTGCATCGCCAGGTTCTGTCGATCGCACGTGATACGTCACGCACACTGAGCGAGACCGTTGTCGAACTTATGCGTCGAGGGTTGGGCCAGGGCAAGCCATCCCAGACATCGCGGAGCCCGAAAACGGGGCTGCCCGTGGTGAACCTCGGCAAGATCATCACCACGGACGACGTCCGTTCACTCGAGGACGACCAGTGACGACCTTGCTCGACGCAAACGTGCTCATCGCCCTCGTGGTCGCGGACCACGTACATCACGACGCGGCCGAGGCATGGTTCGCTGACACCGATGACACCTTCACCACCTGCCCCATTACCGAAGGAAGCCTGCTGCGACTGTTGGTCCGCGAAGGGCAGACCGCGGACAAGGCCCAGGCGGTCCTCAATGCGGTACGAGACAACGGGCGTCACGAATTCTGGCCGGACTCGGTCACCTACAGCGACGTGCCACTGAACGGAGTCCTCGGTCATCGGCAAGTCACGGACTCCTACCTGGCGCAGCTCGCCCGAGCACAGAGAGGTCGACTCCTGACCTTCGATCACGGTCTCGCGGAACTACACACCGACGTCGCCGATCTCCTGCCGACGATTCCCGTCCGGCCATCACGCTGAGGGCGAGTGGCCCGGGTACACGCGGGTCAGCGCGAGCGGCGGCATGCACAGAGCGAGCCGCGAGGACGAATCACCCGATCCGGAGGGCCCCCGGCTTTGACACCTCCGGTGGCCGACCCTCTAAGGTCACGCCGTGGCTGAAAATGACACCAATCTGCTGTCCACCCACTATTTCGACACCGCGGCCGAGGCGACCGAGGCGGTCCGCGCGGCCGATCTGCTCGGACTCGGTGTCGCCTTGTCCAACCGACTCGTTCCGGATACCGACTCCGAGGACGGCTCGCTGGTCGAGGAGTGGGTGGTCGACGTCTTCGCCGGAATTGTCGAGGCGGAGACCGAGGCAGCCGTAGCCTGAGGCGCTGCGAACCGTCCCGTGGTGGGGTGCCGTACCAGCGGCACCTCACCACGGGTCAGCTGTCGTAGAAGACCCGCTCCACCACCGCTCGCGCGGTACGGGTCGTACGCCGGTAGTCGTCGAGGAACTCGCCTGGATCCGCCCCCGGTGGATAGCCGCAGGCCGCTGCGACGGCGGCGAGTTCACGACCGGACGTCGGAATCTGGTCAATCGGTTTGCCACGGACCAGCGTCGCCGCGTTGCGGGCCCTTGTCGCGAACAGCCAGGCGGCCGTCATCGACTCGGCGTCCGATGGGCTGAGCAGACCGTTGCGTGCGGCCAGGTCCAGTCCCTCCAGCGTCGAGGTCGTTCGCAGTGTGGGCTGGTCACCGGCCCACCGCAGCTGCAGGAGCTGCAGTGTCCACTCGATGTCGGCGAGCCCGCCACGACCGAGCTTGGTGTGGGTGGCCGGATCGGCACCTCTCGGCAACCGCTCGGCGTCGACTCGTGCTTTGATCCGGCGAACCTCACGGATCAGCGTCGCGTCGAGGCCACCGGGCGGATATCGCACCGGGTCGACCATTTCACAGAACCGGCGCCCCAGGTCGGCGTCGCCGGCGACCGCACTCGCTCGCAACAGCGCCTGCGCCTCCCACACCTGCGACCACTGGGCGTAGTAGGCCTGGTACGAGGCGAGCGTGCGGACGAGCGGGCCGCTGCGCCCCTCCGGGCGCAGATCCATGTCGACCACCAGCGCTGGATCCTGACTCGGAGCGGCGAGCAGTCGTCTCGTCGTCTCGGCGACCACCGACGCGTACCGGACCGCGTCGGCGTCGGTGGCGCCGTTGATGGGCTCACAGATGAAGAGGACGTCGGCATCGGAGCCGTAACCGAGTTCGCGGCCACCGAGTCGCCCCATCCCGATGACGGCTATCGTCGCGGTGGCCCGGTCGGCGGCCGCCGACCGCAGCGCCACGTCCAAGGCGGATTGCAGCACAGCGATCCAGACGCCGGACAGCGCGGCACACACCGTTGGCACGTCGGACAGCCCCAACAGGTCGGCACAGGCGACCCGCAGCAGCTCGTGGCGACGCAGGGACCGTGCCGTGGCGACCGCCTTGGTGGGGTCCGTGTGCCGCGCGACGGCGCTACGCAGTGATTGCGCGACGTCGGCGGCATCCCGTGCGGCCAGGTCGCTGGTGTTGGTCAACAGCCGGAGTACCTCGGACGCACGCACAAGCAGGTCGGGCACCAGCTTTGCGGTGCCGAGCAGTTTCGCCAGCCGTTCCACCACCGCGCCCTCGTCACGGAGCAGCCGGAGATACCAGGGAGTGTCGGCGAGCGCCTCGGACACCCTGCGGTAGGCGAGCAACCCACCGTCCGGATCGGGTGTGCCCGCGAACAGGCCGAGCAGGACCGGAAGGAGGGTCCGCTGGATCGCCGCTCGCCGTGTCATTCCCGACGTCAGTGCCTTGATGTGCTTGAGCGCGCCGTCCGGTGCGGCATATCCCAGCGCCGCCAGTCGGGCCGCGGCCTCCTTCGTGGTCAGCCGCATGGCTTCGGTGGGAACCCTGGCAACGGCTTCCAGCAGCGGCCGGTAGAACAACTTCTCGTGCAGACGGCGGACCCGGTTGCGGTGCCGGCGCAGTTCCGCGAGCAGGACGTCAGCCGCCTCGCGGCCGCCTTCCGGGTACAGCCCAATCGCCCTCGCCAGCCAGCGAAGTCCGGTCCGGTCGTCCTCCGCGGGGACGGTGTGGGTGCGCAGCAGGCGCCGCAGTTGCAGGCGGTGTTCGAGGGTGCGCAGGAAACGGTAGGACTCCGCGAGACCGGCGGCGTCGGCCCGTGCGACGTACCCGCCTTCACCCAGTGCCTGCAACGCGGCCATCGTGGCCGGCGACCGCAACGCCACGTCACTTCGACCGTGCACCAACTGGAGAAGCTGGACGGCGAACTCCACGTCGCGAAGGCCGCCTCTGCCCAGCTTCAGTTCCCGCTCGGCCAGCGTGGTCGGCACGTTGTCCTCGACTCGTCGACGCATCGCCTGCACGTCCGGGACGAAGTTGTCGCGATCGGCCGCGGTCCACACCAGCGGGGAGACCGCGTCGAGGTACGCCTGGCCGATCTCGTCGTCACCAGCGACTGGCCTTGCCTTGAGCAAAGCCTGAAACTCCCAGGTACGTGCCCATCGCCGATAGTAGGACAGATGGCCCTCGACGGTTCGGACCAGCACACCCGCCTTGCCTTCGGGGCGCAGTGCGGCGTCGACCTGAAAACAGGCCTGCGTGGCAATGCGCATCGTGGCGAGCGCGAGCGCGGTGGCGGCGGCCAGCTCGGCGTCCCGGTCCGCGACGAAAATCACGTCGACGTCGCTGACGTAGTTCAGCTCCCGGCCACCGCACTTGCCCATGGCGATCACCGCGAGCCGGCAGGGTGTGTCCGTCTCCGCCGCGGCCACTGCTAGTGCCGCCCGCAGGGCACCCGCGGCGAGATCGGAGAGCCGCTCGACGGTGTCCTCGTACCGTGGTGCCGCCATTTCGGGCTGAACCAGGTGACCGAGGTCGGCGGCGGCGACATCGAGCAGCAGGCCGCGATAGGTCAGGCGCAGGGCCCGAACGGCGGCAGCGCCACGAAGACCCGCGACCGCGGCCAGCATGACATCGGCGGGGTCACCGCGGGCTCCCGCCTCCGAGGCGAGCCTGTGCCACTGATCGGGGTTGGCGACGAGGAAGTCGGACAGCGCGGTGGACGAGCCGAGGACCGCGAGCAACCGCCCGCGCAGTTCACTGTCGGTGCACAGCGCCGAGGCGATCGTCGGCCATCGCGTGCCGGTGGCCGTTCGCAGCCGGTCGAGTCCATACAGCGCGAGGTCGGGATCGGGACAGCGGGACAGCCCGCCGAGGATTGGTTCGAAGCCGTCGACCGGTCCGCTGTCGGCCCAACACCCACAGCCGCGCAGAAATGCCTCGGCCTGAGGGTCGGTGAGGCCGAACCTGGCTGGCGACGAGGCTGCCCTTGGCGGATCAGTCATGATGAAACACCGTAGACCGATCCGGACCGCTCAATGGGAAACGATGAGGTAGAGGCCACACAGCACGGTGAATGTGCAGGTGGCGAAGCAGGACACGGCCACGACGAGACCGGCGGATCCAGTCCCGCCGCTGGCACGCGTGACGACTCGTCGTGAAATGCCTTTGATACCGACCGAGAACATGACGACCACGCTGGCCACGGCGCCGAGGCCGACGAGGAACACCTCGCCGAGGGCCGCCCAGTTCACACTCACGCCGCCACCTCGAACGTCTCCGAGCTCTCGGCGGCCTCCGGCACACCGTTGACCACGTTGTCGGCTGTGACCGGCTTCGACCGCGAAACGAGGTAGGCACCGCCGGCGACACCGGCGCCCGCGAGGACCACGATGACGACACCGATCGTGCCCGTGGTGGCGATCTCGCTGGTGAGTGCACCGATCACGGCGGCGGCCGGCAGGGTCATCACCCAGGCCAGCAGCATCCGGCCGGCGACGACCCAGCGCACATCGGCGGACCGCCGGCCGAGGCCGGCCCCAAGGATGCTTCCCGAGCACACATGTGTCGTGGACAGCGCGAATCCCAGGTGCGAGGAGGTGAGGATGACGGTTGCCGCGCTGATCTGCGCGGTGAAGCCCTGCTGCTCCTCGATCGTCGTGAGCCCCCTGCCCAGGGTGTAGGTGATCCGCCAACCTCCGAGGTAGGTGCCGAGCGCGATGGCGGCTCCAGCACTGACAACCACCCAGATGGGCGGTCCCGCGGACGCCGGAAGCGCACCGGTGGTGATCAGGGTCAGGGTGATGACTCCCATCGTCTTCTGCGCGTCGTTGGTCCCGTGTGCCAGTGACACGAGTCCCGCGGAGACGATCTGTCCGGCCCTGAACCCGGCGGACCGCACCTTCCCGTCCGCCGACCTGGTGAGCCGGTAGGTGAGACACGTGGCCAGCACGGCGATCAGGCCCGCGATCAGCGGCGAGGCCAGCGCGGGAACGAGCACCTTCTCCATGATCTTGGCGGGATGCACGGCACTCGTTCCGGACGCGGCCAGCGTTGCCCCGATGAGGCCGCCGAACAGCGCGTGCGAGGAACTGGACGGGAGGCCGGCTAGCCAGGTGAACAGGTTCCAGATGATCGCGCCGACCAGGCCCGCGAACACCACGGTCGGTGTGATCTTGGTGTCGTCCACGATGCCACCGGAGATGGTCTTGGCGACCTCGACGGACAGGAACGCACCGGCCAGGTTCAGCACCGACGACATGGCGACGGCTGCCCGTGGGCGAAGCGCACCGGTGGCGATGGATGTCGCCATCGCGTTCGCGGTGTCGTGGAAGCCGTTGGTGAAATCGAAGGCCAGGGCGGTGAGGATGACAATGGTGACGAGCAGGGGGACGTCCACCTGGTCCTCCGACGGTGGGCTGTTGCTACTGAACGTTACCCCACCGGGGTCGGTTCATCGTGCCCCCGTCCGGGCGGCACATGGCAGCAACGTACCGACGCCCACGGGGTCACGCCAGAGGGAGATTCCTCACCATGTCGCGGGCGGGCGGAAGGTCGCCAGCGCTGAGCCGTACGAATCGTTCCGCGAAGGGTTGCCAAGCCTCCCCGATGGCATCGTGCGTTTCGATCAGCGCGTCGGGTTCGAGTTCTCCGGGTCGGGCATGTTCAGCCTCGTCAGGGGCGTCGCGGACCCAGTCGAGCACGATGTCCGGGGTCGTCTCGATATGAAACTGGAGGCCGTATCCCACGGCGCCGACCCGAAAAGCCTGATGTGCGTAGGGCGCTGCGGACGCGAGCAGTTCGGCCCTCGGCGGCAGGACGCTGATCTCGTCGTTATGGAACTGCAGCACGTCCGGTGTGAGCGGGAGATCGGCGAACAATGGATCGGCAGCGGCGACATCCCGCTTGGCGACCAGTCTCGCCCCGACCACCGGGCCGCTGGCGCCGATCCGCACCTGTCCGCCGGTGGCAACGGCGAGCAACTGGGCTCCCAGACAGATCGACAACAGCGGGAGTCGTTGGGAGACAGTTCGGGAGAGCAGTGCCCTGACCTCCGCCAGCCAGGGGAAGGTCGCGTCGTCGTTGGCTCCCATCTCACCGCCGAGGCACACGACACCGTGGTAACCGGTCAGTTCCGGCAGTGGTTGGGTCGCCGGCGACACGACGCTGAGTGTGGCGCCGGCCGCGGTCAACCACTCTCCGAGTCTCGCTGGCGGATCGGCCGGGCTGGGCTGGATGACGAGCAGTCTCGGGGAGGTCACAGTGGCGAGCTTAGAACGAGGCGAGCTCAGAGCGACACTTCGAGGTAGTCGGCAACTGGCCGGAATCCGATTCTCTGGTACACCGAGTTGGACGTCGGGTTGGCCAGGTCCGTGTAGAGGAGCACCTCGGTAGTGCGTCTGCCGTGATTCTGGTTGGTGCGCACCGGTTTCTTGCGCGAAAGCGAAGTGGTATTCGGCCAGCAGAGGCAGGTCTTGT
>JAFAZC010000196.1 GCA_019239965.1 Kutzneria sp. | reverse complement strand
GACACGCAACCCGGGCATGTTCAAGGCCGCCGCGGCCTACAGCGGACGACTCGACACGACCTACAACCAGGAATCGATCAGACAGGTTCAGGACATCGTGTCCAGCCAGGACCATGTGGACCCCGACGCGCTGTGGGGCGACCCGGTTCGCAACGCCGACGTGTGGGCCGCGCACAATCCCTACGATCACGCCGGCAGGCTCCGTGGGACCCAGTTGTACATCTACGCGGGAACAGGACAGCCTGGACCGCTCGACGCGCCCGGCACGGCGGCCGATCCCGCGGAACGACTAGCCAATGAGGAGTCGACTCGGATGGTGGCCAGGCTCGGACGCCTGGGTATCCCGGTGACCGCCGAGCTGACAGACGCGGGCACTCATTCCTGGCCGTACTGGCAACGCGCCCTGCATGCATCCTTCCCTATGCTGATGCGTGCGATCGGTGCACAGACGGCGATGGCCACATCCCCGCCCCCTTGATCGTGCCTGTGCGTGCGAGCCGTTTCCCTGAGTTCCTCAGCCGCGCGACCGGACCACCGAACCCAGCCGGGCCAGCTTGAACAGCGCGGTATAGACCACGGCCGCGACCGCGAACCCAACCAGGAACGTCACGTCGCCAACGCCCGGCACCAGCGTGGGAACAATCCCGACATAGTCGGTCTGGTTACCGAAAAGCGCGACCGACACCACGATACCCACCGCCATCGCCACCGGGCCCGCCCAATTGCGATGCCGACGGTCGTACAACAGATCATCGATCCTCGTACGCCTGCGCAGATACTGATCGGTGAAGAAAACACCGAGCCACGGCGCGATCCAGTACGCCATCACCAGCAAGTAGTTTTCGTACTTCTGGCCCGCGTCGTCCAATCCCGACCACGCCACCAAGAGGCCGATCGAACCGAGTATCAGGGCGATCACCGCTCGTCGGAACCTCACCGACGGCGTCACTCCCATGGCGAGGAACGACAGAGCACCTGAATAGACATTGAGCACATTCGCCGCCACCCCACCCACCACGATCGCAACCAACGTCAGATCACCGAGGAGAGCCGGCAGCTG
The DNA here is from genome assembly GCA_019239965.1 of Kutzneria sp. Lineage (GTDB taxonomy): Bacteria > Actinomycetota > Actinomycetes > Mycobacteriales > Pseudonocardiaceae > Kutzneria. Next base: position 12,340 of record JAFAZC010000196.1, on the reverse strand, counting down.
GCCGGTGAACGTCTCGGTGGGATTGTCCGACCCCACCATGCCGACAGTCGCCGACGCCGCACCGACGATCTCCAAGATCGCACAGGACACGAACAGGCCGAGCCCGGACCACAATCCGGCCACCAGCCGGTTGGTAGCCTTCGGAAGGTAGCGCGCATAGTCAGACGCATAGGGATTCCACCCGCCGACATAGCCGAACGCGGCCGCCACGGTCAAGCCGAAGGAACCCGGGGCGGCAGTGGACGCCGAGGTACCGAGATCCAGTCTTGCGAGGATCACCATCGATATGCTGACAAATATGACGGCGAGGAAAGGGAACGCATACCGCTGAAAGGCCTGCACGAGGTTGTACCCGAAAAACGCGATGACGATCTGCAGCGCCACGACAAGCACGAGGCTGCTCAGCGTGGACAAGTGGGTCAGCGCGCTCAGCGCGAACGCGCCGGACACACTGTTCACCGCGAACCAGCCGATACCCGCCGTCACCGACATGAGACCGGCGGGCAGGATGTTCCCCCAGAATCCGAACGCCGCACGACCCAGTACCATCTGCGGCACACCATGGCCAGGCCCACGAGCCGACAGGACGCCGTGTGTCACGCTGCCCAACGCGGTGCCGATGGACAACGCGAGCACGGTCTGCCAGAAGCCCAAACCGAACGCTCCCACGGCGAGCACGCCGATGAACACCGTGGCGAACTCCAGATTCGGCGAAGCCCAGGTCCAGAACAACTGCACGGGAGAACCGTGCCGCTCGGTCTCGGGGATCCGTTCGACACCACCGGGCTCGACCGCGGCCACCCTCTCGCCATAGACCCCTGGCCTCGTGCTCGGCTCGACCTGGTCAGTCAACAGAGATCATCTCCAACTTCTCCCGCAGGTAGTCGCTCCAGACCACGGGTGGATAGCTGGTCCGGCCGATCGGGGCGGGCAACGAGTCGACGACCGCGTCATGGTTGAGCTCGTAGAAGAACACCAGCGACAGCAGCTGCTCGTCGGGAGCGTTGCCCGGTGGCGGGAGCACCCGGTGCCTGGTGGACCGCCATCGGTCGCCGGTCCACCTGGCCAGGATGTCACCGATATTGACCGTGAACGCGGCGGGATCGAACGGCGCGTCCCTCCAGTGCCCGGCCGGTGTGCACACCTGCAGGCCACCGACCCCGGCCTCGCGGTCCAGGATCGTCACCGTGCCGAAGTCGGTGTGTGGCCCGATGCGGAACTGTCCGGGCCGCGGTTCACCGACCGTGCTCAGCGGCGGGTACCAGTTCAGGTTGAAGCCGTAGGTCGGGTGTGACAGATACGGCGCGAAGAAGTCCCCGGACAGGCCGAGTGCCATGGCGCACAGGGTCATCAGCTCGTCAGCCAGCGCGCGCATCGCCTCGAGGTAGGAGCTGATCACGGGACGCATCGTGGGCACCTCGTCCGGCCACACATTGGGCCGAAACCACTCCCGGTCCACCGCCGGGTCGCCGGTCGGCTCGTCCGCGGCCAGCGAGTAGGACTCCTTGAGGTCCGGCGGAGTCGGCGTCCCCTCCGCATAGCCGTTGGCCTCGGCGCCGGGTGGGATCCAGCCGCGACCGCCGACGCGTACCGAGTAGCGTGCCTTGACCTCCGCCGGTAGCGCGAAGAATTCCTTGGCCGTTTGCCGTGTCCGCGACCGCAGCTCGTGACTGACCCCGTGACCGGTGATCAGCATGAACCCGGACGTCCGCAGCGCCTCGTCCACCCGACCGGCCACCTGTGCGCGCTCGACGTGCGAGCCGTGGAACCATGATCCCAGGTCGACGACGGGAACAGCGTCCATGTGCGCATCCTCTTGGGTGTCCCGACCACGGTGAGCCCGAGGCAGGTGGTAATCGAGCAGATAGTAATCGATGGGTCGTCACGAATCGACACAACCAGCATCGTGGCGGCGAGGTCGCGCCAGCGAGCGGAACCGCACTGTGCCTGGTTCCAGCGCTACACCGCACGACGCCGTGGTCACCGCGGATTCAGACTAGGGCGAACAGTGCCGCTGGTGGACGATCGCGCCGGCCTGGAACCGCTCCCATTCCTGATCGACCGGCCCGCCGTTCAGCTCGGACAGTCCAATGCGAACGCTGCCTCAACGGTCCGGTCGCCTGTCGAGGCGCTCTGCTGCTCGGGCACCACCACATCTGGGGCGGGCTGGGTCTGTACGGGCCGTACCGGGAAAGCGTGGCCGCACGGCCACAATACGTGTGCCGTATCGTGCACGGTCATCGTCTCGACGTGGCGTCCACACACGGCGCATGGCGTCTCCCCCATGGACATGGCGGTGCGGACCGGGCCGAACACACCCGTCGTCACCGCCTTGCCCGATCCCGAACACGGCAGATGCCCCTCCGCGTGAGGTTTCAGCCGCCCGTTCACCACACCAATCCAGCGACGACAGCACCCGCAACGATGTCGGTCGCCCATCTCCGCGTCCCTCCTTGTGTCACCGAATCGTCCGGATACCCGACTCCGTCCTGGCCAACCTCGCGGACCTCGTGCTGCCCGGTCCCGGCAACGAGAAGCCGCGTGCGAACTCAGCGAACATCGTGGCTTTCGCCGCCTTCAGGCCTCGTCCGGCTCCCCCGTCGCCTGTTCCCGTGCGGTCATGCCCACACGGTCGGCTCCCGCCCAGTCATCGGGTCGCCGGTTGTCAAGACCGTTTGACGGCGGCCGCCGGGGGGAACACCAGTCGTGTCAGTCCGCACAGTGGGAGTGTCCGGTGTCCCTGGAAGTCCTGCTCGCTCGCTACGGCACCACGTACTGCACGCAGGCGGGGATCAGACTGCGCGACAAGCCGTCGCCGTTGTACCAGCTCCTCGTCCTTGCCTTGCTGTTGTCGACCCGAATCCGCGCGGACACCGCGGTCAAGGCGGCGCGCGAGCTGTACGCGGCGGGATGGCGGACGCCTCGTGCCATGCGCGACTCGACGTGGCAGCAGCGCGTGGACGCACTGGGTCGCGGCGGCTACGTTCGCTACGACGAGAGTACCGCGACACGCCTGTACCAGGGTGCCGAACTGCTGCTGGACACCTGGGCAGGTGATCTGCGGCGACTGCGCGGTGACCGGGAGACGGTCCGGCGGCAGCTCAAACGATTCCCTGGCATTGGCGATGTCGGCGCCGACATCTTCTGCCGGGAAGCTCAGGCGGTGTGGCCGGAACTGCGGCCCTACTTCGACCAACGGGCCCTGTCGGGTGCGCGTCTGTGCGACCTGCCCGCTGATCCGAACCGGCTCGCCTCCCTCGTTCCGCCCGAGCAGATGGCTACGCTGTCGGCGGCCCTGGTGAGAGCCAGCGTCACCAGAGGTGGATCGCACAGGTCGGCGGCGCACCCGCGCTGACCGCCCGAAAGGGAGGTGTCGTGATGTCGGACGATTCGCTGGTTCACTCATGGGACGGTAAGCGGCCGCAGGTCAAGGTGCTGACAGAGGAACTATTCGTCCAGCTCGGGGCGGGCCAGCAGGGATATGCCGAGGCGTTGTTGGCCGAATACGGCCGGGCCGACGAGGTGGTCGACCAACGGCGGCTGCGGGAGGGAACTCTCTGTGTGATCGGGTTCCCCGAGGCGCCGGGGCGGCCGGCATGGACCACTCATCTGATCTTCGGCGGATGCACAGAACCTCAGGCCCGTGAATACCTCGTGTCCATCGGCCTTGGCGGAGTGCCGATCTCCACGGTGTATCCGCCGGCTGGCGTCATCCCGGACGGTCAGGCTCCGGCGGACAGCCCTGATGAGCTGTGACCGGGTCAGTCCGGCGCGGTGTCGCCCCGGCCGCTTGAGCCCCCGCGGGCACGGTACAACAGCGCGGAGACCTCCTCATCGGTGTTCTGGGTGAAGTCGGCGTACCACTGTCCGACGCCAGCGAATGAGTCAGGCGTCTCAAGGCAGACCACGTCATCGGCGTAACGCCGCACGTCGTCGAGCGCGGTCGGCGCCGCGACCGGCGCCGCCATCACGACGTGGGCCGCCGCCCGTACGCGTGCCACCTGACATGCCGCACTGGCGGTGGCTCCGGTGGCGATCCCGTCGTCGACGACGATCGCGGTGCGCCCGGCGAGCGTCGGCATCGCCCGCCCGCCACGCAGGCGGGCCACCCTGCGTTCCAGCACGTCCCGTTCTCGCTGCTCCACGGCCGCGATCTGTTCCATGCCGATCCGCGTCCGCCGGACGACGTCGCGGTTGATCACTCGCACCCGGCACTCCCCGATGGCTCCCATGGCAAGTTCTGGCCGTGTCGGCACACCGAGTTTGCGCACCACGATGACGTCCAGCGGCGCGTCCAGCCGCCGCGCCACCTCGAATGCCACCACGACACCGCCGCGCGGCAGCCCAAGTACAACGGCGTCTTCACCGCACACTGACTCGAGCCGCTCACCGAGCCGGCGCCCCGCGTCGGCGCGATCGGCGAACGGTGCGGCCCACTCCGCTCCGAACCAGTACATCCATTCCAGTGCACCAGACATCTCACCGGTGTGCAGCACGGCCGCACCCGGCCGGCGGAAGACACGCACCGCGTCTGCAAGTCGAGTGACCCAGAGCACACTGTTTCGGGACAATAGTTCACTTGAGGGAACCGATCCCACATACGCCATATTGGGCGAATGGCATCCCCTCGCCCTCCGCGAAAGCCAGGGCCATCGACGAAACGGCCACTGGTGTGAGCGTGTCGATTCCGTGGGCGCTGGAGTTGTTCCATCGCACCGTCGCCACCGTTCCGGCCTACCGGACTTTCCTTGCCCGACAAGGTGTCGAGCCGAATACTATAGTTGACGGTAACGCGTTCCGACGGCTGCCCTTACTGACGAAGGCGGAGTATGTCCGCGCGTTCCCATTGGACCAGATCTGCCGCGACGGCCGGTTGACGACCTGTGACCTGATCGCCGTGTCCTCGGGATCGAGTGGTTCACCCACCTTCTGGCCTCGAAGCGAGACCGATCAGGTCGCGGTGGCCGCGGCGTTCGAAAGAATATTCCGCGGCAGTTTCCAGGCCGATCGGCGCACGACGCTGGCGGTCGTGTGCTTCCCGCTCGGCACCTGGGTCGGTGGGCTTTACACGGTGGACTGCTGCCGCGACATCGCGCGGACGGCAGGCTATCCCATGACGACCGTCGCGGTTGGCAACAACCTCGACGAAGTCCTGCGGGTTGTTCCCGCCCTCGCCGGACACTTCGACCAGGTCGTACTGCTCGGGTATCCGCCATTCGTCCGCAGTGTGCTGGACACCGGCATCGTCCGGGGACTGGACTGGTCCCAGTACAGCACAAAGCTCGTCCTCGGCGGTGAACTCTTCAGCGAGGACTGGCGCGACCTGATGGTGGCCCGCACCGGTGCCGCGAGCCCCTGTTTTGACACGGCATCTCTGTACGGAAGCGCCGACGCCGGGTTGCTGGGTATCGAAACCCCGTTGACCGTGGCCATACGGCGGTTTCTCGCGGCAAGGCCCGCCATCGCGACCGAGTTCTTCGGAGAGGGCCGTATTCCTTCTCTCGTGCAGTACGACCCCGCGGAACGGTTCGTCGAGCGCGAAGACGACGGCACGCTGACCGTCACCGCGGACACGGGCATCCCCCTGATCCGCTACCACATCGCGGACGAAGGCGGGCTGACGTCCTACACCGACATGATGGCCTTCTGTGCCGAGCACGGTTTCGATCCGTTGGACGCGCTGCGGAACGATCCCGGTTTCACCGACGAGTCCGCCACGTTGACACTGCCTTTTCTGCACGTGTTCGGCCGTTCGCTCTTCACCGTGTCGTACTTCGGCGCGAACATCTATCCGGAGACGGTTGCCTCCGGACTGGAGGACCCCGAGATCGCGTCCCGGCTCACGGGAGCGTTCTTCGTCGAGACCGTCGAGGACGAGAACCGGGAACGGCAGCTCGTCATCACGGTCGAGCTCGCCGCCGGGGTCACCGCGAACGCCGCGCTGACATCGCGAATCGCGATGTCGGTCCTGGCGCGGCTGACCAAACAGAACAGCGAGTTCGTCAACTACGTGCCAGCCAACAGGCGGCTGCCCACTGTGTCGCTGCGCGCCGCCGGCGATCCGCTCTTTACCTCTCGCGGCGTCAAACTGCGTTACGTTCCCCCGAAGGAAGGCCAGGAGGCCAGACGTGACTGAGACAGGAACCGGGTTACGCCAACCGGTTACAGGATGGCGCGGCGATCAGAGTTATTTCCAGTTCATCGACTCGCACCAGTTCGATGTCCGCCTTGTCGAGGACGTGCTGAGGGGACGACGCGCCGGTGTGATCTTCCGCGGGTGGGCCGATCGACGCGAGGTGGCCGATCTGGTCGACCGCTTCTGGGCCAGTCCGGCACGCCGCCGCCGGGGTGAGACTGAGATTTCCGGCTATTACGTCGGTGCCTATCACTACCACAAGCCGACCGGGCAGTATCTGGACGAGTCGAGGGAGGCCATGGCGGCCGTGCGTTCTGTGTTGGGAGGACGGAATGATCCGTGGCACCGGTTCGAGGCCGCTCTCCGGCAATACCTCGCCGGGCACGGCGTGCGGTACAGGTTGGCCAGCGACGGACGGCGTTCGGCCTGCCCTGCGCTGATACGCAGCTGGGACGGCGCCGGCGAGTTCTCTCTCAATCCCCACGAGGACGCCTCGCAGTGCCGAGAGCCGAAACAGTCCGACTTCGAGATCCAACGCGTGCTTCGGTATTCGCCGTGTGCGGTGAACCTCTGCCTTGAGAACGGCGCGCGGGGACGCCTGTTCTACTGGAACGTGCAGCCGGACGATGAGACGAAACGGCGACACGGGTCCTACTATGCCGGCGACCCGTATCCCACGGACACTCTCGTCGGCGTCGAGAAAGTGTGCGTGGATGTCTTTCCCGGCGACCTCTACGTCTTCAACGGCGCCCATGTCCATGCCGTGGAGAAGAACCTCGGCCGACGCACCACCGTGTCCTGTCTCATGGGCTTCGTCGACCAGAACACCGTCGTGACGTGGACCTGACGGCCGCGAAAGCCCCGGATGACCCCACGGTGCCTCACCATCGCGCTCATGAGACCCCAACGAACAAAGGTGCTCCAGTGTCACGCTCAACGCTCGGAGATTTCTCGTCGGCGACTGCCGTGTTCAACGCGATCGTCGTTGGCTGGGCCGTCAAGGCCGCATGGGAGTTGGGCATCTTCGTGCAGTTGGACGACCAGGGTGAGCTGGACCTCCCCTCATTCGCCCACACCAATGACCTACACATGCCGTCGCTGAACGCCCTGGTGCGGGCACTGGAGTATCAGGGCATCGTCACCAGCGACGGCGGAGTTGTCCGAAGGGGAACCGCCTACGACCAGTTTGACAGGACAAGGGGACTGTTCCACTGGCTGACCGGCGGCTACGGTGAACTCTTCCGCGACCTCGCCAAGGCCACCAGAAACTCGGAGCGTTTCGGTGACTTCATCCGCCGTGACTCGACGGCGGTCAGCATTGCCTGCCGTGATGTCGGCACGACCTTCATGAACGACGACCTGTACGCCATGATCGACGACCTCGGCCACCAGGTGGTCGCGGACCTGGGGTGCGGCAGCGCTGACCGGCTCATCGACATCGCGCGGCGCGACCCAGCGGTGAGGTGCGTCGGGATCGACCTGGCTAAAGAGGCGCTCGCCGTTGCCCAGCAGGCGATCGGTGAGGCTGGACTGGTGGACCGCATCGGGCTCGTCCACGCCGACGTGTCACAGCTCGGCCGGCGTCCGGAGTTCGATGCGGTCGAGCTGGTCACGTGTTTCCTGATGGGACACGATCTCTGGCCCCGAGACAACTGTGTCCGGGTGCTCCGCGACCTCCGGGCCACCTTCCCCAGCGTCAGACACCTGTTGTTGGGCGACACCTGCCGCAGCGTCGGCACGTCAGGGTCGGCGTTGCCGATCTTCACGCTCGGCTTCGAGGTCCTGCACGACGTGATGGGACAGTACGTGCCCACGGAAGCGGAGTGGCTTTCGGTGTTCGACGAAGCCGGTTGGATTCGTGAGCGCACACATACCTACGTGATTCCCCCGTCCACTGTGGTGTTCCAACTGGCACCCAAGGAGTAGCGCGACATGCACCTGGTGGACCAGATCAAGGTCGATGTGCACGGCGGCACCCTCACTGTCGCGCACTCGGGCGAGGGCCCGGTCGTGCTGGCGTTGCACACGACCACCGGCAACCATCTGTCCTGGGACATGCTGGCCGCACAGGCCACTCACGTGCACCTGCTGGCGCCCGATCTGCGGGGGCGAGGACAGAGTTCCGGCTTGCCCGGACCGTACGGAATCGACAGCCATCTCGCCGATCTGGCCGCGGTCCTTGACGCCGTGTCGGGTGGCGACTGCGGGCCGATCACCGTGCTGGGCCACGGTTCCGGTGGCGCGCTGGGGATCCTGCTCGCTGCGGCCCATCCGGACCAAGTTGGCAGGCTGGTTCTGGTCGATGCCAGGCTGCCGTCACCGGCCGAGGTCGACAGCGGTGCGCTGACCGTGGAACTGCCCTCGGTGCGCGAACGCCTGGAAGCCACGTTCGGCAGCCGCGCCGAGTACTACGCCCTCGCTCGATACCAGCCGGCGTTCGCCGCGTGGACCGCCCACATCCAGGAGTATGTCGACTACGAACTCGTGGGTGGCTCGGGGACCGTGCGGTGCCGCACCCGCTACGCGGCCCTGGAGGCGGATGCGTTGGACTGGATCGACCGCGGCACCCAGGTCGCCAAGGCACTTGGCGCGCTGCGGGTTCCCGCGGTGTTCCTCCGTGCCGGACGCGGTATGCAGGCGGAACCCCAACCGGTGGTCAGTGTCGAGACCGTCCGATGGTTGGCCGGCCTTGTCCCCGCCGCGCGGTGGGTCAGCCTGCCCGATGCCAACCACTACACGATCATCAACTCTGCGGACCACGTTCGGCAGGTGGCCGCGGAGCTACTCGGTGAACCAGGGCGCCACGAATGATCGATGTCGAGATCATCTCGGTCTGCGTTGGACAGGTCTCCGGCGTCGGCGGTCCGGTCGGTGTGGTCGTGGACGGGTCATCGGCGCCGCGGCATCGGGGCGAGTTCGTCGCGGGGCTGCCCGTCGACGAGGTGGCCTTCGTCGAGGACGCCGCCAACGGCACGCTGTCCGTTGTGGACTCGACCGGGGAGCTGTCGCTCGCCGCCCAGCCCGTGATGGCCGCCGCCTGGACGCTGCGGCGGCGGGGAATTGACCTGCGGCGGGCCGTGCTGCCGTTCGGTCCCCTGCCGGTGGGCGCCGACGAGGACTCCGCCTGGGTGGGCATACCGGTGACCGCGGCCCCGCCGGTCTCCCGGGTACGCTGTTCGTCCTCCGCGCAGTTGGGTGCGCTGGACCCGACCACCGCGGAACCCGGGGTCTACTACTGGGTCTGGCGGAACGAGGAGCGGGGCCTGATCGCGGCGCGGCGTTTCGGTGCCGACCATATCGAGGAGCCCGTCAGTCTCGCACCCGTGATCGGCCTTGTCGCCGAGGTTCGGCGACCGGTGACCGTCACGCAGCCGGCCGGCGCCGAACTGCGGGCCCGACCGAGCGGGGACGGCCTCGTGGTCCTCGGCGGCCACGTTCGATGGCAGCGTTCGCTGACCGTGCGACACCGCGGCTCGGCCTGAGCCCGCTGGCGAAACCCACGGCCACCAGCACGGCGAGGCACCCTGCGAACTGCAGGCCGCTCGGCCGTTCGCCGAGCACCACAACGCCGGCAAGGATCGCGCCGACCGGCTGCACGAGCAGCAGGGCGGCGCCGGTGCTCGCGGACAGCCGTGGCAACGCGGCCGCGATCAGCAGCCAGCCGGTGGCCTGCCCCAACAGTGCGAGCGCGGCCAGCCAGCCGAACGCGGGCCAGCCGGGCGCCAGGTCGATCCCGTGCCACACCAGGCCCGCTCCCAAGCCGACAACCCCGGCCGACACCGTCGCAAGGCACACCGACCGTACCTGCGTGCCCGCGGTGGTGCCGGCGCGCAGCAGCACGAGATAGCCGGCATAGGCGATCCCGGCCAGCGCACCCGTTGTCGTGCCGTACACCGGGGCCGACCCGAACGCCGAGGAGCCTACGACTCCGCCGGCGAGCACGATGCCGCCGAGCATCACCGGAACCGCCAGGAGGTAGCGCACCGACGGTCGCTCGGCGAAGAGCAGCAGGGCGAGCCCGGGGACGATCACCACCTGGATCGCGACGAGGACCGTGGCGATCCCGGCACCCACGGTCATGATCGACTCAGCCCACAGCACCAGGTCGAGACCGAGCAGGACGCCGGCGACCAGCGGGGCGACCACGCGGGCCCGCACGCCGGGCGCCGCACGTCGCCGTTCCCACCAGGCCAACGGGATCAGCACCGGCAACGCGAGCAGACAGCGGAAGAACGTGCTGGTTTCCGCGTTGGTACCGGACAGTTTGACCAGCGTCGAGGACAGCGAGATGCAGATGCTGCCGACCGCGGCGAGCACCCTGGCGTCCAGCCGGTCGGCGAGCGCCGACAGCGGGGAGTTCGGGGGACGTATGCGCCTTGAGGTCGTCACCGGTCCAGCATGGAGCCGACAACCAGGAACAACAAGCGAATGTTCGTGAGCGAAATTCGGTAGTATCGCTTCCATGTTCAGCCTGCAGCGGATCCGTGCCCTGCACGCGGTCGCCACGCACGGCTCGGTCGCCGCCGCGGCCTCGGCGCTGCATGTCACGCCCTCGGGAATGTCGCAGCAGCTCGCGAAGCTGGAACGCGAGGTGGGACAGCGTCTGCTCGAGCCCCACGGCCGGGGAGTCCGCATGACGAAGGCCGGACACGTGCTCGCCGGGCATGCCGAGCGCATTCTCGCCCAGGTGGCCGCGGCAAGGTCCGATCTCGAGCTGCTGCGTGACGATGTCCTCGGACCGCTGCGCATCGGCGCCATCCCGACAACCGTGCACGCGCTTCTGCCACCCGCGTTGGCGATGCTGACCGCACGACACCCCCGGCTCGAGGTGACCTTGCGTGAGGGCGAAGCCGAACACACCCTGCCCGCGGTGGCCACCGGTGACCTCGACGTCGCCGTCGTGGAGAGCTGGGACGACCGGCCGACCGCGATCCCGGCTTCGACCTCACGGGCGGCGCTGTTCTCCGACATCGCCGATCTGGCTCTGCCCGTCGGCCACAGGTTGGCGCACCGCAAGGTCGTCGACCTGTCCGAGGTTGACGACATTCCGTGGGTCGGATGGAGCGCCGGATCGACCTGTCACGAGTGGCTGGTGCAGGCCCTGCGAACCCAAGGCGTCGAGCCACGGATCAGCTGCACAGTGGCTGGTTACCCGACCCAGCTCGCCCTGGTGGCCGGAAAACTGGTGGCCGCTCTCGTGCCGAGGCTGGCCCGTGACGTGGTCCCCGAGGGCGTGCGCATCGTCGCCACCCGGCCGACGCTCGGCCGCACCATCTACGCGGTATGGAGAGCCGTCGACGACGACCGCGGTGCCGTCATGGCGTGCGTCGAGGCGCTTCATGCGGCCTCCGGCCAGGTGGGGAACCCCGTCCGACCGGTGGCCTCCCGCTGAGCGGAAACGCCTCAGGTCGAGTCGGCGAGGGCGCGCACGAGTCGGCGGAGCACAGCGGCCATCTCCGCCCGGGCCGGACCCGGCTCCTGCGCCGCGGCGATGTACAGCGCCGCCTCATCGATGGCGCCAACCAGGGCGTGTGCGAGCGGTGCGACCGGTTGATCCGGGATGAGGCCGAGGTCCATGGCATGGCGAAGGGTGGCGACGACAAGGCCCAACCCGTAGCGGTGCCCGATCTCGCGCCAGTGCGCCCAGCCCAGGACCGCCGGTGCGTCGATCAGCACGATGCGCTGCACCCGCGGATCAGCGCAGGCCTCGAGCCAGGCCTCGGCGCCGGACACCAGCGCCGCAAGCGGATCCCGCCCGCCGCCCTCGCCGACGACGTGCTGCACGCGCCGCATGACCTCGCCCTCCACCCGCTCCACCACGGCCTGGAACAGTGCCGTCTTGTCGGCGAACTGGTGATAGAGCGCGCCCCGGGTCAATCCGGCCGCGGCGACGATCTCCGGCGTGCTCACCGAGGCGTAACCGCGCTCGGCGAACAGCGTCCGCGCCGCCGCGATGAGTGCGGCCCTGCTGGTCTCGGACCGCTCCGTCTGTGTCCGCCCCTTGTTTTCCATACAGCCTGCCTGTAAGTTGCGTGCCACCTGTATGGAACATAGCGCACGGGGAGAGCGGCCATGTCGATCGACGCCAGGCTCGAGGAACTCGATCTCCAGTTGCCGACGCCGTTCCCGCCGGTGGGGACCTACGTCAACGCGGTCAGGACCGGCGATCTGGTGGTGCTCGGCGGCACTGTCTCGGCTGTGTGC